>NZ_JBEEAC010000047.1:0-37737 GCF_040120695.1 Plantactinospora sp. B6F1 | reverse complement strand
GTACCGTCCCGCGGGTCACGGCCGGCCGGGGTCACCGGCCGGCCGCCGTGATCCGGGCCCCGATCGCGTCGAGGACCAGGTCGAGCCCGAAGTCGAAGCGGTCCAGCGCCCGTCGAAGGGTGTAGGGGAGCGTGCTGTCGGAGACCGCGAACGCCCCCGCCGCACCGAGTGCGTCGAGCCGGGGAAACCGTCCGGCCATCCGTTCGGCCAGCAGCGGGGCGCGCCGTTCCCACCACTCGTCGTCGGTGCTGCCGGTCTGCCGGGGCGCCTGTTCGGCCTCGACCACCGCCGCCGCCGCGCCCCTGGTGTACGACTCGACGGCCGCGACGCAGGACGCCACCTCGATCGCGGCCAGGCCGTACCCGTCGAGCAGCGCCAGTGCGGCGTCATAGCGGGTGATCACGTGCGGGCCGAAGACGGTGCGCGACGTCGCCACCTGGAGCAGCCAGGGGTGGGCCCGGAAGGCGGCGAGGTCGGCGGCGGCCAGCTCACCCAGTCCGGCCCGCCAACCCGCGTCGGCGCGGGGCAGGGGCTGGCCGGCGGCGATCCGGTCGACCATCAGCTCCAGCAGCTCGGCCTTGCCCGGCACGTAGGTGTAGAGCGAGGCGGCACCGATGCCGAGCGTCTGGGCCAGGGCCCGCATCGACAGCGCGGCAGGTCCGGCGCGGTCGGCCTCGGCGATCGCCGTGTCGACGATCCGGGTCAGGTCGAGCCGGTGTCGCGGCCCGCGTCGGGGGACGGGCGCACCGTCCCAGAGCAGCGCCATCGTGCGCGCCGCGTCGCCGCGCCCCGGGTACTCCATTTCAGGCCCTCTCGCCAGCATTACTCCGAACAGCGTACGATGTTTGCGTGCCCACCGAACTCGCCATCCCCGGCCTGCCCTGCCGAGACCTGGACGACGTCCTGCCGTTCTACACCGCCCTCGGTTTCGAGGTGACGTACCGGCAGCAGCGTCCCAACCCGTACGCCGCCGTCCGGCGGGGCGGGATCGAACTGCACTTCTTCGCCGTACCCCAGTTCGACCCGGCCGACTCGATGGGAAGCGTGGTGCTGCTCGTCCCGGACACCGGCGAGTTGCACACCGCGTTCGCGGCAGGGCTGCGGGCCGCGTTCGGCAAAGTGCCGGTCGCCGGGATTCCCCGGATGACCCGGCCGCGTCGCCGCCAGGGCACCGCGGCCGGGTTCACGGTGGTCGACCCGGGCGGCAACTGGCTGCGGATCAGCCGGCACGGCGACCCGGACGAGGCCAGTACCAGCGGTACTAGCGGCACCGGGGACGGCGGGAGCGCCGGTGCCGACGGCTCCGGCGACCGGACCGGACCGGGAGGCCGGCTGACCCGGGTGGTGGCCACCGCCGCCCGGCAGGCCGACTCGCACGGCGACGAGAGCGCCGCGATCCGGGTACTGGAGAACGGCCTCGCCCGGCACGCGGACGCGGCACCCGCGCAGCGGCTTCCCGCGCTGGTCTACCTCGCCGAACTGCGCTGGCGCACCGGCGATCCTGAGGCGGCGGCCCGGCTGCTCGCCGAGGTCGACGCGGTGGAACTCTCCGCCGACGAGCGTGCGGCGCTCGCCACCGACCTGGCGACCGCCGCCGAGATCCGCGCCGAACTGGACCGCTGACCGGCGGTGCTGGCGGCGCCGGGAATACCGGTCGCGGCTGGCGGCGTTCTCGCCTAACGTGATCGCCATGTTCGGCACGCTCGGCTCTGTGCGGCCCGCAGGGTTCCTCCTGCTGGGCCCCGCCGCCGTGTGCCTGGCGTCGTCCCACCCTGCCGCGCTGCCGGTCCAGCCGATCCAGCCGAACCGGCTGGATAGCGGCGCGCGAGGCTGACCCTCCTCCCGCACCAGCAGAACCCACGGAGGAGGGTGGCCCGGATCCCCGGTGCCGCCCTTTCCTGGCGCACCGGATGCGCGGTTCTGGCGCGGTCTCCCTTCTCGCGGTCTGGCACCCGCCCGCGCTCGTCGCCCGCCGACCCGTCTCTGCAATGAGGACATTCCGATGGCCAAGAGCCAGTTCGTACGCACCAAGCCGCACCTCAACATCGGCACGATGGGACACGTCGACCACGGCAAGACCACGCTGACCGCCGCGATCACGAAGGTGCTCGCCGACCGGGACCCGGCGGTCAACCGGTTCGTCGCCTTCGACGGCATCGACCGGGCGCCGGAGGAGGTCGCCCGGGGCATCACCATTACCATCGCGCACGTCGAGTACGAGACCGCCACCCGGCACTACGCGCACGTCGACATGCCGGGCCACGCCGACTACGTGAAGAACATGATCACGGGGGCGGCGCAGGTGGACGGGGCGATCCTGGTCGTCTCGGCGCTGGACGGCGCGATGCCGCAGACCCGGGAACACATCCTGCTCGCCCAGCGGGTCGGGGTGCCGTACCTGGTGGTGGCGCTGAACAAGGCGGACGCGGTGACCGACCCCGAACTGCTGGACCTGGTCGAGCTGGAGGTGCGGGAGCTGGTCAGCGAGTACGGCTTTCCCGGTGACGAGGTGCCGGTGGTGCGGGTCTCCGCACTGCGGGCGCTGGAGGGCGACCCCGGCTGGGTCAGGTCCATCGCGGACCTGCTCGACGCGGTCGACCGGTACGTCCCGGTGCCGCCGCGCGAACTCGACCGGCCGTTCCTGATGCCGATCGAGAACGTGCTCACCATCTCCGGCCGGGGGACCGTGGTGACCGGAGCCGTCGAGCGCGGCTCGCTGCGCGCCGGTGACCCGGTCGAGGTGGTCGGGCTCGCCCCGACCCTGTCGACCGTGGCGATCGGGCTGGAGACCTTCGGCCGGTCGCTGGAGTCGGCGCAGGCCGGGGACAACGCGGCCGTACTGCTGCGCGGGGTCAAGCGCGACCAGGTGCAGCGGGGGCAGGTGGTGGCTCTGCCGGGCAGCGTCACGCCACACCGCCGGTTCACCGCCCAGCTCTACGCGCTGACCACCGCCGAGGGCGGTCGGCGTACGCCGTTCCACGCCAACTACCGGCCGCAGTTCTACTTCCGGACCACCGACGTGGTCGGCGCGGTGGACCTGGGCGAGCTGCCCCAGGTCGCCCCCGGCGACACCGTGACGATCACGGTCGAGCTGGGCAAGCCGATCGCGATGGACGTCGGGCTCGGCTTCGCCGTCCGGGAGGGCGGCCGGACGGTCGCCGCCGGCACGGTGACCGCCCTGCTCGACTAGGCTCCACCGGCAACTCGGCCGGGTTCGTCGACCAGGGCGGCTCAGCCCGGGTCTCAGCCCGGTCTCAGCCGGGGTCTCCGGCCGGGACCTCAGCCGGCGGTCCGCTCGTCGGACCGCCGGCTGATCCGGACCAGCCGGTCGCCGTCGGGCGTGCGGAAGTAGAGCACGTACCGCCCCGAGCGGCGTCGCCGCACGAGCTGGGCGTCGAGCAGCACCCGCAGGTGCCCGCCGACCGAGCCCAGCCCGTGCCCGGTCGCCGCGACCAGCCCGGTGGTACTCGCCGGCGACTCCAGCCGGGCGAGGATCTCCGCCCGGACCGGGCCGAGCAGTCGGCTCAGTGCCGCCGGAGGGGCGCCGTAGGCCGGATCGGCCAGGATTCCCCGGCACGGGTAGACCACCGTGTGTCGGTCCGGACGGTCGGAACCGACCCAGCCCCGGGCCGACGTACTCGGCACGAAGAGCAGCCCGGCGTCGCCGAGGTCCACCGGCGGCAGGTCGTACGTGTTGATCTGCAGCCGGCCGTGCCCCAACCAGCGCATCCCCGGTCGCATCTCGTCCAGGGTGGCCGCCCAGCCGCCCGAGCTGAGCAGGTGGGTCCGGGACACGATGTCGGCCTCGAAGAGTCGCTGCCGGCGCGGCCAGTCCGGGCGCAGCGTGCGGGTCCAGACCCATTCCAGCAGCTCGGCGACGCGTTCCGGCAGGTCGGCGCCGCCCAGTTCGGCCGGGAGCGGCGCGTCGAGGCCGGCCTGCAGGTCGGCCCGGGCCGTCCCGGCCGGCGTCTCGCGGATCCGGCGCAGCTCGCCGGCGAACGTCACCTCGGCGTCGCCGGCCGGCGCGCCGACGAAGCCGGCCGGCGTGCCGAGGAAGTCGGGCAGCCAGCGCGGCGGGAAGGCGGCCCGGACGAACGCCGCGCTGAACGGGTCGCCGGCCAGCCGGGACCGGTACGCGGCCGAGTGCGTGTCGAGCCAGGCCCGCTGACCCGGGAGCGTCGGATGCCCGCCCAGCGCCTTGAGGGCCGCGACAGTCTCGACCAGGGGCGAGACGGCGAACCGGCTGCGGGCCAGCACGTCCGCGTCGAGCAGCCAGAGCCCCACGACCACCTCCGGTTTCGTCTCCAGGTGAAAAGGTAACGGCTCGCCGGACGGTCCACCCAGACTGCTGCCGTGCGAACCTATCGACAGTTGTTCCGGGTCCCCGAGTTCCGCCCGCTCTTCCTGGCGACCGCCGCCCAGGTCGCGGCGGGCACCGTCAACGGGCTCGCCCTCGGCACCCTGGTGTACTCCGCCACCGGGTCACCGCTGCTCGCCGCGCTCAGCCTCTTCGGCCCCTCCTTCGCCCAGATGCTCGGCGCCACCACCCTGCTCTCGATGGCCGACCGGGTGCCGCCGCGCGCCGCGCTGGTCAGCGTCACCCTCTTCCTCTGCGCCGCCACCCTCACCATGGCGCTGCCCGGAATGCCGATCGGGGCCATGTTCGTGGTGATCGGGCTGATGGGGCTGGCCGGCTCGATGGGCGGCGGGGTCCGCTGGGGACTGCTCGGCGAGATCCTGCCGGACGGCGGCTACCTGCTCGGCCGGTCGGTCATGAACATGTCGGTCGGAGCGATGCAGATCACCGGCTTCGCGCTCGGCGGTGCCCTGCTGGCCGTCGTCGCCCCGCGCCAGGTGCTGCTGATCGGCGCCGACCTGTACCTCAGCGCCGCCCTGGTCGCCCGGTTCGGCCTCACCGGCCGCCCACCGAGGGCCGCCGGCCGGCCGTCGGTGCGGCAGACCTGGCAGGTCAACGCCCGGCTCTGGGCGGCACCCGCCCGCCGGTACGTCTACCTCGCGCTGTGGCTGCCGAACGGGCTCGTCGTCGGCTGCGAGGCGCTGTTCATCCCGTACGCCCCGGAATCGGCCGGGGTGCTCTTCGTCGCCGGTGCCCTCGGGATGCTCGCCGGAGACACCGTCGTCGGCCGGTTCGTCCCGGCCCGGTGGCGGCAGCGGCTCGTCACGCCGCTGCAACTCTCGCTCGGGGTGCCGTACCTGCTCTTCGCCCTGCCGATCCCGCTGCCGGTCGCCGCGCTCGCCGTGGCGACGGCCTCGGCCGGATTCGGCGCCGGGGTCCTGCTCCAGCAGCGCCTCGTCGATCTCACCCCGGGTCAGATGCGCGGCCAGGCGCTCGGACTGCACTCCTCGGGGATGCTGACCATGCAGGCGGTGGCGGCGACGCTGGCCGGCACCGTCGCCCAGTACCTGCCGGTCGGGATGGCGATGACCGTGATGGCGGTGCTGTCCCTGCTGGTCACGCTCCTGCTCCGCCCCGGACTGCGCGTTCCGGCCGAGGCTCGTACCCCGGAACCGGCGCCGGTGTGACCGGCCGCCGGCTGCCGGCTGCCCGCCTCGCCGGGGCGTCGGGGCGGGCCGCTCGACGGCGGCTCGACTAGGGTGGGAACCCCCTCGGTGAAAGGAGCGCGATGGTCGGCGTACGGCGGCGGCTGGTCGGCGTGGTCACGGTGCTGGCGATGGTGCCGCTGGGTCTGGCCGGCTGTAGCGTGTTCGACGGGCTCGTCGGGCAGGGCGCCGAGCCCACCCCCACCCCGGACGAGGGCCCGGACCGGGCCCGGGAGCGGGTGCAGGCATATCTGGACGCGATGAAGGCGAAGAGTGTCGCGGATGGCCGCGAACAGCTCTGCGAGCCGCTGCGGGAGTCCTTCGACCAGGCGGCCACCGGCCCGAACGGCGACTTCGCCAAGCACTTCTCGGTCTCGGCGGCGAAGATCACCGATGTCCGGGCCAACGGTGCCGACCAGGATGTCAGCACCTCGATCACGGTGAAGGTCGGTGGCAAGACCAGCGCGACCAAGGTGCTCTTCACGGTCGCCCGGGCCGACGGGCAGTGGTGCATCGCCAAGGAGGCGATCGGCGGCCACACCCCGGCCCCGTCCGGCTCCCCGACCGAGCCGACCTGATCGCTCGCCGATCGGGCCGGCCTGATCGCCCCGGTATCGCCGGATCCCCGGCCCGCCCGGGCGCCTCGGGCGGGCTCCCACGCTTCGGACGGGCATACCTCGCTCCCGGCATCGTGCGGGTTCCGCCGTACGCTTTCAGACATGCGCCATGAGTGGCACCAGTTGAGCTACCCCGCGGTGGGCAACACCGCGCTGCAGACCAGCCGGCCGACCGAGGACTCCGCCGAGGACGAGGCGCTCGGCCTGGACAGATGGCGGGAACTGCCCCGGGCCCAGACACCGCCGTGGCCGGATCCGGCGGTGGTGGACGAGGTCTGCAAGATCCTTCAGAACGTGCCCTCGATCGTCGCGCCCTACGAGGTCGACCAGCTCCGGCAGCGGCTGGCGCTGGTCTGCGAGGGGCGGGCGTTCCTGCTCCAGGGCGGCGACTGCGCCGAGACCTTCACCGACAACACCGAGAGCCACCTGCTGGCCAACGCCCGGACGCTGCTGCAGATGGCGGTGGTGCTGACGTACGGGGCGTCGCTGCCGGTGGTGAAGGTGGCCCGGGTGGCCGGGCAGTACACCAAGCCGCGGTCGCTGCCGACCGACGCGCGAGGGCTGCCGGCGTACCGGGGCGACATGATCAACTCGCTGGAGGCGGTGCCGGAGGCACGGATCGCCGACCCGCAGCGCATGATCCGGGCGTACGCGAACTCGGCCGCCGCGATGAACATGCTCCGGGCGTACCTCGCCGGAGGGCTGGCCGACCTGCACGCCGTGCACGACTGGAACAAGGGCTTCGTCAAGAACTCCCCGGCCGGCGAGCGCTACGAGGCGATCGCCCGGGAGATCGACCGGGCGCTCGCCTTCATCCGGGCCTGCGGGCTGACCGAGGAGGAGGCACTGCGCACCGTCACCCTCTACTGCTCGCACGAGGCGCTGGCCCTGGAGTACGACCGGGCGCTGACCCGGGTCTCCGACGGCCGGGCGTACGGGCTGTCCGGGCACTTCCTCTGGGTCGGCGAGCGCACCCGGCAGATCGACGGGGCGCACCTGGACTTCATCTCCCGGATCGCCAACCCGATCGGCGTCAAGCTCGGCCCCACCACCACCCCGGACCAGGCGATCGAGCTGTGCGAGAAGCTGAACCCGGAGAACATCCCGGGCCGGCTCACCCTGATCAGCCGGATGGGCAACGGCCGCGTCCGGGAGGTACTGCCGCCGATCGTGGCCAAGGTCACCGCGGCCGGCGCCAAGGTCGTCTGGCAGTGCGACCCGATGCACGGCAACACCCACGAGTCGTCCAACGGCTACAAGACCCGGCACTTCGACCGGATCGTCGACGAGGTGCTCGGCTACTTCGAGGTGCACCGGTCGCTGGAGACGCACCCGGGCGGCCTGCACGTCGAGCTGACCGGCGAGGACGTCACGGAGTGCCTCGGCGGCGCGCAGGCGATCGAGGACATCCACCTGCCGGACCGCTACGAGACCGCCTGCGACCCCCGGCTCAACACCCAGCAGTCGCTGGAACTCGCCTTCCTGGTAGCGGAGATGCTTCGTGGCTGACGACCCGATCTCCCGGCTCGTCCCGTTCGGCGCCCGGAACGCGTCCCCGACCCCGGACCCGGACCGCCCGGTCGACCTCCGGTCCGACACCGTCACCCGACCCACCGCAGGCATGCGCGCCGAGATGGCCGCAGCCGAGGTCGGCGACGACGTCTACGCCGAGGACCCGACCGTCAACGCCCTCGAAGCCGAGGTCGCCGCCCTCTTCGGTCACGAGGCGGCCCTCTTCGCCCCGACCGGCTCGATGGCCAACCAGATCGCCATCCAGCTGCTGGTGCCGCCCGGCGAGGAACTGCTCTGCGACGCTGACGCGCACGTCGTGACGTACGAGATCGGCGCGGCGGCCGCGATCGGCGGCGTCTCCACCCGGACCTGGTCGCCGGCCGGCGCCGACCTCGACCCGGAGGTGGTCGCGGCGATGATCCGACCGGACGGCTACCACGCGGTGCCGACCCGGGCGATCGCGGTCGAGCAGACCCACAACCGGGGCGGCGGCGGGGTGATCCCGCTGGCCACCCTCGGTGAGCTGCGCCGGGTCGCCGACGACGCCGGGATCGGACTGCACTGCGACGGCGCCCGGATCTGGCACGCGCACGTCGCCGACGGCGTGCCGCTGGCCAGCTACGGTGAGCTGTTCGACACCCTGTCGGTCTGCCTCTCCAAGGGGCTCGGCGCGCCGGTCGGTTCGTTGGTGGTCGGCAGCGCGGAACGGATCGCCCGGGCCCGGGTGATCCGCAAGCGGATGGGTGGCGGGATGCGCCAGGCGGGGATCCTCGCCGCCGCCGGCCGGTACGCGCTGCGCCATCACGTGCGGCGGTTGGCCGAGGACCACGCTCGGGCGGCCCGGCTGGCGGACGCGCTCGCCCCGTTCGGGGTGCTGGCCGGTCCGGTCCGCACCAACATCGTTCCGCTGGACCTGACCAAGTGCGGGATCGAGGCGGCCGAGCTGGCTGCGGCGGCCCGGGACCGGGGCGTACTCGTCTCGGTGCTCGGCCCGCGCGCCGCCCGGCTGGTGACCCACCACGATCTGGACGACGCCGGAGTGGAGCTGGCCGTCACCGTGCTCACCCAGATCTTCCGGCGCTGACCGAACCGGCCGCCGGGACCGCGGCCGGCAGGGATCGCTGCCCTGCCGGGATCGCGGCCGGCAGGGATCGCTGCCCCGCCGGGATCGCGTCCGGAGGGGATCGCGGCCGGCAGGGATCACACCCCGCCGGGATCGCGGCCGGACGGGTCGGCGGGTCAGCCGCTGGTGCGGGTGAAGTGCTGGTAGTCCGGGGAGCGCCAGCCGCCGCCCCACTGCCAGCCGGCGGCGGCGAACGCCTCGACCAGTACGCCGCCGCGGACCGCCATCCCCGGTCGGTAACCGGAGCGGTCCCGGTACGCCACCCCGGCGGGCGGCAGGACCCGACCGCCGATCAGGTACGGATTCTCCGCCGGGTTGACGTCGATCGCCTTCCCGTACGCGTGCGCGGACCACTTTTCCGCGCCGGTGGTGACCGCCCGGCGACAGTTGAAGCCGGAGGTGTTGTCGTCGGCCATCGAGCGGTCGTCGCTGCCGGCGTACGCGTCGACGGGCTGTAGCCGCCGGATCGGGAAGCGTTCCCGGTAGAGGGTGGCGAAGATCTCGACCACCTCGGCGGCGACCGACCGGTGCACGACGATCGTGCCGACCCGGGGTCGGCCGTCGAAGTCCCAGTAGCCGAGCCGGATCCGCCGGAGCTGCTCCGGCCCGACCGGGCAGCCGGGCCGCCAGCTCGCGCCCAGGTCGGCGGCGGTGACCGTGGAGATGTCGTACGCGAACCCGGAGAGTGCGCCCGGCGGATCGCCGGGGCGGGTCGCCGTCGGCCCGGACGGGGTGGCCGGGGCACCCCCGCCACCGGCCGAGCCGGTCGACCGACCACCGGCCGCGCCGGTCGCCGGGTCGCCGGGCGTGCCCGTCGAGTGGCTGCCGCAGCCGGCTGCCGTGAGCGCGGTCAGCAGCCCGGCCAGCAGCATCCCCCGCACACCCCGTCTCACCGCCGCCACGCTACGCCGTCCAGATCCTCCGCCCCACCGGGAGAGGGGCCGGAGTCAGGGGCGGAGGCGCTTGAGGGTGGCGATGTCGTCGGCGTGTCCGTGATTCTCGCTCGGCGTCTCGACGACCACCGGGATGCCGGCGGTCGCCGGATGGGTCATCAGCTCGGCGAAGGCCGACTCGCCGATGCTGCCCTTGCCGATCGTCTCGTGCCGGTCCCGGGTCGAGCCGCACAGGTCCCGTGAGTCGTTGGCGTGAATCAGCCACAGCCGCTCCGCGCCGATCGCGTCGACCAGCGTGTCCAGCGTCTCGCGCATGCCGCCCTCCCGGGCCAGGTCGTGCCCGGAGGCCCAGGCGTGACAGGTGTCGAAGCAGGCGCCGAGCCACGGGTGCCAGTCGACGGCCGCCAGGTACGGCTCCAGGTGCTCGACCCGGGAAGCCAGCGACCGGCCGCCACCGGCGCTCGGCTCCACCAGCAGCTTCGGCCCGCCGCTGGCGGCAGCCGAGTCGAGCAGCGGTAGCAGCCCCTCGCGTACCTGACGCATCGCCGCCTCGGCGTGCCCGGCGTCGACCGCACTGCCGGCGTGGAAGACCACCCCGGCGGCACCGATCGCGGCGGCCCGGTCCAGCGCGTGCGCCAGGGTCGCCACCGACCTCTCGACGGTCGCCGGGGTGGGCGAGCCGAGGTTCACCAGCAGCGACGCGTGGATGTACGCCACCAGCCCGCGTTCCGCACAGCCGGCCCGGAACGCCGCGTCCTGCCCGGGGTCACCCGGGGGCAGCGCCCAGCCCCGCGAGTTGCCGACGTAGACCTGCACCACCTCCGAACCGACCGCGTCGGCGTACGGCAGGGCCGCCCTGGCCAGCCCGCCGGAGGTGGGCGTGTGCGAGCCGACGGGCCGGCTCGGCGCGACCCGGCCGCCGGACCCGCTGCCGGAGGTGGCGACGCGCTCAGAGGCGGATTCAGAGACAGGTGAGGACAACCTGGGTCCCTGGCGGCACCGGAGTGTTCTCGTTCGGGTTCTGGATCCGCACCGTCCCGTTCGGGTTGAGCTGCACCGCGACGGCCAGACCCTGGCCCTCCAGGAGCTGCTTCGCCTGCTGGCAGGGCAGGTCGATCACCCGGGGCATGTTGATGGCCGGTGGTCCGTTGCTGACCTCGACTTTGATCTGCGCGTTCTTCACGACGCCGGAGCCGTCCGGCGGGGTCTGCGCGATCACCTGGTCCTTGGGCTTGTCGGAATCCTTGTACTCCTCGCTGAGCTTGAGGCCGAGTTCCTTGATGATGTTGCGTACCTCTTTGATGTCCTTGCCGACCAGGACCGGGACGCTGATCGGCGCCTTGCCCTTGCTGACGATAACCGTGATCTTGTCGCCCGGCTTGACCTCGGTGCCGACCTTCGGGCTGGTGGCGATCACCACGCCCTCCGGCAGGTTGTCGTCGTACCGGTCGGTGCCGCGGGCCATGACCAGGTTCGCGTTCTCCAGGTCGAGCTGGGCAAGGTCGAGGGTCTTGCCGACCACGTCCGGGACGGGAAAGCGCTCCGGGCCGAGGGAGAGGGTGAGGGTGATCGTGCCGCCCCGCTGGATCCGGCTCGTCGACTCGGGATCCTGGGCGAGCACCTTGTCCTTGGCGATGTCCTCGCTGTAGCGGGGATCCGCGTACTTGACCTCGAAGCCCGACCGTTCGGCCCGGGCCTCCGCCTCCGTCCCGGCCAGTCCGGCCAGGTTCGGCGTCTCGGTGTAACGGCCGAACGCGAACCACCAGCCGGCCATCCCGATCACCAGGGCGAGCGCGACCACGGTCACCACAACCGGGACCCGGCCGGCGAAGAGTCGCCCGCCGACCTCGCGGACCCGGCCGAGGAAATCGGAACCGGAGCTGGCCGCCGCGCGGCGGCGGTGCGGGGTGCTGCCTTCCCGGGGCTGGTCGGGCAGGCGGGCCCAGGCCGGTCGCTGCGAGGGTTGTACCGACGAGACGACCATGGTCGGCTGCTGCACCACCATGGTCGGCTGGTCGACGGCGGGGATCTGCCGCAGTACCGCCGTGTTGGCGTTGGCGACGGTGCCGAGGTCGTCCCGGACCACCTGGACCGCGGCCTGGAACGCGCCCGCGTCCGTCGGCCGGGCTCCCGGGTCGCGCCGGGTCGCCCGGCGGACCAGCTCGTCGAGGACCGGCGGCACGCCGGGAACCAGCCCGGACGGCGGTGGCACGTCCCGGTCCACGTGCTGCCAGGCGACGTCCACGGCGCGGTCGGCATCGTACGGGACCCGGCCGGTGAGCATCTCGAAGAGCACGATCCCGGCGGCGTAGACGTCGGTACGCGGATCGGCGCGGCCCTCGGTGACCAGTTCCGGTGCCACGTAGGCGACCGTGGCCATCAGCTGGTTGCCGCCCTCGGTGTCGGAACTCGCCTCGACCGCCCGGGCGAGCCCGAAGTCGGCGACCTTCACCACACTGTCGACGAGGTTGCCCGCGCCGCCACTCGGCGCCTCGGCAACGAGCACGTTCTCGGGTTTCACGTCCCGGTGCACCAGGCCGGCCCGGTGCGCGGCGCCGATCGCGGCGAGCATCTGCTCCATGATCGCGAGCGCCTCGCTCGGGTTGAGCCGCTTGCGCTCCGCCAGGATCTCGCGCAGGGTCCGGCCCCGGACGTACTCCATGACCAGGTACGGCAGGCCGCCGTGGGTGCCCTGGTCGTAGACGGCCACCACGTTCGGGTGGGTCAGCCGGGCGATGGTCTTGGCCTCGTCGGTGAACCGCTCCAGGAACCCGGCGAGCTGTACCTGCGCGGCCTGCGCCTGGGTGGGGTGAATGATTTTGATCGCGACCGTACGGTCGAGCCGCTCGTCGATGGCGGTGTAGACGGTCGCCATCCCACCACGGGCCACGCGACCGCGGATGCGGTAGCGTCCGTCGATCAGCGAGTTCAGCAGCGTGTCGGCGACCTGTATGTCCATCGGCAGGCAGTCTATGTCTCCAGGGGGCAGGGGCAGAACAGGATGCCACAGCCGACACCGAAGCGAGAACTTCGTGTTGCCGTTCCGCGCTCGACGGAGATCACTTTTCGCGGGATTTGCCGGTGTCGTCCTGCTCAGGCGTGGTGCCGGCGCCACTAGCGGGGGAGTCGGGGAGCCGTTCGCCCGGCCCGGCGGCGGCGTGGCAAGGTGAACGGGTGACCGAATCCTCACCCGCCGACCCGCAGCCGACCGAGCCGACCGGCTGGCTGAGCCTCCCGGACGTCGCCGAGCGCCTCGAGGTGTCGATCAGCAAGGTGCACCAGATGATCCGGGACCGCGAACTGCTGGCGGTCCGTCGGGACGGGACCCGGGTGATCCCGGCCGAGCTGGTGGCGAACCGGACCGTACGCAAGCACCTGCCGGGCATCCTCACCCTGTTGCACGACGCCGGCTACGACGACGAGGCGGCGTTGCGCTGGCTCTACCTGCCGGACGACACCCTGCCGGGCACCCCGGCGGCGGCGCTCGGCGACGATCGGGCCCGCGAGGTCAAGCGCCGGGCCCAGGCCACCGGCTTCTGAGCGGATCCGGCCGGATGGAGCGATTCAGCTACCTGGCGGTGCTCGCCGGGTGCGTCGGCGCCGCGCTGTGGCTGGAGCCGGTCCTGCGGGTCAACGTGCTGCGGCGGTGGCGGCGGTTGCTGCTCACCCTGCTACCCGTGGTGGTGCTCTTCGCGCTCTGGGACCTGGTCGCGATCGCCGCCGGGCACTGGACCTTCGACCCGGCGCAGACCACCGGGGTACTGCTCCCCGGCGACCTGCCGCTGGACGAATTGCTCTTCTTCGTCGTCGTACCCTGCTGTGCTGTCCTCGGCTTCGAGGCGGTCCGCGCCGTGCTGCGCTGGCCGGCCGGTGACGAGTCGCCGATTCTGCCAGGCCGCTCAGGTGGAGGCCCGAGCCACGACGAGTCGCCGTGAGCTACACGGTGGCCGCCCTACTCGGGGTGGCCGGAGCGGTGCTGGTCGACCTCTTCGCGCTGCGTACCCGGCTGCTGCTCCGGCCGGTGTTCTGGGCCACGTACCCGATCATCGTGTTCTTCCAGTTGATCTCCAATGGCATCCTGACCGGCCGGGACATCGTCCGGTACGACCCGGACGCGATCCTCGGCCCGCGGTTGGCGTACGCGCCGGTGGAGGACCTGCTGTTCGGCTTCGCCCTGGTGTTGCTGACCCTTGCCGTATGGGTCCGGCTGGGCCGGGCCGGCATCCAGCGGACCCCGGCCGCCGGGCAGGGCGCCGCACTGCTCCGGCTGCTCGACCGGCGACGGTCCGGCCTCCACCGGGAATCGCCCGGGACCGACCGGTCCGGCCTCCACCGAGAATCGCCCGGGACCGACCGGTCCGGCCTCCACCGAGAATCGTCCGGGACCGACCGGAGGGACTCCGGCGGGCGTCAGCGTCGGGACCGGGACCGCCACCTCCGGTAGGCCACGGCGGTGAGCACCGCCACCAGGGCCACGTCGAAGAGGGCACCGGGCAGTTTGGTCAGCACGGCCAGCCCGAGTCCGCCGGGCAGGACCAGGAAGCTGAGCACGATCACCGCGACCGCGACCCGGTGGACCTGGCGCCACGCGCGGAGTCCCGCCGCGAGCACGGTGACGGCGATCAGCCCGTACCACGGGTAGAAGATCGGGGAGAGCAGGGCGAGGGCGGTGAAGGCCAGGCCGGTGAGGGTCACCAGGCGACGGCGGGCGCGGGTCGGGTCGGGTGCCGCGACGGCCTGACCGGCCCGGACCAGCAGGGCCGCGATCGCCCCGGCCAGCGCGACGAAGCCGAGGAGCCGGGCCGCCGTCACCGCGGCATCGACCGCATCCGGCTGCCCGGCGAGCCGCAGCAGGTAGCCGGCCGCCATGCCCAGCCCGGTCGGTACCGAGGTCCACTGCACGAGCCGGCCGGTGTCGGAGAGGGCGGAGATCCAGCCGAGGTCGAGCCCGGTGGCCCGGGTCACCGCCGCGAACGCCAGGACCGAACCGGCCGATCCGGCGGTTACCGAGGCCGCGATCTGCCGACGATCGGGGAGTACGCCGGGCCGGACCGTGATGATCAGGAGGGCGAACGGCAGTGCCACGATCGCAGTGATCTTGATCGCGACCGCCAGGCCGAGCAGTGCACCGGTGATGAACCCCGCCCGACTCGCGCCGAGTCCTCCTGGAGCGGCACTGAGCCCTCCTGGAGCGGCACCGAGCCCTCCCGGAGCGGCACCGAGCCCCGCCCGGCTGGCACCCCGCCGGAGGCGCATCATCGGCGTGCCGAACGCCGACGGTCCGCCGGCCGCCAGGGACAGCGCACTCACGACCAGCCCCAGCACCAGGGCGTCGTTGTGTGCCCCGCCGACCGCGTGAACCAGCACGAGTGGGGAGACCAGGCCGAGCCAGCAGGCCTGCACCGGGTCGAGACCACCGGCCCGGGCCAGCCGGGGCAGGAAGCCGGCGACGAGTACGACGCCGGCCAGCGCCTGGACCCGGAGCAGTGCGACGGCGACCAGTAGCTGGCCGTCGGTGGAGGTGCCGACCAGCCTGGCCACCGCGACCGCCCCGCCGGCAAGGGCCAGCGCCAGCGGACCGTACGGGCTCGGGGTGTCCCGCCAGAGCGCGGGTACCGCGTCCGACCAGACGCATCCGCCCGGCAGCACCCCGACGGCGTACGGGTCGACGGCGTCGAGCCAGAGCGCGCCCTGGCAGGCGTAGGCGTAGGCGTCCCGGCTGGCGATGGGGGGTGCGACCAGCAGCGGAGTCGCCCAGAGCAGCCCGGTACGCAGCAGCCACCCCAGTGGCACGCTCGCCGGCCGGCGCCGCACCCGCGCCCCGAGCCGCCACCAAATGCCCGCCAGCGCGGCCAGTCCGGCGACCCAACCGGCCAGGCCGAGCCAGTAACCCCAGGTGTCCGGCGCCGCCGCCTCGACGGGACCCGTCAGCGGTGCTCCCGCCCCGTAGGCACCGGCCGACAGCGTGGCACTTGCGGCCAGTCCGGCCAGCCGGAGCCGGTTGGGTCGCTCCGGGGAAGGCAGCTCGCCGACGGGTCGCACGAGAACAGCATCCCCAGTCCCGGGTGGTCCGGGCCGGCGGTTGCTCCGGCAGCCGGGGAAAGGAGCGGTGCCGGGTCGTGCCGGTCACTCCTTGCGGCGGGTGGCCACGACGGCGAGGTCGACCAGCACCTCGCGGGCCTCGTCGTCCAGGTCGGCACCGACCAGTGCGGCCAGCGCGGTGTCGGTGAGCGTGGCGATCCGCCGCTCGGTGCGGTCCAGTGCCCCGCTGCTGGTGATGATCTCGCGCAGCACCTCGATGCCGGCCGGGTCAAGCCCGGGGTCGCCGAGCCGTCGGTTCAGCAACTCCCGCCCGGCCGGGCTGGTCGTCTCCAGGGCCGCCGCCACCAGATAGGTACGTTTGCCCTCCCGCAGGTCGTCGCCGGCCGGTTTGCCGGTCTGGTCGGGATCGCCGAAGACACCGAGTACGTCGTCCCGGAGCTGGAACGCCTCGCCCAGCGGCAGCCCGTACGCCGAGTACGCGGCCCGCAGCTCGGCGGGAGCGTCGGCGAGCGCGGCGCCGAACAACAGCGGGCGCTCGACCGTGTACTTGGCGGACTTGTACCTGGCCACCTTGCTGGCCCGGTCGACCGAGGCGTCCCGGGTCGCCTGGGCGAGCACGTCCAGGTACTGCCCGATGGTGACCTCGGCGCGCATCTCGTCGAACACCGGACGAGCCCGGCTGACCACGATCGGGTCGATGCCGCTGCCGTGCAGCAGTTCGTCGGACCAGACCAGGCAGAGATCGCCGAGCAGGATGGCGCTGGACTCGCCGAACCCGTCCGGTTCGCCACCCCAGCCGGCCGCCCGGTGCTGGGCGGCGAATCGGCGGTGGATCGACGGTTCGCCGCGCCGAGTGTCGGACCGGTCCATCAGGTCGTCGTGGATCAGGGCGCTGGCCTGCACGAACTCCAGCGCGGCCAGTCCGTTGACGATCTCCTCGGAGTCGAGCCCGCCCGCCCCCCGGAAGCCCCAGTAGCCGAATGCCGGCCGCAGCCGCTTGCCGCCGCCGAGCACGAACGCCTCCAGCGCCTCGGCGACCGTGTCGAGACTGTCGTCGATGTCGATCATCCAGGCACGCTGTTTGCCGAGGAACCGGGCCAACGAGTTGTCGACCCGCTGGCGCAGGCCAGCGCGGTCGACCGGTGGGACGGGGGCGGATGCGGTCACGCCATGACGCTAGTAGACCGACCATCCAGGTGCGCGGCGTGGCCCCGCCGGTGGCCGAGGCAGCGGTCGTCGGTCACCGAGGTCCCGCCGCGCCCGGCAACCTGTGACCCCAGGCGACGACACCCGGGTACGACGTTCTGCCCCGACACCGATTCCGCTCCGGTCACCCGGCCATCAATGAGCCACGGACATGCCTACGTGCGTGGTGGATCCGTGATTTCAACGTGCCGACAGGAATCTGCAGCTGCTCGGCGATGTCATGGTAGTCGAGTTGGCAGAGGTCCCGAAGAACCAGCGGAGTGACCAATTCCGGACGATGCGCCTCCAACCGTTCCAGCGCGTCGAGCAGGTCCAGCCGTGAGCCGGCGATGACACTGGTCCGCCGTGGATCCGCGACCTCGGCCAGCGGTAGCGAGGCGGCCCGTTCGGCCGCCCGCCTACGGAGCGAGCGGTAGGTCTGACGTGCGCAGTTCGCCGCGACGACGTGCAACCAGGTGGAGAACCGCGAACGTCCCTCGAAGCTGGGTATCTTGCGGGCCACCTGCAACAACGCGTCCTGGCAC
Source organism: Plantactinospora sp. B6F1 (assembly GCF_040120695.1). Lineage (NCBI taxonomy): Bacteria > Bacillati > Actinomycetota > Actinomycetes > Micromonosporales > Micromonosporaceae > Plantactinospora > Plantactinospora sp. B6F1. The sequence goes on along the minus strand of NZ_JBEEAC010000047.1, from coordinate 20,258 downwards.
GCCTCCTCCGCGTCCTGCGGACACGGCAGGATGCGGGCACACTGCTGGAGCACATGCGGGCGGATCCGGGCCAGCAGGGCATCGAGCGCCCTGCCGTCACCGCCCGCCGCGAGCCGGGCGAGATCTTCAGTCTGCGGGTCGTCGTTCATCCGTGGCCCCTCGGTCGTCGCCCAGCCGCCTCGGTGAATCCGTCATCCGGAAGCAGCGGCTGAGGCGCTATAGATTGTGTCAATGCCGCACAAGATCGGTCGTTATCGGGTCACCGGACGCCTGGGTTCCGGCGCCTTCGCGACGGTCTGGCTCGCCGAGGACGAGGCACTGAAGTCATTCGTGGCGATCAAGGTGCTGGCCGACAACTGGGCCTACCACGCCGATATCCGGGCCCGGTTCGGGGAGGAGGCGCGGATCATGCGTCGTGCCGATTCGTCCCGGCTCGTACGGGTGCTGGACATCGGTGAGTTGCCCGACGGACGGCCGTACTTCGTCATGACGTACGCGGCTGGCGGCACGTTGGCCGAGCGGCTCGCCGGTGGTCCGATGCTGATCCCGCGCGCGCTGCGGACCGCGGCAGACATCGCACGGAGCGTCGCGGTACTCCACGGGATCGGCGTCCTGCACCGAGACCTGAAACCGTCGAACGTACTGTTCGACAGAGTCGCCGACGAAGAGCGCGTCCTGGTGGCCGACCTCGGCCTGGCAAAGGCCATCGCGCACGCGTCGGGCTTCACGGTCGTGGCCGGCACACCCGGTTACATGGCGCCCGAGCAGGCGCGTCCGGGTGGCGGCCTGGATGTCCGGGCCGATGTGTACGCGATCGGTGCGCTGACCTACCACATGCTCACCGGCAGGGCTCCCGGCACCGGAGAATCCGAACATCCTGGCTTTGTCCCCTCCCGGCCGGCGTCCCGGCCGTCGAAGCTCAGGCCCGGCATACCGGCGCGGGTCGACGAGGCCGTACTCCGGGCGCTCCATCGCGATCCGCACCGACGTTGGGCATCCGCCCTGGACTTCGCCGAAGCGCTCGAAAAGACCGTCGGCACGGCAGGCGCGCAAGATCAGGTCAGAATCCACCGGTGGCGTCGACGCGCCCGCCGGGCGCTGACGGTCGCGGTCAGCATCGCCGCCGCGGCGTTCGGCCTGTCGGGTTCTGCCGGCCCCGCAGGAGCCGGCGCTCCTGGATGGGTCCGGGTCGGCGACGCCTCGGGCAGTCTCTCGATCGCGGTGCCCGCCGGCTGGGCGGGGCAGTTGAAGGACGCCGGCTGGAATCCGGCGACGATACGCCTGGCGGCAGGCCGAGCCCCCGGTCTCCTGGTCGGACCGGATCTCACCAGCTGGCCGGACCCGGCCAGCGGAGTGCCAGGCGTGTTCGCCGGCGCCAGCAGGACGCTCGGCACGGGACAGGCGGCTGCGGCGCTGCCGGCCCACGACGGATGCACCCCGCACCCAGCCCGTCCGGTTGCCGTTGCCGGCCTGACGGGCTGGGTGCGGAAATGGGCTGGTTGCGACGGTACGTCGATCTCCTTCAACGAGGTGCTGCTGACGGCGACGGATAACGGCTATGGCGTTTACATCCAGATCAAGCAGGTGGATCAGGTCGACCGGACGGATCAGGTCCTGGACAGCCTGCGGGTGAAAGACTCGCTTGCGCAGGAGAACTGATCAGAACCGTTCCCACGGGCCGTACATGCCGGCCTGCCGGTACCGCCGGGTCTCCGTCCTTCCGTCCAACCGCTTGACGACGGCGACGACCGTCCAGTCCTCGACCCGGTACGAGGTGAACGTCATTACCTCGTCCGGGTTCCTGCCGGGAGGGTCGCCCTTGATGACGGGCCATGCCACCCGGGTCTTCCCGTCGGATCCGACCTGGATGGGGACGAGCGCCTGCTGCCTCGCGGCTCCGGGATTGCCGAGTTCGACGAGCACGAGTGCGTCCTCCCGCTCCGGCGCGTTCGCGGGCTCCTCGACGAGGAACTCCCGGTAAACCGGCTGTGCCCCACCCGGGAGCATCCGGCACGGGATGTCAAGGCCGTTCGAACCGTTGCGGAACCGCACGACACCGTCCTGCTCGCCGCAGAACTTCAACCTGGTAACGGTGACGTTGCGCCAGTCGGTCTTGCGGATCTCACTCCGCCCGTCATCCCGGGACGGCGGTCTGGTCGCCACGATCGGCGCCGTTGACGTAGTCGAGGCGGTCGGTTCGGCCCGCGCTGTCGACGGTACGGCGGAAGGGGCGGCACTGGCGGTCGGCCCCGGCGAGCCGGCCGGCGCCGCATCTCCCGGGCGTCGCTCCGTCGAGGTACATGCGGTCGTGGTGGCCAGGGCAAGAACGACGGCCAAGAGGGACTTGGTACGCATACGGACCTTCCGTTCGTGAGGCGTGGCTGTCCCGAGTTGAGATGCTCCGTTCGCGGCTCCGGTTCACGAGGAAGTGTCGGGTCGCCGACCCGCTGGCGGTCCTGCTGCCCGCCGCCAGCCGTGGGCGTACGCGCGGATCCGATCGATGGGACGCAAGAGCGGACTCGCCATCCCAAAGGGGGAGCAATAGTACGGGATCGGGCCGCTTCGACCGGTAGAGTCGCCGCGTGGCGCTCGGTCTTCCTTCCGTCCTCCCCGACTCGCGGCCGGCGATCGGGGATCTCGTCCGTGGTCCCGCCCCGACCTTCTCCTTCGAGTTCTTCCCGCCGAAGACGGAGCAGGGCGAGCGGCTGCTCTGGCAGGCGATCCGCGAGCTGGAGTCGCTGCGGCCCTCGTTCGTCTCCGTCACCTACGGTGCCGGCGGGTCGAGCCGGGACACCACCGTCGCGGTGACCGAGCGGGTCGCGACCGAGACCACCCTGCTGCCGATGGCGCATCTGACCGCGGTCAACCACTCGGTCGCCGAGCTGCGCAACGTGATCGGTCGGCTGGCCGGGGCGGGGGTGCGGAACGTGCTCGCGGTGCGCGGCGACCCGCCGGGCAACCCGATGGGCGAGTGGGTGCGGCACCCGGCCGGGGTGCTCTACGCCGAGGAGCTGGTCCGGCTGGTCCGCGAGGCGGGCGACTTCAGCGTCGGGGTGGCGGCGTTCCCGTACAAACATCCCCGGTCGCCGGACATCGCCACCGACACGCGGTACTTCATCCAGAAGTGCCGGGCCGGGGCGGACTTCGCGGTCACGCAGATGTTCTTCGACGCCGACGACTACCTCCGGTTGCGCGACCGGGTGGCGGCGGCCGGCTGCGACACGCCGATCCTGCCCGGCGTCATGCCGGTCACCCAACTCAGCACGATCGAGCGCTCCCAGCAGCTCTCCGGAGCGCCGTTCCCGGCCGCGCTCGCGGCGCAGTTCGACCGGGTCGCCGACGATCCGGAGGCGGTGCGCCGGCTCGGCGTGCAGCAGGCCAGCGAGATGTGTCGCCGGCTGCTGGACGAGGGTGTGCCGGGGATCCACTTCATCACCCTCAACCGGTCGACCGCGACCCGCGAGGTCTGGCAGAGCCTCCAGGCCGGCGTCGGAGTCTGAGCGGATGCGGCCCCGAGCCGGCGTCGGCCCGGTGCGGCGACAACCGATGTCGCGCCGCGCCCGCAGCCGGCCGCGATCCGGGCCGCGGGCGCGACCTGGGCCCCCGTCCGGCGGTTGAGCCAGCGTGGGCAACTGGTTGACGTGGGACGAGTACGCCAACAAGTGGGCGCGGCTGCACGGCGGCTTCGACCCCCGGATGGCCACCACGTCGGTGCGTCGATGGCTGCGGATGTCGTACGTGCTGGGCTGTGTTCTCGCCCGGCTGCACGTGTCGCCGACCGCGGTGACGGTGCTCGGGGTGCTGCTCTGCGTCTGCGCACCGGTGGCGGTCGCCCAGTCCCGGCCGGGGCCGGTCGGGCCGCTCCTGGCGGCGGGATTCGTGCTGCTCGCCGCCGTGGCCGACAGCATCGACGGCGCGGTAGCCGTGGTCACCGGCCGGACGACCCGGCTCGGGTACGTCTACGACTCGCTGGCCGACCGGGTCGGTGAGGTCTGCTGGCTGATCGCGTTCTGGCTGGTCGGCGCCCCCGGCGTACTGGTGGTGGCGGCCGGGGCGCTCTCCTGGTTGCACGAGTACACCCGGGCCCGTTCGGTCTCGGCGGGGATGAAGGAGATCGGCACCGTCACCGTGGGGGAGCGGCCGAGCCGGGTCAGCGTGGCCGCGGTCGGACTGGCGATCGCCGGACTAGCGCACCTGATCATGCCGGGGCTGGCGGCCGGCACGATCACCCTGGCCACCGCGATCTGGGTACTGCTCGGCTTCTTCGGCATGGTCCAGCTGCTCTCGGCGGTGCGCCGGTCGCTGGACACCGGCAAGGAGTCGCCCGCCCGGGGGCCGAGCGGTGCCGGACCGGGCGGGCAGCCACCGGCCGACCCGCGACTGGTGGCTGCGGAGTCGTCCGGCCGGCAGCCTGTCGGGGAGGAGGCGACCGGCACCGGTCCTCCCGGCCGGGAGCTGGCCCGCCGCGAGCCGACCGGAGTGGAACTGAGCCGCCGCGAACCGCCCGAGACGTGACCCCGGAACCTCGGACGGAGTCGACGGAACTCGGACGGAGTCGACGGAACTCGGACGGAGTCGACGGAACTCGGACGGAGTCGACGGAACTCGGACGGAGCCGACGGAATCAGCGCGACGGCGCCGAGGGCATCAGCGCCGAGGCAATCAGCGTGACGCCGCCGCCCGGGTCAGCGTGACGCTGCCTCCCAGGAGAACCCGTCCGGGTCGGTGAAGGACCCGGCGTCGGTGCCGATCCCGAGCCGGTGCGCCCCGGTGCCGTCCGGCGAGACCCCGGCGACCTTCGCGAGAGCGCGGCGCTTGTAGAGCGTCAGCTTCACCGGGCCCGTGTCGAACTCGACGTACCTGCGGCCATAGCTCTTGGCCACGACGAAACCGTGGTCGGCGTAGAACTGCTTGCTCGCGGCCACGTCCTCGACGCCCAGCTGGAGCACGACGTCGTCGATCTGTCGGGTGGCCGGGCCGGTGTCCTTCTTCGACGAGGACGCGAGCGTCACGATCGTGCCGTCCGGGGCCTGCACGACGCCGCCGTAGCCCCACAGCGACTTCGCGGCCGGCTTGAGCACCGTGCCGCCGGCCTCGACAGCGGCGTCGACGATGCCGTTGACGGTGGCCGGCTGGGACACGATGAGTGACAGCGTGAAACCGCGGAAGCCGCTCGTCGGTGCCTCCGAGGCGCGCACGCGCACCCGGTCTTCCAGGCCGAGCGCTTCCGTGTAGAACCGCTTGGCGACCGTAGGATCGGTGACCTCGATGGTAACGAACTCGATGGTAGCCATAGCGCCACGTTAATGGAGGTCCGAGAGCCGCGCTTCTTGAATCCTGATCGAGTGACCATTCGTCTCGCCCGGTACGACGGACGATTACCCTGAGTCACCTCCAGTGTCCGCGCCGGACCTCGGTCGCCGGGCGCCTCAGCGGACCTCCTGGATCCGGATCAGGTTGCCGGCCGGATCGCGGAAGGCGCAGTCGCGCAGTCCGTACGGCTGCTCGGTCGGCTCCTGGACAATCTCGGCGTCGCCGGCCCGCAGCCGCTCGAAGGTGGCGTCGAGGTCGGCGGTGGCCAGGGTGATCCAGCCGTAGGTGCCCTTGGCCATCATCTCGGTGATGGTGCGGCGCTCGTCGTCGGTGATGCCGGGGTCGGCGGCCGGCGGCGCGAGCAGGATCGACGTGCCGGGCTGGTCGGCGGGACCGACCGTGATCCAGCGCATCTTCCCCTCTCCGACGTCGGTGCGGACTTCGAAGCCGACGGTGTCACGCCAGAAGGCCACGGAGGCGTCCGGCTCGTCATGCGGAAGGAAGGTCGTGTGGATGGTGAGGTCCATGGCGATCACCCTAATCGCGCCTCATCGACCTGGGCCTGGCGAATCCGGATCGACCCCGGCCGGGGGAGCGGGCCGGTCAGGGGAGCGGGCCGGTCAGGCCGGGCCGACCTCGCCCGCGACGATCTGGGCCGAGAGGGTCACCATCGGCAGGCCGCCGCCGGGGTGGGTGGAGCCGCCGACCAGGAACAGGCCGCGGCACGGGCCCCGGTTGGCCGGTCGCAGCAGCCCGCCGACGCTGCCGTGGATCGCCCCGCCGGGGGCGCCGGCCGCGCCGGCCAGATCGTCCGGGGTACGCGGTTCGCGGAACACCAGCCGGTCGCGGACGTCCACGCCGCGCTCGGCGAGCACGTCGAGAACCCGGTCGGCGTAGGCGTCCGCCAGCCCCGGCCGGCGCCAGTCGACCCCACCCAGCGTCCCTCCCTGTCGGGGCGCGTTGACCAGCACGAACCATGCCTCGTGCCCGGCCGGTCGGACCAGCGGATCGTCGGGCACGCTGACGAACACCGTCGGGTCGGCCACCGGGCGGGCCGGTACGCCCCGGCCGGGATCGCCGAAGACCGCGTCGAACTCGGCGTCGTAGTCGGTCGGGAAGAAGACGTTGTGGTGGGCCAGGCCGGAGTCGCCGCGTACCCCGAGCAGCAGTACGAAGCCGGCCAGGCTGCGGTCGGTCAGCCCGGCCAGCCGGTCCGGGGTCGGCAGCAGGTCCCGGTAGAGGGTCAGCGCGTCGGTGTTCGCCACCACCACATCCGCCGGCACCGGGCTGACGGCACCGGCCAGGCGTACCCCGTGCACCCGACCTCCGGCCGCGTCGATGCCGGTGACGGTGCTGCCGGTCGCCACCACCACACCCAGGTCGAGGCAGCGGGAGAGCAGCGCGTCGGCGAGGGTGCCGAGCCCGCCGCGCGGGTACCAGCCACCGAAGGTCAGCTCGGCGTACGGGATCGCGGCGAGCGCGGCCGGCGCCCGGCGCGGATCGGCGCCGGTGTAGGTGGCGTACCGGTCCAGCAGCATCCGGAGCCGTGGTTCGCGCAGGTGACGCCGACCCAGGTCGCGTAACGTCCGACCGGGGGCGATCGCGGCCAGGTCCCCCAGCCGCCAGGCCAGCCTCGCCAGGTCCCGGGGAGAGTCGACGGGCCGGCGCAGCACGTCCCGCCAGGAGGCCGTCCAGATCCGCCCGGCGCGGCGCCACAGCCGGCGCCAGTCGTCGGCGGCCTCCGCGCCGAACCGCTCGGCGATCCGGGCCGCGAAGATGTCGTGGTCGGCACATGAGTCGAGTACCGCCCCCGGGCCCGCCATCCCGGCCACGGGCGATCGCGACCCGCTGCCGGCCACGGGTGCGAAGACGTGCCGGACGATCGGGTCCAGTGGCGTCAGGTCGACGTACTCGTCGAGTTTGGCGCCGGTCGCCTCGAACAGGTCGGCGAAGACCTGCGGCAGGGTGAGCAGGCTGGGACCGGTGTCGAACCGGAACGTCCCGAGCGGCGTCTCCCGGACGTACCGACCGAGTTTGCCACCGACCACATCGGAGCGCTCGTAGACGACGACCTCGTGGCCGAGGGCCGCTAATCGGGCAGCGGCGGCCAAACCGCCCACGCCCGCGCCGATGACGACCACCCGACTCACGTACGCCGTTACCTCTCAGTGTGCTTGGTGAGCACACGATCGATAGTCCCGCCTTGCGGGGGGACGGTCCCGGTCTGACCGACTGGCGTCGTGCCGGGTTCACGCTTCACAGCCACCTGCCCGCGTACGCGGGTCTTACGGTCGGCTCCACGTGCCGCCACCGGGCCACTCCCGGCGGTCGCCGCGGCGAGGGCGGCGAGGTTGAGCGAGGCGTTGCGGTCACGGTCGATGACTAGGCCGCACGCCTCGCAGGCGTATTCACGCTCGGACAAGGCCAGCTTGGTTTTCACCGCGCCGCAGCCTGAGCAGGTCTTGCTGGATGGGTACCAGCGGTCGGCCACGATCAGTTGGCCACCACTCCATTCGGTCTTGTACGCCAACTGCCGGCGGATTTCACCGAATCCGGCGTCGGTGATGTGCCGGGCGAGCCTGCGGTTGCGTAGCATCCCCGCCACGTTCAGGTCTTCCACCACGACCGTTGCATGCTCGCGGGCCAGTCGGGTGGTCAGCTTGTGCAGCCCGTCGCGGCGCAGATTGCGCACGCGGGCGTGGGCGCGGCCCAGCCGGGCGGACGCGCGTTGCCAGCGTTTTGACGGACGTCGGCCGGTGCGCCGGTCAGGGCCTGTCTTACGCGACAGCGCCCGGCCAAGCTGCCGCAGCCGGGTCCGCGCGGTGCGCAGGTGACGCGGGTTGTCGACCATCTCACCGGTCGATAGCACAGCCAGGTACTTCACCCCGACGTCCACACCCACCACGGAACCAGGCCGGGCCGGGACCCGTTCGACGCGGTCGATCACGACACAGAACGCCACATGCCACCGCCCGCCGTCACGCCGCACCGTGGCAGACATGATCCGCGCGGTGCCGTTGTCAAGGCGGCGGGCCAACTTGCGTGCCGACTCGTGCAGCTTCAACCGGCCCAACCGGGGCAGCACCACATGCTTGCGGTCAGGCTCGACACGGATCGCGCCGGTGGTGAACCGCACGCTCGGTGTGGTGCGGCGGCGGGACTTGAATCGGGGGAACCCGACCGGCCGTCCGGCACGCTTCCCGCTACGGGAGTCCGACCAGCTTCCGAGTCCGCGGGCGAGCGCGTCCAGACCAGTGTTGAACGCCTCTTTGGAACACTCCCGCCACCACGGGGCAGCCTCGTGCTTCGCGGCGTTCCATGCCTTACGCAGACCGGCGAGCGACCACGACAGCGACAGCGTCAACAACTCGTCTGGCACCCCGTAGGAACGTTCCGCCGTCCGTTGGTCCATCACTGCCTTGACGTGGGCCAGCGCCCAGTTGTGCGCGACTCGCGCGGCCCCGGCGTGCGCGAGCACATCACGCTCCTGACCGGGTGTGAGGTCAAGAGCGAACCGGTACGCCTGGATCGCCTTCACCCCGGCCCGCCCTCGGTGGCCGCTTCGACCGCACGGCGAGCACGGTTCGCGGCGACGCGGCGACCGTACAGGCGGGCGCACAGCGACGTCAGAATCTCCGTCACGTCCCGCACGAGGTCGTCGTCGACCTCGGCGGGATCGACCACCAGCAGACGGCGGCCCTGCGCGGCCAACGCGGCTTCGACGTACTCGGCACCGAACCGGACGAACCGGTCACGGTGCTCGACCACGATCGTTGTCACCTTAGGGTCACGCAGCAGGGCAAGGAACTTCTTTCGGTGGCCGTTGAGGGCCGAGCCCACCTCGGTCACCACCCGGTCCACGGACAGCTTCTGTCCAGTGGCCCACACGGTGACCCGGGCGACCTGTCGATCCAGGTCCGACTTCTGGTCGGTCGATGACACTCGGGCGTAGACCACGACCTGCCCGGCGTCTGGCGCGCTGCCGGTGACGGGCTCGCCCACCATGATCAGGCGGCCGATCCGGTACGTGGGAACGGGCAGCGTTCCGGCCGCGTACTGCCGCCGAGCGGTGATGTACGCAACACCAGTCGACGCTGCCCATTCCTTCAAGTTCACACGATCATTCTAGCAGCTTAGAGAGCGCTAAAGATCTCCTACGCCGGCAGCAGTTGCTAACCCCCGTCGCCGGCTCGGCGCACCGACGACCGTCCCCGGCACGGATCAGCGCACCGGTCGACCCCGCCAGACGAGCCGCCCCCGCCTCCGCAGATGGTACGACCGGATGGTGAGCCAACCGAGGACCGCGACCGACAACGGATGTGCCAACGCGTCCGGCCAGCCCCGGCCGCCGGTCGCCCGGGCGCTGACCAGGCGTCCGAGTACCCCGAGCAGATAGCCGAGCAGCGCCGCCAGGGCGACCCCCGGCGCGTCGCCCAGCGCCGCGCCGACGGCGAGCAGCGGCGGCACGGCGTACAGCAGGAGCAGCAGGAGCACGACGGCGGTGGCGCCGGCCGGCGACCCGAACGCGGCCCAGAGCGACTTGGTGTAGCCGTCCCGCAGCTCCGACCAGGAGCCGTACATCCGGCACTCGGCGAGCCGGGAGCCGTCGGCGAGCGCGATCCGCCCGCCGGACCGCTTCACCGCCCGGGCCAACTCGATGTCCTCCAGGATCCGGTCCCGGACCGCCGCGTGCCCACCGGCCCGCCGGTAGCCGGCCCGGTCCAGCACCAGGAACTGGCCACCGGCGGCGGCCAGGCTCGGCCGGGGCGAGCGCTCCATCGCCGCCAGCGGCAGGAAGGTCAGCCAGAGCCACTGCAACAGCGGCTGGACCAGCCGCTCACCCGGCGAGCCGGCGACGATCCGGGGGTACGGGGAGAGCAGCACCGCCTCCGCCGACCGGAGCGTGTGTACGGCGGCGGCGACCGCGTACGGGCCGAGCGTCACGTCGGCGTCCACGAAGACCAGTACCCGGGCCGCCGGCCCGGCCCGCTCGGCGAGCTGCTGGCAGGCGTACGGCTTGCCGAGCCAGCCCGGCGGCGGCGGCGCGCCGTCGAGCAGGCGTACCCGGGGATCCCCGGCCGCGACCGTCCGGACCACCTCGGCGGTGCCGTCGGTCGAACCGTCGTCGAGCACCACGATCTCCAGCTCGGGTACGCCCCGCTGGGCGAGCAGCGCCCGCAGGCACCGCCCGACCCGGGCCGCCTCGTCGCGTACCGGTAGCAGCACCGCGACCGGCTCCTCGGTGCTGACCGGGCCGGGCGGGGGACGGCGCAGCCAGCGGGTGGCGTTGAGCCAGGCGTGCACGGTCAGCAGGCCGATGACCACCACGACTGCCCAGCCGACCAGCGTCCCACTCATTCAGCCGACCGGTCCGTGTGTAAGGAGGGGCCCCTTCTTGTCGTTTTCTGTAGAAGGGCCCCTTCCTTCCAGGCGAGCGGGCCGGCGACGACCGCCATGACCAACCCGCCCCAGCCGGCCGACGCGGGCAGGCCGAGGAAGACCGCGTGCGCGAGGACGCTGCCGGCGTAGGTCCAGAGGTAGAGGGCGTACATCGGGGCGTCCCCGGCGGCGGCGAGCCCGGCGGCCCGGCCGGCGACCGGCCCGAGCAGCGCCATCAGGAGCACGGCGAAGAGCAGCCAGCCGAGGTAGTTGCTGACCGGGACGTCCGGCACCCCGGGCAGGGCCGGATCCGGGTCCCGCCAGCTCCAGTAGCCCTCGGCGACCATCTGCGGGTCGAGGAACAGGTCCCAGCCGGCCAGCCCCAGCGCGGCCAGGGCGATCCGTCCCGCCCCGGGCCGGGTCAGCCGGACCGCGGCGAGCCAGGCCGGCCAGGCCATCCAGGTCCAGGCCAGCGGGATCACCAGCGGTACCCCGACCAGCATCGGACCCAGCTGGCCGGAGTAGGCGTACCCGCCGAACGGCACGCCGGTGGCCACGCCGAGCGCCTCGACCGCCAGCCCGCCGCCGGTGGTGACCAGCACCAGCCCGGCGGCCGCGCGGAGACCCCGGGTGAGCAGGGCGTGGCTCACCGAGAGCAGGAAGCCGAGGCAGACCGTGACGACGGTCAGCCGGGCCCGGTCGGTGCCCCCGGTCAGCGGATAGCCGATCTGGGCCAGCACCAGTACGCCGAGCAGCAGCCAGCTCGGCCGAGCGGCCCGGACCTCCGCCGCGGTCATCGCTCCGGCGGGGGCAGTGGCAGCTCCCGGCCGAGCACCGCGAAGGCTCGCTCGTCGCCGGGGAAGTGGAAGTCCCGGAGCACGTCCACGAAACCGAACCGCCGGTAGAGCCGCCAGGCCCGCGAGGTCCGCTCGTCCGCCTCCGGGGTGGAGAGCAGCGTGGTGCTGCCCCCGGCCATCCCGAGCAGGGCGCGGAGCTGACGGGCGCCGAGCTGGTGCCCCTGGGCGGCGGGACGGACGTGCAGCTCGACCACCTCGAAGCAGTCCGCGAACCAGGTCTTGCGGGCGTCACCGGACAGCGCGCTGGAGACCTGGTCGTGCCACCACTGTCCGGGAGCGGAAAGGTAGCCGTAGCCGAAGCCGACCAGGTGACCGTTGGTGCTGAGGCTGGCGACGGCCCGGAACCCCGGCCGGCGTACGTGGGTCGCGATGTAGCCGCGCCGGGCCTCCAGCAACTCGGCCCGGTACCCCATCGCCTCGCCGTAGACCGCCATCACCTCGTCGAGCCGGCGGGCGAGATCATCCGGCTTCCACGGCACCAGCCTCATCGTCGTCCGCTCCTCACTACCTGGCCGGTGCCGGCTCCGGGGCGTCGCCGGACCCGACCCAGCCGAGTACCGCCGGGTCGCCGGCGAGATTCCGTACCTCGAACCGCGCGAACAGTTCCTCGGCGTACCAGCGCTGCTGGGGCGTACGGGTGATAGCCGTGCGGTGCTCCGGGGAACGGTACGCGAACTGACGCAGGTCCGTCGCGTTCCGCCACACGCTGACCGTGCCCTGCCAGCCGAGCGGTGCCTCGCCGATGCCGAACCGGGCCAGTAGGCCGGGGGCGTCCCGCAGCGCGGCGGCGACGGGCGGGACGGCCCGCCAGAAGGTGCCGGCCCGCAGCGGTCGCAGCCGGGCCCGGGTGAGCGCCAGCACCGGCCGGCCCGCGGTACCGTCCACCGCGGTACCGTCCACCGCCGTGCCGTCCCCTGGTGCGCTGCCCGCCGGTGTGTCATTCCCGTTGGGCCGGGCCGGGGCGCCGAACGGCTCTACTCCGGACCATCGGCCCCGGCTGGTCAGTGGTCGCAGGTCGAGGCGGACGCCGGTCCTGGCGATCCTCCGCCAGGCCCGGCCCACCCGGCTCTCGTCGAATGCGGTGGCCCGCTCCGGATCGGCCCAGACGATCAGGGCGGCCCAGCGGGTCGGGTCGGCGTCGGTGGGTCCGAATCCGGTGCCCGTCCCGGTGCCGAGCAGTTTGCCGAAGCGTACGCCGGGAACCGCCCACAGCCGACGCCGGTCGACGGCCATCCGGGTCAGCGCCCGGGGCAGGGCGCGCGGCGGCACCCGCCAGACGTGCAGGGTGACCAGCGGTACCGGGGTCGGTTCGCCGGGGGGCCCGGACGCGGCGCGTCCGGTCGTGCCACGGTCGGGACTGCTCACGCCACCTCGGCGGGGCTGCCGGCGGTGATCCGCAGCAGTTCGGCGAAGGTGGTCGGGAAGACGGCCCGGGGCACGCCGCCGGCCGCCCAGATCTCCGGGTAGCCGGCGAGCGCGGTGTCGACCAGGGTGCGGATCGGCTTCGGGTGGCCGAGCGGGGCGACGCCGCCGATCGGCTGGCCGGTGCGCTCCCGGACGAACTCCGGGGCGGCCCGGCGCAGCGCGGGCAGCCCGAGATCGGCGGCGACCCGGGCGGTGTCCACCCGGTGCGCCCCCGAGGTGAGCACCAGCAGGGGCTCGCCACCCGCGTCGAAGATCAGCGAGTTGGCGATCTGGCCCACCTCGACCCCGAGGGCCGCCGCCGCGGCCGCGGCGGTGTGCACCGCCTCGGGCAGGACCCGAACCTGGCTGGGCGCGCCCGAGCCGTCGCGTCCGCCCGCGTTGTCCAGTGCGTCCTGCACCGCCCGCACGTTCGGATGTGGCTGCATGGGCTCTATCTTGCCTGCCCGGCCGGGAGTGGCGCGCCGAGGTCGCCCGCCCGACATGCATCGCCTAACGGGGTTATCATCGCGTTATGGCGATGAATGATGCGCGCAGGTGACCGGGTGGCCACGACCCTGACCCCGGGCCGACGGGTACGGCTCAACCGGCGCAGCCTGCACCTGGCCTACGCCACCGCCGGATACAACCTGCTCGAGGGCGTCGTCGCCGTCGCAGCCGGCGCTGCGGCCTCCTCCACGGCACTGATCGGCTTCGGCCTGGACTCCTTCATCGAGGTTTCCTCGGCCCTGGTCGTGATCTGGCAGTTCCGCTCCCGCGTCCCCGAAGCCCGGGAACGGATGGCGCTGCGGCTGATCGCCCTCTCGTTCTTCGCCCTCGCCGCGTGGATCGGCGTCGACGCCATCCGATCCCTGCTCGGCCAGGGCGAAGCCGAGCCGTCCCCGGTCGGGATCGGCATCGCGGCCGTCTCGGTGGTCGTGATGCCGATCCTGGTCTGGGCCAAACGGCGCACCGGCCGGGAACTCGGCTCCGCCACCGTGATCGCCGACTCCACCCAGACCCTGCTCTGCACCTACCTGTCCGCGATCCTGCTCGGCGGGCTCGTCCTCAACGCGCTGGTCGGCTGGTCCTGGGCCGACCCGGTCGCCGGCCTGGTCATCGCCGCCGTCGCCGTCCGCGAGGGCGTCGAAGCATGGCGCGGCGAGCACTGCGACGACTGCGCCATCCCCACCGGTCCGGACGGCGAGCCCGACGGGTGCGACCGTGGACCATAGCGCACCGACGCGTGCTGCATGCCCCAGGACGGGAACCCGCGATGATCGCGGCGGCCGCAGGACGTACTGCGCGGCCTCGACCAGGACCGGGCAGCCCGCCGCGAGCATCAGGATCCGGGACACCGACGCCAGCGCCGCGAACCGTAGCGGGGCGAGGTACCCCAGCGCCGCGAAGACCAGCAGGTTGCCGACGACCTGGACCGTCAGCGTCAGCAGCCCTCCGTCGGCGAGGATCGTGAACAGATCCCGCAGCGGCACCGGGCTCACCCGACCGGGGACGGCGCCGGCCGGCCGGGGAGCCCGGTCAGCGGGGTGCGGCGACCACGCCGGAGGCGGGAAGGGGTGGGATCCGGGCCGGCGACTCGGCGATCCGGGCCGTCTCGGCGAGGGCGACGCCGACCAGTACCAGCAGGCCGCCGCCGAGCTGGGCGGCGTTGAGCGCCTCGCCGGCACCGAGCGCGACCCAGGCGACCGCGGCGGCCAGCACCGGCTCGACCATGCCGACGATGCTGACACTGGTCGCCGGCAGGTGCCGCAACGCGCCGGCCACCAGCAGGAAGGGCAGGATCGAGCCGAGCAGGACGACGTACCCGCAGAGCAGCGCGACCGGCACGCCGCCGCTGGTTTCGCGCAGCGGCGCCCAGCCATCGGTGCCGTCGGTGACCGCCCGGGTGAGCAGCCCGGCCACGGCCGCGGCGCCGAACGCCCAGGTGGTCAGGGGAAGCGTCTCGTGCCGCTGTACGCCCCGGGCGCCGATCAGGTAGTAGCTGGCCAGCATTACGGCGGCACCGAGGCCGGCGAGTATGCCGAGTCCGTCGAGTTTGAGTTCTCCCCAGATCTCGGCGACACAGGCCAGGCCGGCGAGGCCGAACGCCAGCCCGACCCAGAGCCGGGGGCGTACCCGCTGGTGCTGGCCGAACCGGGCCCAGAGCGCGACCAGCAGCGGAGCGGTGTACTCGAACAGCAGCGCGATGCCGACCGGCAGCCGGGAGATGGCGACGAAGTAGAGCATCGGGGTCAGGAAGAACCCGGTCAGGCCGTAGGCGACCAGCAGCGGCAGTTGCCTCGCGGTGATCCGGAGCCGGCGGGCGCCGGGCCGGAGCAGCAGGCTCAGCGCGAGCAGTCCGACGAACGCGCCGGCGGCCCGGATCAGGGTGAGCTGTGTGGCCTCGATGCCGGCCCGGAGCACGAGCTTGGAGACGGTGCCGTTGACGGCGAACAGGGCGCCGGACGTGAGCACCATGAGCACGCCGAGGGCGGGTCTGCGAGTCGTCACCGGGAGAGGGTAACCGGCCGTCGGTCAGGAGCTGAATCGCTTTTGGTCATTACCTCGCCGACTCCCCGACGCCGCGCGCGGAAGGATCCGGTCCGGAGGCCCGATTCATCGATGGCGTTGACTTGATTGAAACGATTCGATACGTTGCCGACGTCGGGAAAGGCCTTTCCGTTCCGGCCCTGTCCCGTCGGTGTGCCGTCTCGGCGCACCGGCTCCGGCGGTTGTCCTGGCGAGCCCTCCGGCCCGTCGCCCGGCACCGGGCCTTCCCGGCACACCGTTCCCCAGCTCAGGAGGACCAATGACGCTCACCACCACCACCGACCGGAGACCGCCCGGCCGCGGGTCGCGACGACGCGGCTGGCGAGCCGGCCTGGTGCTGGCGCTCACGACCGTGCTGGCCGGCGCCGGCACAGCGGTCGGGCTGCCGCCCGCGGCCGCCGCCACCATCGACACCAGCGCCCACTACGTCCTCGTCTCCCGGCACAGCGGCAAGGCGCTCGACCTCTACAACTTCGCCACCAACGACGGTGCGCCGATCGTGCAGTGGGCCCGCAACGACGGCAACCAGCAGCAGTGGCAGTTCGTCGACGCGGGCAGCGGCTACTACAAGATCAGGTCGCGGCACAGCGGCAAGTTCCTGGAGATGCCGAACGCCTCCGACGGTACCCAGCTGATCCAGAACTCCGACAACGGCACCACCCGCCAGCACTTCGGGGTCGCGGACTCCGACGGCGGGTACGTGCGCCTGATCAGCCGGCACAGCGGCAAGGTGCTGGACGTCTGGGAGTGGTCCACCGCCGACGGTGGGATCATCGCCCAGTACCAGGACCTGAACGGCTACAACCAGCAGTGGCAGATGATCCGGATCGGTTCCGGCGGTGGGGACGGCGGCGGCAGCGGCGACTGCGGCAGCGGCTCGTTCAACGCCGAGGCGGTGCTGAGCGGCGGCACCTGGACCGCCCGCAACGGCGGCAGCACGGTCTACACCGGCAGCGACATGCGGTCCGCGGTGCAGGCCGCGGTGAACAGCCTGTCGTCGGGGCGTACCTCGAAGCAGCGGGTGGTCGTCCGGGGGTCGGGTTCGGTGAGCGCCAACTCCCGGATCTCCCTGCCGAGCTACACGATCCTGGACGTCTGCGGCACGATCAACGTGACCGGCTCCGGCTCCGGCGACCAGGCCCCGGTGTACGCCCGGGGCGCCACCGACATCGAGGTGCAGCACCTCAACCTGACCGGGTCGCCGCTCTACGGCATCTTCATGCGCAACGTGAACAACCTGACGCTGGGCCAGATCGACATGCGGCTGAGCAGCGGCCTCGGGGTGCGGATCGACAACCACGGGGGCGACCGGGCGGTGAAGGTGCGCAACATCCGGATCGACAACGTGTACGTGCAGGGCACCAGCAGCCAGGGCGTCGAGACGTACGGGGTGGACGGGCTGACCGTCGGCACCGTCACCGCGCGCAGCGTCGGCGAGTCCGGTCTGTTGCTCAACGACACCATCAACGCCACCATCGGTACGGTCGACGCGGACAACGCCGGCGCCGGCACCGGGTACGCGGCCTTCCGGATGGCCAACCGCAACGGCCGGGTGGGCAGCAGCTACCCGACGAACATCCGGGTCGGCAACGTGATCGCCCGGGGTGGCGGGCGTGGCATCTTCTGCGTCTCGGAGAGCGGCGGCGCGGTGATCGACCGGGTGACCATCTCGAACACCGGCAACAACTCGATCCTGATCGAGAACTGCTACAACGTCACCATCGCCGGGCAGTCCGGCACGGTGACCGGCGGCGGCGAGGTCCGGATCGCGGCGCGCAGCGAGTTCCCGCTCTCCTCGAACATCACCCTGCAGAACCTGACGGTGACCAACACCAACATCCGGCAGAGCCCGTGCGGTGGCGCCAACAACGTGATCCGGAACGTCACCCGGAACAACTCCACGCTGACCTGGTGCTGACCCGTACCCGACGACCGCGCCGACGGATCGCGTTCGCTTGCGTTTTTGTCGGTGTCGGGGTGTACTCTCTCCAGTAGTTAGAACGAGTGTTCGATTGGCTGCCAGTTGATTGGCTGCCAGTTGATTGGCTGCCAGTTCGGCTGGCTGGATGTTCAGCTGACTGATGGTTCGGCTGGCTGACGTTCGATGCGAGTCGGACCGCCGGTCGGGCGCTCGGACTGACGCCGGGGGTGGCGTTCGCGGCGTAACCCCCGAGGTGCGGTTTCGCGGGCCGCACGGATCCGGATCCGCGAGTCCGGACCCACCAAGGCAGGATCGTCGTCCGCCCCCCCCGCCCCCCGGGCGGCGGACGACGAACCCGCCGGTTCGGCCGGCCGGGTGTGGTGTGGGGAAGCGTCCACATCCGGCCGGCTACACACCGGTGCGTCTTCCTCCGCAGCCGGCTAGTTCGACGTGGTGCGTCGCCCACGGCCGCCGCGCTGGCACCCGACCAGCGCCGTCGCCCGGCCGGCACGGTGACGCGGTGAACGGGTTGACGCGGAGGAGACAGTCCCATGCCGACCAGCCAGGCTCAGGCGCCGACGGTGCCGTCGCACGTGCTGCCGCACCGCACCCCGGCCCAACTACTGACGATCGCCCGGATGGGGTTGGCGGAGGCCGCCGAGACCCGCCCCGACGGCCTGCGGTACGCCGCCGCGCACCTGGCCGCGTTGCGGGCCGCCGCGGCGATGCTCGCCGCCCGGGCGCGTCCCGCGCCCACCCGCCGAAACCGGGTCACCAGCGTCTGGGCGCTGCTCGTGGTCGTCGCCCCGGAGTTGGGGGAGTGGGCCAACTACTTCGCCACCGGTGCCACCAAGCGGGCCGCCGCCGAGGCGGGCATCCCCCGGGTGGTGAGCGCCCGGGAGGCCGACGACCTGCTTCGCGCGGCCGAGCAGTTCGTCGCGGTGATCGAGGTGGCGCTCGGGGTGGCGCACCAGCCGGCGCTCGACGGCATGGCCGCCTGAGGTAACACCGACGGGGGGCAGGCACGATGGCGGGGCGGATGGTGCTCGGTTCCACCGCCCTGGCCGGGCTGGTGCGACCGGCGAGCGGCCCGGCGACGACCGATCCGCACCGGACTCTGCCGGTGCTGTCGGAACTGGCCGGGCTGTTACCTCAGCGCGGGCTACGGCGCGGCAGCACCGTGGCGGTCGGTCGTCCCGGCGCCAGCGGTGGCACCTCGCTGATGCTGGCGCTGCTCGTCGAGGCTTCTCGGGGCGGAGCCTGGTGTGCCGTGGTGGGGATGCCCACGCTCGGCGCGGTCGCCGCCGCCGAACTCGGCATCGCGTTGGACCGGCTCGCCCTCGTCCCCCATCCCGGCCCGGAGTGGGCGACCGTGGTCGCCGCCCTGATCGACGGAGTTGACGTCGTGGTCGCGGTGGTACCCGGCACGGTCTCCGCCTCGGTCGCAGACCGGCTCGCCGCCCGGGCCCGGCAGCGCGGCAGCGTCTTCGTGCCGTACGGCCGCTGGACCGGGGCCGATCTCACCCTCCAGGTGCTGCGCGGCCGGTGGGAGGGACTGGAGCAGGGGCGTGGCAGGTTGCGGCGACGGGAGGTGACCATCTCGGCCCGGGGCCGTGGCGCGGCGGTACGTCCCAAGGAGATCCGGGTGTGGCTCCCGGGTGACCGGCGGACGGGGCCGGCGGCACCGGTTCCGACCCCGGTCAGGTCCACCGCGCGGCGAAGCGCGCTCACCGTCGTCCGGGCGTGACCGCTGTCTGCGTCCGAGTGACCGCTGCGCGGCGTCCGGGCGCGGTGACCGCTGTGCGTCGGAACCCCGTAGTGTTCCGCCCGCCCGTCGGTGCGAGCGGGCGGGCGGAACGCGGCCGGAAGTCCGGGCGACCGGGCTCAGCCGGTGGGCAGGCCCTCCAGGCCCTTCAGATCCTTCAGCATCTCGCCGAGGTCAGCGGTCTCCGAGTCGGCCGGAGTGTCGATGTTCACCGGCTTGCCGTAGTCGGTGTAGTCGATCTCCATGTCGGTCATCGTGCCCATCACCATGTGAGCCCGACGCGGCAGGTACTCCTCGTCGACCCAGAGGTCGATCTTGACTTCCTTGATGCCGTTCTTGGCCAGCTCCTGCTCGACCGCCTTGCGTGCGTCGGCGTCGAGCTGCCCGAGGTAGGACGCCAGCGGGGCCGTGACGGTGTAGTGGACCGTAGGCACCCCGTTCAGGGTCTCCTCGCCGACGACGGTGGTCCCCTCGATCGCCAACAGGGTCTTGACCTGCTTGGTGGGGTCGACGTCCTTGAGCTGCTGGGCGAAGTCCATACCCGTCTGGGCACTGGCGGCGCTCAGATCCATCTTGATCCAGCGCTTCCCGTCCATGTCCGCGCGGTCCGCCTCGGGCACCTCGACGTAGATGACGGCACCGATCATCCGCATGGTCATCGGGTCGCCGTCGGGACCCTTCATCGTCATCTCTGCCTTGACCGGGTCGCGCAGGTCCAGAGCCCCCTGCATCTCGACCTTCTCGCCGGCCGCGGTGCCCTTCATGGTCATGGTCACGGAACTGGTCGTGCCGGTCTTGTCGACGACCTTCTGCAGCGAACCCTTGAGGTCGCTGGCGAGCTGCTCCAGTACGCTCGGCTGCTTCGACTCGCCGGGCGTTTCCGTGCCCGAGCCGCAAGCGGTCAACGCCAGGGCCGTGAGCGCGGAGACGGTGAGGACCGCGGCGTTCTTCCAACGTGACAAGTGACAGCCTTTCCCCGAAATGGTGGGACTCCCCCAAGAACGGGCGACACAGTACCTCACCTGGGCAACCCCATGGTGGCGGGCTCGTGCGGTGGCGGGGTGGGCGGGTG
>NZ_JBEEAC010000046.1:0-39334 GCF_040120695.1 Plantactinospora sp. B6F1 | reverse complement strand
ATCAACCCGACCACCACAACTGATCGGCGACGAACTGCGCCACGAGGTACACGATCCCGAGGCCGACGTTCCCACGGAGGAGGGGGCGCACGGTGCCGAGGCCGCGGTCGCGTACCACCCGCCGGCCGGGTCCGGTGCCCGACCGATCGAGGTGCCGGAGCCCGACGACGTACGCCGGCCGACCTTCGAGCCGAGCCGACCCGACGAGCACGTCGACGACTCCGACCGGGGCGGCGCCGAGAGCCCGCGCTGGCGTACCGGACGGGCGCGCCCCGAGAGCCAGCCGGAGGACGCGGAGGAAGACGACCGATGAGGCGCCGACCAGCGGCGTACCCGATCACGCGCCGACCGGCGACGTACCAGTGGATTCCGCGCGCCGGTTCAGTCCGCAGGCAGCGCGACCAGGCCGGCGGCGTTGAGCGAATGCTGTACCACGGGTTGGGCGCGGGCCAACCGCCACCGGACACCGGCCCGGTGCGCGGCGTCCCGGCCGGCGACCAGGGCGGCCAGGGCCGGGCCGTCCAACCTCGCCACGTCGGTCAGGTCGATCGCCACCTCCGTCGGGTGCCGGTCGGCGACCGCCTCGACCACCGCCTGGCGCAACTGCTCGGCGGTGTCCCGGTCGATCTCCCCGGTCACCTCGACCACCACCCGCTCCCCCACCTGGCGCACCGAGAGCCGGGCCGGCTGGCCGCCCGCGTCGGCCCCGCCGGTCTGCCACGGCGCCGGCGAGTCGGCGAGCATCGCCTGGCGCAGCCAGGTGAGCGCCCGGGAGAGCAGCCGGGAGACGTGCATCTGCGAGATGCCGAACCGGGCGGCGATCTCGGCCTGGGTCTGGTTGCCGTAGAAGCGCATCGCAAGGATCCGCCGCTCCCGCCAGGGCAGCCGGCCGAGCAGCCCGCTGACCGTCACCCGGTCGTCCACCGACTCCAGGTCCGTGTCGGACTCGCCGACCAGGTCACCGAACTCCGCCGAACTCTCCCCGCCGACCGGCGCGTTCAGCGACGCCGGACTGTAGCCGGCGGCGGACTCCAGCGCCGCGAGGATCTCCTCCTCCGGCGTCTCCAACCTGGCGGCCAGCTCGGCCACGCTCGGCGAGCGGGACAATTCGCTGGTCAACGCCGCCGTCGCCTGGCCGACCTCCAGGATCAGGTCGCGCAGTCGCCGGGGTACGTGCACACCCCAGGTGCGATCCCGGAAGTGCCGCTTGATCTCGCCGACGATGGTGATCGCGGCGTACGCGGTGAACGAGCCACGTTCCGGGTCGTACCGGTCGACCGCGTTCACCAGGCCCAGTCGGGCCACCTGTTCCAGGTCCTCCAGCGGTTCGCCCCGGCCCCGGTACCGCCGGGCCAGCCTGCCGGCGAACGGCAGGGCGAACCGGACGAGGTCGTCCCGGGCCTCCTGCCGGCGTTCCGGCGGCAGGCCGGCGATTCTGGCCGCGTACGCCAGCGCGGCCGCGTCCAGGTCCTCCAGCCCCCGTTCGGCTGGTGGTGTGGTGGTGATCTGTCCGAACATCCGCGCCTCCCTCAGGAAGGTCCCCCGCCCGGGATGTGCGAATCCGGTCACCGGTGCCGTACGGGACGTCACCGCGCCGGAAGCGAACACGTAGCCAAGCTGAACGGGCGAACGTCACCTCGCGCTGCGATAACCAGCGCTAATGACCAGTAGCAGTCAGCGTTCTTCCCGCCCTGTAGGTACTCAATCACGGGACGTGACGTCCGCGAGGAGATTTTGCGATCAGGGATCAGCAGACCAGCAGCCCCTGCGGGGTGCCACTGGCCCGCAGCCCGGCCAGCGCCTCCACCACCCGCAGCGGGGCGGGCGCCGGCAGGTCGTAGGGCTGGTTCCGGAGCACCTCGGTGGCGTGCCGGGTGGCCACCGAGGTGACCGGGTAGCCGCGCGCCGCCACCCGGTCCACCGCCCGGCGGCGGCGCCCGAACGAGGCCACCGCGAGCCACTGCGGCAGCCCGGCCAGCGCCGGCGACCGCAGCCCCGGCGGTTCCGGCAGGACGTCCAGCGAGCTGAACGGCGCGCTGCCGGCGAGCCACCACTCCGCTCCGGTCACGCTCCGCTCGGTGGCGTTCTCACACCAGTACGGCACCAGCCCGGCCCGGACCACCTGCCACGGGTCGATCAGCCGCCCGCACTCCACCACGCACCGGTCACCGCTCTTGCCGGCTCCGCGCAGCCAGGCCCGGTACACGTCCGCGGCGGCGGCGCTCAGCGCGTCCGGGCCGGGAAACAGCACCCGGTGCACGGGGCTGCCGGCGGCGCGTACCCAGTCCAGCAGGCTGGACTCGAAACCGGGCTCGACGCCCTGTTCGGCGTAGCCCGGACGGCCACCCTCGGGCGCGTCCCAGCTCGCCCCGTCACCGCCGGCTCCCCGCAGCACCTGCCCGAGCAGATCGCCGCCGGCCCGGAAGTCCGTCGGCTCCAGCCCGCTGGCCGGCCCGCCGAGCTGGAAGCTGTACCCGCCGCCCGGGTCGAGGACCGGCCAGGTGCGCACGTCGCGCAGCAGCAGTACCGGAGCGCCCGGCGCCAGCCGGCTGCCCAGGAACTCCCGGTACGCCTCCGGCAGCCGCTGCCAGCGAACCACCAGCGACACCGTCGAGCCGGCCAGTACGCCCCGACCGACCGGATCGTGGACCTGCCGCACCCCTACCCCCGGGTTGCCCGCGATCAGCCGTTCCGCGACCCGAGCGCCGTACGTCGACGCCTCGACCGGTCTGTCGACCCGGCCGCCCGGCCACTGCACCGCCACGTCGAAGCCGACCGGCAGCCACGGCGCACCCATCGCGGTCGCCAGGTGAACCGCTGCGCCGTGCGGAGAGCCGATCACGACCCCGGGATACCAGCGCGGCGGATAGTGCCCGACCATCCACCGGGCCACCTGCTCGGCGTCGAGCGCTCCGGCCTGCCCGCCGGTGAGCGCGGTCCTGGTGGCCGCCCGCGCCAGCGCGGAGCGGCGTACCGCCTCCGGCGCACCTCGAAAGCGCGACAGCAGCGGGTGGTAACCGAGGTCGGCGCAGTCCCGGCCGCGCACCGCGCGGGACGCCACGGCCAGCAGCACCCGCCCGGCACTCTCCGGCGACACGATCCGGTCCGGCGGGAGCCCGGACCCGTCCGCGGCCAGCCATTCCTGCATCTCCCGCACCGGGCTCACCTCCCTGGTCCACGCTCCCCGGCCGGGGCTTCCCGTCCGGATCGGGTCTAAACGGGCGGTCAGCAACCTCGCGGGCACAATCCGGAGGACGGCCGGTTATGTCCGGCGGCAGCGCCTCCGGCCCGGCACGCTCCGTGCGGGTCGAGTTGCCCGGGACCGGCCGGACCGGTGATCGACCGATGTGACCCAGTTGCGCTATCGGACCGGCCGGCGGTCTCGGTACGCCAGCCACTTCGTCGTCGCGGTCGTCCCGTTCGCCCCGGTCGTGAGATATCGAGCGACTCCCCAAGCGGGATCCATTACCATCACCGCTGCCGGTTCGAACCCGGGACCCGGGGCCAGGCTGGCGAGACAGCGCCGAAACGCGGCCCGTACTTTCACCACTGAGGACACTGATGCCTGTTGCACTCCTGGGGCGTGCCGGCCTGGCCGGGACGATCGTCGGGGCATTGCTCCTGCCCGCCGCACCACCGGCACTGGCAGCAGCCGACACCGGAACCATCACCGGTCAGATCCGCGACTCGGCCGGCAACCCGGTCTCTGATCTGCTGATCGCGTTCGACGGGCGGGAGCACCCGTACGCCGGCTACGCGACAACCGACACGGACGGGCGGTACGAGTTCACCACTCCCGCCGACAGCTACACCGTCTCCTTCTCACCCGTACCCGGCTCCCCCCAGGCGCAGTACGTGCCGGGAAAGATCGACCACGCGGACGCAACCTGGTTCGACGTCACGGCGGGCGGTAACACCGTCGTCGACGACACCCTGCTCGGCACCGGAGGCATCTCCGGCAGGCTCACCACCGCCTCCGGCGCTCCGCTGGCCGACGCCTCCGTCGAGATCACCACCAGCCGAGGAAGCGAGGGCGGCACCTCGACCACCGACGGCGAGGGCCGGTTCGAGGTCTCGCAGCTGCTGACCGGTTCATACCTACTGGCCTACTCACACGATGGCCGCTACCAGTACTACAAGGGGAAGCGCAGCCCGGAGACGGCGGACCGCATCATCGTGACGGCGAACCAGGACAGCGAGGTCACGGACAGTCTGCTGCCCGTCGGCTCGATCCGGATCTCAGCGGTGGACGCCGACACCGCCCAGCCGATCGCCAGCTTCTGCGCGGACGATTGGTGCAGTAACGGCACCGGCACCGTCACGATCCCCGATCGACCGACGCAGCCGCACCGGTTCAGTATCGTCACTCCGCGAAACCTGTACCTCGCCACCTGGACCGACTGGATCACCCCGGTGCCGGACCAGACGGTGGAGGTGACCGTCGCCCTGCGCAAGCCCGCCTGGATCACGGCCACCGTCGTCGACCGGACCACCGGCCACCCGCTGGCCGACATGTGTGTCCACGCACTTCCGGCGAAGGGCCCACGGCTGCCCGACGGCTACGGCATCTGCTCGAACAGCGCCGGCCAGGTGCGGATCGGCCCACTCGAGCCCGGCTCGTACAACCTGTTCGCCGAACCGGTAGGTGACCGTTCGTACGGCCGGCAGTGGGTGGGCGCGACCGGCGGCACCGGTGACCAGCGGGCCGCGGTGACTGTCGTGGCCAGCAGCGGCAGCACCGTCGCCGGCCCCACCGTGCGGCTCGACCGGGCCGGCAGCATCAGCGGCCGGGTCACCGACGAGCAGACCGGCACCCCGCTGGCCAATGTCCGGGTCAGTCTGCTGGGTTACCACCCCGGCACCGGGCCGCCCGGCTCGGCCGTCACCGACTCCGACGGCCGCTACGAGGTCACCGGCCTCGGCCCCTACGCCTGGCCGTTGTTCTTCAACCGGAACGGATTCGGGCAGTGGGCGGGCGGGGTGCCCAACCGCTACCGAGCCGCTGCCACCACGGTCACCGTCGGCACCACGAGCGGCTACGACATGTCCATGCGACCCGGCACCGAGGTGCGGGGGACGTTCAGCAAACAGGACAGCCGCCCCTTCGGCTCGGGCTGGGTGTTGGTGCACAACCACGTCACCGGCGACATCGTCGGTTCGACCTGGTTGACCAACGGCCAGTACAGCCTGCGGGTACTACCCAGGCAGCCGATCCACCTCAGCTACAACGTCTCCGACGAACAGCGGTCCTACGACGGCCCGTACCTGCGGTGCACCGCCACCGGACCGGCCGTGTCGGCGGGGCAGAACGGCGGAGTGCCACACAACCGTCGGCCTAAGCCCGCCGTGTTCAAGGTTCCGTCGACCGGTACCTTGACCGCCGACATCGTGCTCTGCGCCGGCTGACGACACCCTGGGCGGGCCGGCTGCGCAAGCAGCCGGCCCCTGGGGGGCAACCTTCTCTTCTGACCAGGCGGGTGCCCCCGACCGCCAGAAGTTGTCAGACCAGGTCCGCGCCGTTGGCGGCGCGTTCCCGCAGGATCTGCGCCCGGTGCTGCACCGCCGTGCCCGCCCCCTCCTCGCCCCTGCCCGAGGTCGGGCCACGCAGGTCGGCGAAGGGCTGTTCCGGTGCGTCCAGCGGGACCGACGGATCGACCAGCGCCTCGATCAGGGTGGGCCGGTCGGCGGCGATCGCCTCATCCCAGACCGACCCGATCTGGTCCGGTCGGTCGAGCGCGACGCCGTGCAGCCCGAGCAGCCGGGCCCAGCCGGCGTACGGGATGTCTCCGGCGCGTACCGCCGCGGGCGTCGGCAGTCCGGGTGCGGTCGGCCGGTCCAGCTCCGGCGAGGGTGCCCGGACGGGTCCGGTCTCCGGCCCCCGCTCCGGCTCGCCGCCCCGGCCGGCCCGGTCGGAGTTGTTGAGCACCAACAGCACCAGCCGGGGATCCGGCCACTCCGGCCAGCGCTGGGCCACGGTGATCAGCTCGGCCAGCCCACCGGACTGCATCGCACCGTCGCCGAGCAGGACGAAGACCGGCCGGTCCGGCTGGGCGAACTTGGCCGCGATGGCGTACGGCACCGCTGAACCGACCGAGGCGAGCGTGCCGCAGAGGTGTGCCCGCGCACCGGACGGTAGTTGCAGGTGCCGGGCGTACCAGTAGGTCACCGACCCGACGTCCACCGCGACCAGGGCGCCCGCCGACAGCCGCGGCGAGAGTTCCCGGAGCACCAGCCGGGGGTTCAACCGGGCGGTCCGCTCCTCCGCCCGGGCGTCGCACTCGATCCTGGCCCGGTCGACGACTCCCTCGATCGTGCCGCGCCAGTCCCGGTTCTGCCGCTGCGGCACCCTGGTCAGCAGCGCTCGCAGGGTTTCCCGGGCATCTCCGACCAGCGGAACGTCGACCGGATAGCGGCTGGCCAGTCGACTGCCGTCGATGTCGATCTGTACCGCCCTGGCCTGGCCCGGCACCGGGTAGTAGCCGGTCCACGGGTCGTTGGTGCCGATCATCACCAGGGTGTCGCAGCCGGCCATCAACTGCGCGCTGGCCACCGTGCCGACCTGACCCAGTACGCCCGTGTGGTAGGGCAGCCGCTCGTCCAGCACCGGCTTACCCAGCAGCGAGGTCGCCACCCCGGCGTCGAGCCGGTCGGCCAGCTCGACCACCTCGTCGGCGGCACCGTAGGCACCCTGGCCGACCAGGATCGCGACCCGTCGCCCCGCGCCGAGCAGTTGGGCGGCGGCGTCCAGGTCCTCGTCGTGCGGCAGCACCCGGGCCGGGGGCAGGCCGGGGGCCGCGCCGAGCACACCGCCGCCGTCGGGGTGCGGCATTCCGTCGGGTACCGGCTGCCCGAGCAGGTCGTGCGGCACCACCAGGCAGGTCGGGCTCCGGGTCGACACGGCGGTCCGGATCGCCTGGTCGAGCAGGTAGGGCAGCTGTTCCGGCACCGCGCCGGTACGCAGGAACTGGGCGCACACGTCAGCGAACAGCCGAGGCAGCTCGATCTCCTGGTACGCGCTGCCCAGCGCGCTGTACGTCCGTTGCCCGATGATCGCGACCATCGGCTTGCTGTCCAGCTTGGCGTCGTAGAGGCCGCCGAGCAGGTGCAGCGCACCCGGTCCCTGGGTGGCCAGGCACACCCCGACCGTGCCGGTGTACTTGGCGTGGCCCGCCGCCATGAAGCCGGCCGCCTCCGGCTGGCGGGACGGCACCAGGTCCGGATCGCCGCCGGCCCGGCGCAGTGCCTCGACGATCGGCGCCACTCCCTCGCCGGGTTGCCCGAACACCCGGGGTACCCGCCAGGCTCGCAGCCGTTCGACCAACAGGTCCGCGACGGTGCGGCCGGTGGTCGCCGTGCCCGCCCGCAGCACGGACCGGCCCGGGTCAGCCATGGTGACCGGCCGGGGTGCTGGCGTCGACGTAGCGGAGGACCGCGCCGACCCCGTCGGTGAGGTCCGGCGCCTGCTCGGGGCCGAGCACCGTGACCCCGGCATCGGTACCGACCAGCGCGCGGACCAGGGCCGCGTCTGCGCGTACCCGCTGCGGGTGCGCGACGGACATCGCCCGGAGTTCGTCGGGACCGGTGGCGATGTCGGTAGGCTCCGGACCGATCCAGAGCTCTTCGACGGACGAGGGGTCGTCCACGATCAGCATCGTGTCGACCTGGCCGCGTTGCAGTGCGGTCACCACCGCATCGATCCCGGCACCGACGTCGCGTTGCATGCCGAACCTGTCCATCGCCACGTCGGTGTGCGCGGCGGCCACCTCGGCGATGGCCTGCACGGTGACGTCGTCCAGGGCGGTCTGGTCGGCGCCGGCGGCCGGGAAGCCGGCATCGGTCTGCACCATTCGGTCCTGCCAGAACTCGGGAAGCTGGGCGGCGAGCAACTGCCGGGCTCTGGTCTCCCCGGCGACCACGATCACCTCGGCGCCGACCCGCTCGGCCAGTGCGGCGGTGGCCGCGGCGGCGTCCCCGGCGTTGCGTCGCCAGGCCTGCTCCGCGGCGTGATGGTAGTGCGGCTGCGACCAGCCACCCGGGTGCACCTTGCGCAGCGGCCACTGGTTGCCGCCCTTGACGTGCGCGTGCCGGGGTACGCCACCGGCGCTCACCGCGTTCACGTCCGCGCCGGTGCGGCTGGCCAGGACCCGGACCCAGGGCACCTGCTCACGGCGCTGGGCGACCAGCGGCATGGTGTGCGCGACCAGCCCGTGGGCGGCGATGTCCTTGCGCGGCGGGGCGGAGAGGTACTCGGTGAGCACCACCTCGCCGCCGGTGGCGAACGCGGCGAGCCCGTAGTCGCCGGGCATCGGGTCGTGTCCTCGCACCACGTCGTCGAGGGCCGCCACGTCACGAGGGTCGGTGCGCTGTGCCGCCAGCCGTTCCTGGAGGGCCCGCCATCGCAGGTCGAGCGCGGGATGGGCGTCGTGGGTGTCCCGGGAGGCGTCCAGGTAGACCGACGTCCACGGGCCGGGATGGGCACAGATCGGACGCAGGAAGGACAGCTGCATGGGTCGTCCCCTCTCCAAGGTCGTGTCGGGGTTACCCACGCCGGTCGGCTTGTCACCTGAAGGGCCGACGGCCGAACCCCCGGCCGTCCGGTACGGCCCCAAGCAGCCAGGAGTGAGCAAATCGTCACCATAGGTGAAATCGATTCACTCACTGCGGGTTCATTCGTCATGATCGATACAATTCGTACCGGGGAGCGGACTCTCGGTGGTGAACACATGGACGGTGAACTGTTTCCCGAACGGGTCGCCTGGCGTCCCGGACCGGTCATCACCGGTCACGTCGTACGGCTGATGGAGGGCTACTCCCGCCAGATCCGGGTCCGGCAGCCCGTCCTGGTCGCCGTACTCGGCACGGCGGCGGTGGTCAGGGTCGCCCTGCTGCTGCTCGCCTCGGTGCTCCGGGCGGGTGCCCGCAGCGGAGCCCGACGCAAGTGGAAGGAACTGCGCCAGGGGCCGGAGTTCCTGGTGACACCGCTGCGACTGCGCGACGGCAGCGGTGTGCTCTGCGAGATGGAAATCCACGGGCACCTGCCGCAGAGCGCGCTGGAGCCGGCCGACCACGTCCAGGTGACCGTACGCTCGCAGAAGGATGCCGGGCTCGCGCCCCGGGTGGAGCGGATCGTCAACCTCACCACCGGGCAACTGCTCACGCCGCGTACCCCGACCGTATGGTCGCACCTCGGGCCGGCGCTGCTGCTCCAGGCCGCGATCGGCCTGCTGCTGATCGGCGCGCTCGCCGCCTGGTTCGCGCTGGCACGCTAGTCGGACCGGCACGGCGGGGCGGGAGCCGCACCGACAATGGTGAGGGAGACGCTCACCCCTGCGGCCGACCCGGGAGGAGCCCGCCTACGCCCAGCGGCGTACGGGTGATGCCCACCACGGGGGGACGCCAGGAGGGCGGCCACGGAGGATCATGAGCTCATGACGATTCATGGTCCCGGGGGCCGACCGTGATCGCACCCGTCCTGGCGATCGTCCTGTCGGTGGCCTCCGCGGCGGCGTACGCGGGCGCGGCGGTGCTGCAGGAACGGCTCGCCGCCCAGGCCGGGCCGGCGGGGGACGCGGGGCGGGGCTATCTCGGCACCGTCCTGCGTCGGCCCGGCTGGTGGGTGTCGGTGGCCGGCAACGGCACCGGCGCGACCCTGCACGTCGCCGCGTTGGCCTACGGGCCGCTCTCGGTGGTGCAGCCGCTGGGCGTACTCACCCTGGTGCTCGCGCTGCCGATCGCGGCGGCCGCCATCGGCCGCCGGGCATCGGCCCGGCAGTGGTCCGGCGCCGCCGCCACGGTGGCTGGCCTGGTGCTACTGCTCACGCTGACAGTGCCCGGTGCGGGCGACCACGACCTGCTCCCCGGGCAGGGCTGGGCGCTGGCCGGGGTCGCGGCGGCACTGGTCGGAGTGCTGGTCCTCGCCGGCCGGGCGAGCCGGTCGGCGCTGTCGCGCAGCCTGCTCACCGCGACCGCGGCCGGGATCGCCTTCGCGGTGGCCTCCGCGCTCACCCAACTCGTCTCCGGCCTCGTCACCGGCGGCGGCCCGGCGTTCCCCACCGTCGGCCTGGCCGCGGCGCTGGCCGGGATGGCCGCCGCCGGGCTGCTGCTGTCCCAGGTCGCCTACCGGGGTGCCGGCCTCGGCGCGCCCCTGGCCACCGTCACGCTGGCCAACCCGATCGCCTCGGCGGCCATCGCCATGCTGCTGCTCGGGGACCGGACGGTGGGCGGCTACCGGGGCGGGCTCGCCGCGGCGGCCGGCGCCGGCCTGGCCGCCTGGGGCGTGCTGCGGCTCGCCGCGGCCGACCAGCCCGCGTCGCACCGGCGGCGGTCGCGGCCCGGGCGCCCGGGTCCGGTCCGGCTCAGGGGCGCGGTGCCGCTGCCCTGTCCCAACCGGTCGGCACCCGCCACCCGCTCGCCGGTCGCCCCGACCCGGGCGGGGCGGACCGCCACAGCACCACCAGCCAGACGACCCCGATCGCGGCGACGATCGTCAGCCCAAGCCCTTCCAGCACCGGCATCCACACCGCCTGGGTCGGGGTCAGTCGGGCCAGGGAACCGTCCAGGGTGAGCGGGCCGCGCGCGCCGGTGAAGAGGAGGGTCAGGTAGAACGCGATCACGTGCATCGCGTCCCAGAGCGCGTGCAGGATCGCCACCCCCAGATAGGCGAAGAGCAGCCGCAGACCGACCACGAAGTGCTCCCGGCCGCTCGGCGCGAAGAGCACACCGCCGAGGATGGCGGTCCAGAGCCCGTGCCCGACCGGCGCCACCAACCCACGCAGGATCTCCGTCTGCACCACCTGCACCACCGACAGACCCTGCACGGTGAAGAGCGCGATGAAGGCGTAGCCGGCGGACTCCAGCGCGGAGAAGCCGAAGCCGACCGCGGCACCGAGGACCATCCCGTCCCGGACGGTCTTGGCGCGCAGCCCTCGGGTCAGCAGCGCCAGCGCGGCCAGCTTGGCGGCCTCCTCGATCAGACCGACACCGAGGAAGAGCAGCACCGACGGGCGCAGCAGGTACGGCCGAGGCGAGGATTCCCAGCACGCCCCCGGCGAGGAAGGTGCCGAAGACGGCGCTGACGGTGACCTCGCCGGTGTCCCGGCGCTGGAACGCCCAGGCCACGAAGGTCACCGGCACCAGGAAGCTGCCGAGCAGCACCAGGGTGGGCAGCAGGGTCGGGTTCCCGGTGAGGAAGATGACCACCACCGTGGCGAGCCAGAGCGCCAGGCCGACCAGGAAGATCCGCAACCACTGACGGCGCGGCGCGACCGGGACCGCCGTCGTCCACTGCCGACCGACGCCGTCCATCACGCCTCCGCCCGGTCAGGTCTTGAGCACGACCTTGACGCACTCGTCGGTCTTCTGCCGGAACATCTCGAAGCCGATCGGCGCGTCCTCCAGACGCAACCTGTGGGTGAAGACGAAGCTCGGATCGATCTCGCCGCGACGGATCCGGTCCAGCAGCATCCGGGTGTAGCGCTGCACGTGGCACTGCCCGCTGCGCAGCGTCAGCGACCGGTTCATCAGCGAGCCGATCGGAAACTTGTCCACGAAGCCCGCGTACGCCCCGATCACCGAGACCGTGCCGCCGTTGCGACAGCTCATGATCGCCTCGCGCAGCGCGTGCGGCCGGTCGGTCTCCAACCGGGCCGACTGCTTGACCCGGTCGTAGCCGGACAGCACCGCCGACGAGTGGTGTCCCTCCATGCCGACCGCGTCGATGCAGGCGTCCGGGCCCCGGCCGCCGGTCATCTCCCGCAGCGCCTCGACGACGTCGACCTCCTCGTAGTTCAGCGGCTCCGCGCCGGCCCGCTCCTGCGCCATCCGCAGCCGGTACGGGTACCGGTCGATCGCGATCACCCGCTCCGCGCCGAGCAGGTAGGCGCTGCGCATCGCCAGCAGGCCCACCGCCCCGGCGC
Source organism: Plantactinospora sp. B6F1 (assembly GCF_040120695.1). Classification (NCBI taxonomy): domain Bacteria; kingdom Bacillati; phylum Actinomycetota; class Actinomycetes; order Micromonosporales; family Micromonosporaceae; genus Plantactinospora; species Plantactinospora sp. B6F1. Next base: position 27,419 of record NZ_JBEEAC010000046.1, on the reverse strand, counting down.
CCCAGACCGCGACGACCTCACCACCGCCCAGCCCGCACATCTCGGCACCCATGTAGGCGGTCGGAAAGATGTCGGCGAGGGGAAGCACCTTCTCGTCGGGCAGCTCGTCGGGGACCTTCAGCGGTCCGACGTCCGCGAACGGCACCCGGGCGTACTCGGCCTGCCCGCCGGCGTACCCGCCGAGCATGTGCGAGTAGCCGAAGAGGCCGCCGGGCGAGTGCCCGAGCAACTTCTCCGCGATCCCGGCGTTGGGGTTGGAGTTCTCGCAGAGCGAGTAGAGCCCGGTCTGACAGGCCAGGCAGTTGCCGCAGGCGATCGGGAACGGCACCACCACCCGGTCGCCGATCCGCAGGTTGCCCACCTCCGGCCCGACCTCCACCACCTCGCCCATGAACTCGTGGCCGAGGATGTCGCCGTGCTTCATCGTCGGGATGTACCCGTGGAAGATGTGCAGGTCGGAGCCGCAGATCGCGGTGCTGGAGACCCGTACGACGGCATCTCTGGCGTTCAGGATCCGGGGCTCGGGCACCTCCTCCACCTGGACGCTGTTCCGGCCCTGCCAGCAGTTCGCCTTCATGCACCACCTCCGGTGTGCGCGGTCGGTCAGCTGCCCGGGCGCACGGCCTGCGGACGCGCCGGCTTCTGGAGCACCTGCTGCGGGGTGGCCAGCCCGTTCGGGCTGCCGTCCGACCGGACCACCTCGCCGGTCTCGATGACCTGCTTGAACCGGCGCAGGTCGTCCCGGATCTGCTGCCCGGGCTCCTCGCCGAAGAGCTGCGCGACGGCCCGGCCCACCGCGCCGCCCGGCGGCGCGTACACCAGATCGACCCGGACCTCGGTGCCCCGGCCGCCGGCCGCGCGGGCGAACCGGACCCGACCCGCGTTGGGCACTCGGGCACCGCGCACCGAACGCCAGGCGATCGTCTCGCTGAGGTTCTCCTCGACCAGCTCGGCGTCCCACCCGACGCGGCGCCCGCCCGGGCCCCGGACGGTCCAGTGCGACCGCCCGTCGCCGTCGGAGCGGACGGACTCCAGGTGGTACATGAACCGGGGCAGGTTCTCGAAGTCCCGCCAGAACCGGTAAACCTCGTCGGCCGGCCGGTTGACGGTGACGGTGGCGCTGGCCCGTAACGTGCGGCGCCGCGCTCCGGCGGAGCGGCCGCTGCGTACCGCGGCCAGCACGTCGACGGCGGTGATCCCGGCGACGGCGCCCAGGGTGGCGGCGACCCGCTGGCGGCGCTCGCCGCGCCGGTGCGGCAGCTCCCGGGCGAGCAGCAGCAGGTCGAGCAGGTCCGCGCCGACCCGGAACCAGGCCCAGCCGGCCGGCCGGCGGGCGAACAGCAACCCGGGGACCGGCACCAGCTCCCGGGCACCGACCGCCCGCAGTACGACGGAGCGGGTCGGTGCCGAGTCGTCCAGTCCGATCAGCCTGCCGACCTGGTGCGGCGCCGCGAGCGCCGCGACACCGAGGCCGAGACTCAGCAGCCCGAGTGCGCGGGGCAGGGGTTGACCGTTGCCCTCGGGCACGTCAAGCGTCGCGTCGGGCATCTCCGGTATGCCGTCGGGCATGTCCCCCGGTGCTCCCCGCATCGTTCCCCCGTTCGCCGTCGCCCGGTCGTCGTCGCGGACGCCGCGCACCACCACGTTATCGGGATGAACCCGAACAACCTGCGGAAAACGTCAAACCGGTCGCGGCGCCGGCCCGACCGCTACTGGCCGACCTTGATGCCCGGTTCGCCCGCCATGAACTGGATGACCTGGCGCGGCTCCCGTCCCGGGACGTTCGGGCCGCGCAGCTTGCCGATCGGCAGGATGACCCGGCGGAACGTGCCCTCCAGCATCATCGCCGTCGCGGTGTACCAGCCGATCACCGCCGAGGCGATCAGGATGTAGGCACCGGCGGTACGCCACGGCGAGATGTCGGCGATCTGGCCCACGGCCAGACAGCTGGCTCCGGCGGCCAGGGTCGCCAGCACGAGGGTCAGGCCGATGTTGTCGGCCAGCGCGGCGAACGCCCCGGACCAGGTGATCGCGGCGAGGGCGGCGAACCAGAACCCGAGCGCGACGAACGGGGTCGGCTGGACCAGCACCCCGACCGCGATCAGCAGATAGAGGATCCCGTAGGAGAGCCAGAAGCCGCCCCAGATGCCGTGCATGGCGGTGGCCAGCCCGTCCCGCGCCCGGTACGCCCACATCCCGGCGAGGAACTGCGCGAGCCCACCCAGCATCGCGGCGAACGGGAACAGGAACGTCTGGGTGGCGGAATCGCCGTACCAGCCGGCGAGGTGCGTGGCGACGACGAAGGTCGCGGCCGCGTAACCGAAGAGTCCCAGGATCGATGGCGCGGCCACCGGCTGGAGGGAGATGTGCGCGTGGTTGCGCCAGAACTCGAACTCGCCGTCGTGGCCGTCGCCAGCATGGCTGGGTCGCGCCGAACGTGACATATGAGTCATCACAGGCTCCTTCTACGCAGCGGTTCGCACCGCTTTGACGCGGTCGGGCACGTAGCCACCGCCGACTACCCAGCGTGAGAGCCATTACACGGAAAGGGGATTTCGTCCGGCACCGGGCCACCCGTGACAGGAACCGGCCGCCGACGCGGGTACGCGTCGACGGCCGGTGAACGACCCGGGCCCCGCGGCCTGGTGCGGGTCAGCGCTTCTCGACCGGTACGTAGTCCCGCTGGGCGGCGCCGGTGTAGAGCTGCCGGGGACGGCCGATCTTGGTCTCCGGGTCTGAGATCATCTCACGCCACTGCGCTATCCAGCCGGGCAGCCGCCCGAGCGCGAAGAGCACCGTGAACATCTTGGTCGGGAAGCCCATCGCCTTGTAGATGAGGCCGGTGTAGAAGTCGACGTTCGGGTAGAGCCGGCGGGACACGAAGTAGTCGTCGGCGAGGGCGATCTCCTCCAGCTGCAGCGCGAGGTCCAGCAGCGGGTCCGGCTTGTTCATCCGGGCCAGTACGTCCTGGGCGGCCTGCTTCACGATGGCGGCCCGAGGGTCGTAGTTCTTGTAGACCCGGTGCCCGAAGCCCATCAGCTTGACGCCCGGCTCCTTGTCCTTGACCCGCCGGACGAAGGCCGGCACGTCACCGCCGCCGACCCTGATCTCTTCCAGCATCTCCAGCACCGCCTGGTTGGCGCCGCCGTGCAACGGGCCGAACAGCGCGTTCACCCCGGCGGAGACCGAGGCGAAGAGATTCGCCTGGCTCGAGCCGACCAGCCGGACCGTGGAGGTGGAGCAGTTCTGCTCGTGGTCGGCGTGCAGCAGCAGGAGCATGTCCAGCACCCGGGCCACGACCGGGTCGACCTCGTACGGCTCCGCCGGCACCCCGAAGGTCATCCGGAGGAAGTTCTCGACGTACCCGAGCGAGTTGTCCGGGTAGAGCATCGCCTGCCCGATCGACTTCTTGTACGCGTACGACGCGATCGTCGGCACCTTGGCCATCAGCCGCACGGTGGAGATCTGCACGTGCTCCCGGTCGAACGGGTCGAGGCTGTCCTGGTAGAAGGTCGAGATCGCGCTCACCGCCGAGGAGAGCACGGCCATCGGGTGCGCGTCCCGGGGGAAGCCGTCGAAGAAGCGCCGCATCTCCTCGTGCAGCAGCGAGTGCCGCCGGATCCGCTCGTCGAACTCGGCGAGCCGCGCCTCGGTGGGCAGCTCACCGTAGATCAGCAGGTACGACACCTCCAGGAAGGAGGACTTCTCGGCCAACTGTTCGATCGGGTAACCCCGGTAACGCAGGATGCCCGCGTCGCCGTCGATGTAGGTGATCTCGGAGGAGCAGGCCGCGGTGTTGACGTAGCCGGGGTCGTAGGTGACGTACCCCGTCTCCTTCAACAGGTTGCCCGTGGCGATGCCGGCTGGGCCGTCGACCGCAGGCTTGACCGGAATCGACAGCTGGCCGCCCGGGTGGTCGAGTTTGACATCCGTCATGTGATCCTCGCTTCGCCGGCAGAATCTACGTTGAATTGCCTTCACTTTTTACGGTAAACGTGCAGGGTAGCCGAGAACCTCGCATGGCCTGCCGGTGAGTGAAGGATCACGCTGGTCACACGTTTGCGGCCGGGACGAAACCTGCTAGTCCGGCCGGACCGGGCAGCCCTCGACCCCGGGTCGCCGGCTGCCCAGCCCGGGACCGGTCAGTGACTCAGCGGCCGCAGGGTGCCGGTGTCGGTGACCTGGAAAACGTCGACGGTGTTCCGGCCCGGCAGGAAGAACGACTCGTCCGACACCAGGGCAGCGAACCGCTGCCCGCCCGGGTCCGGCGCCACCACCGGAGCCACCGCACCGATCCGACCGTTGACCGCGACCGCCAGCAGGGTGCCGTTGGGCACCGAGTCGGGAACGGTGCCGTAGACCAGCGCCGGCAGCTGGCCACCCGAGCGGTCGATATGATCAAAATCAGACCGGTTCCGCACGGTCACCGAGCCGGCCTCGGGCCCTGTCGGTAGCTCGGCGACGGACCGACCGATCAGTTCCGGTCGAGGCTGCGCCGGAAGCACCGGGACCGCCCGGCCGGCGACCACGTCGGCGAAGACGTCGCCCGGCACGGTACGCGGCTGGCCCGGCTGGTCGTAGTAGTGCTTGTCTCCCGGCGCCCGGGTGGTACGCAGCGCCGAAGCACCGTCGGTCCGCCACGGCACCTCGACACCGGCCAGATCGGCGACGGTCGGCAGCAGGTCGACGTGCTCCCAGTTCCGGTCGTCGACCGCGCCGGCCCGTTGCCCCGGCCGCTTCACGAAGAGCGGCACCCAGAGCACCTCGCCCGGCGCCCGCTCCACCGCGCCGAGCCCTCGCCCCTGCACACCCGGGGTGAAGCTCACCCCGTGGTCGGCGGTGAGCACCACCAGCGCGTCGTCGTAGAGGCCGGTCTCGTCCAGCCGGCGCAGCGTCTCACCGAGCAGCCGGTCGGTGTAGCCAAGTTGCAGCAGATACCGCCGGTGGGCCAGCTCGACCCAGCCGTCGCCGTCGTTGGGCATCCCGTCCGGCGAGCCGTAGCGGATCCCGGACGGCAGGTAGTTCCACGGCGAGTGCGGCAGCAGCAGGTGCAGGAAGTGCAGCGTCGGCCGGGCGGTCGGCCGGAGGGTGGCGAGGAAGTCGGCGAACCGGGCCGGCTGGTTCTCGTCCAGCGCCCCCCAGCGGAACTGCGGATCCGTCGGCGCCGCCGCCTCGGCACCGCCGGCCTCGCGCCGGGTGATCTCCCGGTACGAGTCCTCGGGGTCGCGGTGCCCGGTCTCGGAGGGCGAGACGATCTGCTCCAACAGGGTGGCGCTCTCCCGCAGCAGCGTCGGCAGGCCGCCCCGGGCGGATCCGGCGGCCCGGTCCGGGCAGAGTCGCGGCGGACAGAGCTGGGTGATGCTCTCCTGGGCCTGGATCTGGTACGGCCCGGCGAACGCGGTGAACAGGTTGTCCGGATAGCGCGAGTGGTGCGGCGCCTGCTGCTGGTCCGGATACCGGCCGGTCAGCATCGCCGGCAGCGCGTACGGGGTGTAGCCGCTCACCCCGGTCGCGTTGCGGTACCAGGTCGACTCCCCGGCCAGCCGGGCGAAGTTCGGATAGCGCCGGGCGTCGATCGCACCCGTGTCGTCCAGCAGGGAGGTGAGCGGAAACTCGTCCAGGACCAGCATCACCACCGGCGGATGGGCGGTCCCGTCCCCGCTGGCCCCGGCCTCGACCTCGGCCTCGACCTGGGCCTCGGCCCGCTCCCCCGGCAGCAGCACGGCCGAGGCGGACGAGGTGAAGACGAAGAGCAGCACGAAGACCGGTGGGCCGAGCGCGGCGAACCGGAAGACCTGGCCGGTGACCTGCCAGCGCCGGTACGCGTACGCCCCGGCGGCGCCGACCGCCGCCGCCAGCAGGACCAGCGGTACCCCGCGTACCGGGGTGAGGTGTTTGCCCACCTGGACCGCCAGGACGACGAGCAGCAGCCCCAGGGTCGCGGTGTGCAGTACGGCGCGGACCGTCCGCCCCCGGTCCCGTCCGGCGACCCGGCGGGCCAACAGCCCGAGCAGCGCCCCGCTCCCCCAGAGCACCAGCGGCGGCAGCACCGTGTAGGCCGTCACCAGCAGCAGGATGTCCCAACGGTCGGCGCCGTGGAAGAGGAAGAAGTCCGGACTCTTGCCGGTCACGTCCAGCAGCGGTTGGGCGATCGCCAGGCCGCAGAGCGCGACCACCTCCACCAGGGCTCGCAGCTCGATGCGCTGCTCCCCCGGGGCACCGGGCTCAGCCACGCGGTGTCCCGAGGTAGAGGGTGCGGGTCCCGGACGGCAGTTCGAGCCGGCGGACGATCTCGCACCGCTGCCCGAGCAGCCGCTCGAACTCCTCCCGGTGGTAGTCGGGGAAGAGTCCGGCCGGCTTGTTGGCGAGCAACCGGGCCGCCATCGGGTCGTCCGGATGCACGAACTCGACCACCAGCCGGCCGCCGGAGTCGGCCGCCAGGAGCCCGACCAGCCAGTCGACCACCTCCGGCAGCGGGACGTTGCGCCCGATGGCGAGATGATGCACCACGGCCAGCGCGAGCACCGCGTCCGCCTCCGCCCGGGTGGCGAAGGAGCCGCGTTCCACCCCGCGCCAGCCGCCGCCCGGCGACGGGTCGGCCAGATCCATCACCAGCGGCAGCACCCGGCGCTCACCGTCGGCCCGCAGCCGGCGGTAGAGCTGGTCGACCACGGCCGGGTCGCTCTCCACCGCGACCACGTAGTCGGCGTACCCGGCGGCCAGGCGCGAGTACGTGCCGTCGTTGGCGCCGAGGTCGAGCACCAGCCGGGACCGGTTCGGCTCGGCCAGCGCCTCGGCGACGAACCGCTCCTTGACCTCCCGGTCGGCCGCCGAGTAGGTGCAGGTCTCCCGGTAGCCGGACCAGTGGCTCGCCGGGGGCTGCCAGTCGAGTCGTCCGACCAGCTTTTCCAGCCCTCGTAGGGTGGCCAGGACCAGTTCGCGGGAGAAGCCGGCGTCCTTCAACTCCGCCCGGACGGTGCCGGTGCTGGCGGCGGCGTACCGGGACTGGATGGCGTCGTGCAGGTGGACGTGCTTGAGCACCCCGGCCCGGAACCGCCGGGTACCGCCGAACAGCTTGCGCAGCTCACCCGCCTCGATCCCGTCGATCCGGGACCGCAGCCAGGGCTGGAAGTCGAGCCCCAGGTGTGCCTGGAGCAGCAGCGGATAGAGCAGGGTCTGACAGAACTGTCGGTAGCCGGCCCACGGCTCGCCGTCACGGGCCGGCTCGAACGAACCGATGTCGATGAAGCAGGGCTCGGCGCCCCGCCACTGGAGGTTGTACGCCGAACCGTCCTTCGTGGTGAAGCCGGCCGGTACGGCGGTCCGGAGGATCTCCAGGTGCAACAGCGCGGCGTCGCGCAACATCGCGAACGACCACTCGTAGGGGTACGACACGAACGGGATCCGCTCGTGCCGGAGTACGGTCGCCCACTGCCCGGCGAGGCTCGCCGGCAGCGTCTCCGGGTCGACGGTCTCGGTGCCGCAGATCTTGCCGTCGGCGCGCAGCCGGTCGAAGAACTCGGCACCGGCGAGTGCCCGCCAGTCCTCGGCGGCCTGCTGGCCGAGGCCCCGGAAGACCTGGCCGCCGACGTGGAGGACCCGGTTCGCGGGATCGCGGAAGGAGCCGGGATCGGCTCGGGGAACGGACTCGGGTTCGGTGGTGGGCGTCGTCGGAACGGGAGGAGGTGGTGCGACCATCGGCTGTGGACCGCCTCAGTCCTGCTTCGAGGGCTGCCTGCGGAACCGGCTGGTCAGCCTGCGCCAGTAGAGTTTCGCCGCCACCGCGACCCCGGCGACGCCACCGATCACGGCCTGCACGATGAGGCTGCCCGATCCCGCATCCAGGTAGGCCAGATGGTCCATCTCCCGGCCACCTCCCTTTCTGTCGACCCCCGTACCCGAAAAGAGCGCCGCGTCCGGCCGCCGGTCAGGCGGTCGGACCCGAGCGCGCGGCAAGGTGCCGACGCCGCGCCACCCACCGGCCAGGTGGTGGAGAGCACGCCGTCGGGTGCCGTTAACCACACACCGTACGCCGATGATCCGTCGACCGCATCGGGCACCCGGAATGCCGGTCCGGTGGGTCCGATTCTTTCAAGACCCGGACGCGGCCGGTTCGTAGCCTGGCCGCATGACACCGAGACTGGACGCGTTCGGGCTGGTCGTCGCCGACATGGCCCGGTCCCTCGCCTTCTACCGGAGGCTGGGGCTGGAGCTGCCGGCGAGCGCCGACACCGAGCCACACGCCGAGTACACCCTGCCCGGCGGGGTGCGCCTGATGTGGGACACCCACGAGGTGGTCCGCTCGATCGAGCCGGACTTCTCGCCGCCGGACGGGTCGCAGATGAGCCTCGCCTTCCGGTGCGCCGATCCGGCCGAGGTCGACCGGGTGTACGCCGAGATGACCGCCGCCGGCTACGACGGCCCGCTCAAGCCGTGGGACGCCCCCTGGGGCCAGCGGTACGCGGTGCTGCACGACCCGGACGGCAACGGGGTCGACCTGTACGCCCCGCTCGCCCCTGCGGCCGGCTAGCGGCGGTTCGCGCCGACCAGGTGCCGCAGCGGTACCCCGGCCAGGCTCCTGACCTCGCGGGACAGGTGCGCCTGGTCGGCGTACCCGGTGCGGGCGGCGACCTCGGCGGCCGGCGTACCGGCCCGGGCCAGGGCCAGGGCACGACGCATCCGCAGGATCCGGGCCAGCGTCTTCGGGCCGTACCCGAACAGCGCCAGGCTGCGCCGGTGCAGTTGCCGGGTGCCGAGCCCCAGCGCGTCGGCGGTGCCGGCGACGTCACGGCCGGCGGCGAGCCCGGCGGCCAGCGGCGCGGCGAGCGGATCCGGGCCGCCGCCGGCGGCGAGCCGGGCGGTGCCGACCGCCTCCAGCACCTGGCCGGGCCGGTGGTGCGACGCCGCCCGCTCGGTCAGGGCGACGACCTCCGGTCCCGGCCAGAGCGCGGCGAGCGGAACCCGCTGGTCCCGCAGTTCGTGTGCCGGCAGGCCGAGGACCGCCGGGCCGACGCCCGGCGGGAGGCGCAGTCCCACGTACCGCTCGCCGGCCGGGCCGTCGACGACCTGGGCGACCGTGTCCGGGCCCGCCACCAGCAGACCGCTGCGGCTGGACCAGATCAGGTCCATGCAGCCGTCCGGCAGAACCCGGCTCGGGACGGCATCGGCACTGCGGGTGACCGTCCAGACGACCGCGCCGGCCAACCCGGACCTCCGCTCCCGATACACGGCCCCAGCCTGCCAGCCGAACGGCTACCGCGACCGGAGCGGGGTGGGGTTTGTAGCCAATACGACACCGGGACGGCAGGTCGGGTGCGAGCCTGTGCGGCATGGCGACCTTCGCCGGCAGGAAGATCGAGGCGTACGTCGGGCCTCGGGAGCTGGGCGCCGCCGACGACCTCGAAGCGGTGGTGGTCGACTTCATCGGCGGCGCCCGGGAGAGCCTCGACATCGCCGTGCAGGAACTCGACTCGGAGCCGATCGCCCAGGCGATCCTCGACGCCCGGTTCCGGGGCGTCAGCGTCCGGATGGTGCTGGAGCAGGACTACCTGCGGACGGCGAAACTGCCCCGAATCACCGCCCGGCCCGGCGAGCCGGAGGCGGACGCGCGGCGCCGCGCCCAGTGGGAGCCGGAGCCCGGCAGCCGCAGCCTGGAGCCGAACCGGCGGATCGTGGCCGCGCTGCTGCGCTGCGACGTCGACGTCAAGGCCGACTACAACCCGGCGATCTTCCACCAGAAGTTCGCGGTCCGGGACTATCGGCAGCGGGCCGGCGGGCGGACCGCCGTACTCTCCGGCTCGGCGAACTTCACCGGCACCGACTGCCACCGAAACCTCAACCACGTCGTGCTCTTCCACGACGCCCGGATCTGCCGGGAGTACGCCGACGAGTTCGCCCGGCTCCGGCAGGGACGGTTCGGGCGCGGCGAGCACGGCCGGGTGCCGAACGCGTACAACGTCGGCGGGGTGCCGGTGAAGGTGCTGTTCGCGCCGGACCACACCCCGGAGCTGGAGATCATGAAGCAGATGCTGAAGGCGACCGAGCGGGTCGACTTCGCCATCTTCACCTTCTCCGGCTCGTCCGGGATCGACGACGCGATGATCGCGCTGGCCGCCGCCGGGCGTACCGTGACCGGGGCGGTCGACCCCGGGCAGGGCATGCAGAAGTGGGCCGCCACCCGCGAACTCGACCGGGCCAACATCGCGCTCTACGCCCCGGTCCGGTCACCGGCCTTCGGCAAGCTGCACCACAAGCTGATGGTGATCGACGAGGCAGTGGTGGTCGCCGGTTCGTTCAACTACACGGCCCCGGCGAACCAGTACAACGACGAGAACATCTTCGTGATCGGCAGCCCCTATCCGGACCTGCCGCGCCGGGAGGGCGGCCCGACCAACCTCGACCGGTGCGCGGAGATCGCCGGCTACTTCCGGAACGAGATCGAACGGATAGAACTCGCCGGCCAGCGCTTCCTCGGACAGCGTTAGCCGCGGCGCCGAGCCCGGCCGCCACCAGGCCCAGGGTGAACGCGAAGTCGATCGCCCGGTGCCGGATGTCCGGCTCGAACCCCGGCCGGGTGGCAGGCGTGCAGAGTGGACCTGCCGCGCGGGGTGTGCACCGCACTGGCCACCCGGGGCGCCCTCCGCCAGCTCTCCCGTTGCCGGCAATTAGTTATGCGCATAATATTATGCGATAACCAATCCCGCGAGGAGAAGTTGTGGACTTCGAGTACGCCGACGCCCTCAACCAGGCCATCCGGCTGCTGAGCCTGCGCCACCGGGCCAGGGCCGCAGCGCTGCTCGCCCCGCTGCGCCTGCATCCCGGACAGGAGGTACTGCTCCTCGAACTCGCCCGGACCGGCCCGATGATCCAGGCTCAGCTCAGTGAGGCCCTCGGTTGCGAGCCGCCCAGCGTCACCCTGATGACCCGCAAGCTCGAAGCCACCGGCCACATCCGGCGCACCCCCTCTCCCGCCGACCGGCGAGCCAGCATGGTCGCACTCACCTCCAGCGGCGAAGCCCTGGCTGAGCAGGTCAAACAGCTATGGTGCGCGCTGGCGGAGGAGACGGTGCGCGGCCTACCCGCGGAGCTGGCTACGGAACTACCCGGCATCCTCAACACCCTGACCGGCAACGTGGACACCAGGCGTCTGCCGCCCGGCGACCGACGCGGTCCGGCCGCGGAATCGCGACAGGCCCGGCACATTCATCGGGGCGTGGCGTTGACCGGCGAGTACGAGCCGAGCGCGTCGGGGTGGGTCCGCGACCACGTCGCGCAGATCGAGCGCACCGGCACGACCGATGGGGTCACGATCGGTGGCCTGCCCACCGTGCTGGTCACCTACCGAGGCGCCAGGACCGGCAGGATTCGCCGGACGCCGTTGATGCGCGTCGAACACGAGGGGCACTACGCGGCCGTCGCGTCCAAGGGCGGCGCGCCCACCAATCCCCAGTGGTACGCCAGCCTGCTCGCCGAGCCGGTCGTCGAACTTCAGGACGGGGTGGTGACCCGGGTGTACCGGGCGCGGGAGGTGTTCGGGGACGAGAAGGCCCTCTGGTGGCGCCGGGCGGTGCAGGCGTATCCGGACTACGCCGTCTACCAGCGCAAGACCGAGCGACAGATCCCGGTCATCGTGCTCGAACCGGTCGCCCTCGAACCGATCACCGGAGGCACGGCGGACCGTCCCGAAGGGGAGGGCTAGCCGATCCGACGTCGCGGAGCTGAGCTGCGGGTTTCCCGACGGCCGTGCCGGGTAGCCGCCCGGGGAGCCACACGGGGGGTGCGGGATGCCGGAATCGGAAGCCTGGGTGCACGAGGCCACCGCGACGGCCGAGGGAGGTCGGTTGCGGACCGAGGACGGTGAACTCTCCACCACCCTGGCCTCACCGTTGGCGCCGCACTGCACCGGGCTCGCCCCCGAGCAGTTGCTCGCGGCGGCCTTCGCCTCCTGCCTGCACCACGCGGCGGTCGAGGCGGCCACCGACATCACCGACGAGTCGCACACCGTCCAGGTCCGTGCCCAGGCCCGGCTGGCCCGGGACGCCGACGGGCTCTACCGGGCCGACGTACAGGCCAGCATCGCCTCGGCCGGCCTCAACCGCGACCAGCTGACCGAGCTCGCCCGGTACGCCGACCGGCTCTGGCCGTTCTCCAGCGAGGGCGGCCGGCACACCCTCACCGTCAGCGCGGCCGAGCCCGGCCAGCGCTGACCCGGTGCGGCCGGCGCTAGCGGAAGCCGGCGGTGACCGCCCGGTGGTCGCTGGCCGGGGTATGGACGACCCGGGCGTACGCCGCGGTGAGCCCTCGGTAGAGCACGTGGTCGGGCCGGGTCAACGGCAGGGCGGCCGGCCAGGTGAAGCCCGGCCCGTGACCGGCGTCCGCCTGGGCATCGTCGAGCAGGTCGGTGAGCGGCTCGATCATCCGGTCGGTGGTGGCGGTGTTCAGGTCGCCGAGCACGATCAGCCGCTCGGCCGGGTCCCGCCGGATCTGGGTGGCGAGGGCGCTCACCGTGCGGTCCCGGATGCCGGTGTCCCCGGCCCGGGCCGAGCCCAGATGCACGACGTAGACGACCACGTCGCCACCGGGGGCGGCCACCACCGCCCGCAGCGCCCGGGTCCAGGCCAGTCCGGTGTCGACCCCTACGTCGTCGCGGATCGGAAACCTGCTCCAGAGCGCCACCGTGGAGACATCCGTCCGGTACGGGTACCGCTCGGTCAGCGCCTCGGCCACCCGTAGCCGGGTGTCGCCGGAGACCTCCTGCAACCCGATCACGTCCGCCCCGGTGTCGGCCAGGCTGTCCACCGTGGCGGCCGGGTCGGGGTTGCCGGCCCGCAGGTTCTGGCTGGCCACCCGGAGCCGCACCGGGCCGCCACCACCCCCGGGCAACCACGCGGTGCCGAAGAGCACCGCCCAGAGCACGGCCGGCACCAGCACCCCGGCCAGCGCGATCCGGGACCGGCGCAGCGCGGCGGCGAGCCCGAGCAACGGGACCCCGAGGCCGAGAAAGGGAGCCCCGCTGTCCACCAGGCTGCCCAGGCCGCGCACGTTGGGAATCAACCTGTGGCCGGCCATCAGCGCGGTCAGCAGTGCGGCCGCGGCCAGGATCCACGTGCCGCGGCGTCGCCCCCGCCCAGCCGCCCCGCCATCCGCCGGCCTGATCCTGCGCTCCGCCACCGAGAGCATCGTATCGGAGCCGATGCCGCCGCCGAGGCGACGATGGCATCGCGGGCGGCCCGAGGGTCCGGCCAGCCGGGCCGACGACCGCACCGCGGACAACTCGACCGTTCGGACCAGTCGGGGAGGCGACCGACCGGGTCGGCGGAACTGGACCGAACGACCGAACCGGGCGATCTTGGACGCCGCCCGGGCAACGGAGGGGAAGCGTGCCCCACCGGCACGGCCAACGCAGCAAGACGGACATGTCGCATCTGTTCGGTCCCGCCACGGTCGGCTGTCGATGCCAGCGCCTGCCCGGTTGACCAGGCGAAAGTGTGGCGGAGACCACTAATCCGAGCGACCCCATTCGGCGCGGTGTTACCTAACCTCGGCGGGTGCCTCACAGGGAACATATTGATCGTGGACAGGACAGCGAAGCGCAGGGTGACCGTTCGGCCGATTCCGCCTCCACCGACAAGGTAAGGGGCCGCCGACGCGCCCCGGCGGCACGCCGGCTACGCCGGACCCGGGCGCTGCTCTCGTCGACGCCGGTCCGGGTCGGCGCGGTCGCCGCGGTAACCTGCTGCCTCGGCGCGGTGGTCTTCGTCGAGTCCCGGGCGGCGACCACGCCACCCGACTCCACCCCGACCAACCTGCTCGCGGACCGCGCTGCCAGCGCCGAACGTCAGCCAGCCTCCCGAGCCACCGAACGGGCCCCCGCGCCGACCCCGAGCGCGACGCCGACCACCACCCCCTCCGCCACGCCGACCGCCCGACCGATGGCGGCCCGGACCAAGGTCGCCCGGGTGAGCAAGAAGCCCAGCAGGCCGACCCCGGTCGCCGGGCTCACCCAGGCGCAGATGGACAACGCGCACACCGTCGTCCAGGTCGGGCAGAAGATGGAGATCCCGCGCCGGGGACTGGTGGTCGCGATCGCCACCGCCATGCAGGAGAGCAACCTCTACAACCTGGCCAGCGGCGTACTGCCGGAGTCGCTGAACCATCCGAACCAGGGCGTCGGCTACGACCACGACTCGGTCGGGCTCTTCCAGCAGCGGCCCAGCTCCGGCTGGGGCACCGTCGCGGACCTGATGCGCCCGGCGTACGCGGCCGAACAGTTCTACGCGGCCCTGCTGCAGATACCCGGCTGGCACGAGATGAGCGTGGCCGCCGCCGCGCAGGCGGTGCAGATCTCCGCCTTCCCCGACGCGTATGCCCAGCACGAGGAGCGGGCCGGCACCGTGGTCGGTGCGCTGCTGACCTGACGGTGACGCCCGACCGGCTCAGTAGCGGCGCCACTCCGCGCGGGCGTACTCCAGCACCCGGGGGTGCAGCAGGGTGGACGGCGGCACGTCCAGCCGATCCCGATCCGGCGGGAAGTTCGTGGCGGCCCGCAGCGTCGCGGCGTCCAGGTAGCGCAGCGCGGGTACGTCGGCCGGCAGTCCCAGCGCCGGAGCGGTCGCCCCGGGGGCGGCGAGCAGGAAGCCCCAGTCGCCGAACGACGGCACGTCGACGTGGTACGGCACGGTGGCGAACCCGGCCGACCGCAGTGACGCCTCGACGCACCAGTACGAGCGGGGGGCGAAGTACGGCGACCCGGCCTGCACCACCACCCGGCCCCGATCGGCGACCGCCGCCCGGACCAGCGAGTAGAACTCCACCGAGTACAGCTTCGCCGTCGCCGTCTCGTCCGGGTCCGGCAGGTCCACCACCACCGCGTCGAACCGGCCCGGCTGCCCGCGCAGCCAGGCGAAGGCGTCGGTGTTGACGATCCGGACCCGGGGGTCGGCGAAGGCGTCCCGATTCAGCGCCCGCAGTTGTGGCTCGGTCCGGGCCAGCCGCACCACCGCCGGGTCCAGCTCCACCACGGTCACCGAGCCGACGTCGGGATAGCGCAGCAGTTCCCGTACGGCCAGCCCGTCGCCGCCGCCGAGGACCAGTACCGAGTCCCGGGAGCCGGCGAGCGCCGGATGCACCAGCGCCTCGTGGTAGCGATACTCGTCCACCGAGCTGAACTGGAGATCCCCGTTCAGATAGAGCCGCAGGTCGGTGACGCCCTGCGAGACCAGTGGCACCGACCGGGTCAGCACGATCTCCTGGTACGCGCTGCGTTCCGCGTGCACCACCGGGTCCCGGAAGAGCTGCTGCCGGGCGGTCACCTCGAAGTCGGCGGCGGTCAGGTAGGCGTACCCGAGAATCAGGCCGACCGCGACGGTGCCGGCGGCGAGCGCCACCCGGACCCGGGCGGTCAGCTCCCGCCGGAAGACGGTGCCGACCAGCGCCATCCCGGCCAGCGCGTTCACCATCCCGACCACCAGTACGCCGCGGAGCTGGCCGAAGAAGGGCATCAACAGGAACGGGAAGGCGAGGCCACCGAGCAGGGCACCGACGTAGTCGGCGGCGAACAGGTCGGCGACGGCGCTGCCGGCGGACTGTTTCCGGATCCGCTGCAGCAGCACCATGAGCAGCGGAATCTCCGCCCCGATCAGCAGCCCGAGCAGCAGGGCGGTGCCGACCAGGGCCGGCGCGTAGAGGTCGAGCCAGGCGAAGGCGGCATAGAGGCCGAGCACCGAGAGCCCGCCGAACAGCGCGAGGGCGAGTTCGACGACCGCGAACGCGGCGGCGGCCCGGTGTTGGAGCGGCTTGGCGACCAGCGCCCCGATGCCCATCGCGAAGACCATGACGCCGAGCACGATCGACGCCTGGCCGACGGTGTCCCCGATCAGGTAGCTGCCGAGCGCCACCAGGGCCAGTTCGTAGACCAGGCCGCAGGCGGCGCAGAGAAAGACCGTGCCCAGCACCCCCACCCGGGCCGCCCGCCGCCGTGGCCGGACCGTCGCCGCGCGCGATGCCGGCCCGCCGCCCGGGTCCGTCCCGACGCTCGATGCCGGCCCAGCAGCCGATACCGGCCCAGCAGCCGATACCGGCCCGGCAGCCGATACCGGCCCGACGGTCGATGCCGTCGATGGCTCCGCGCCCGCCGGGGCCGGAACCTCGGCGCCGTCCGGCGGACGGACGTCGGTGCCGGTGGAGTCGGCCGGGAACGGCGGCTCGGCCCGGGTCGGGCTCATCGGCGGCGTTTCCTGCCGCTTCGATCCTTCCCGGGCACGATCACGCCGCCGGCAATCGGCTTCGGGCCGGCGGGCGGGCTCGGACCGGCGGCCGGGGTGACCGGTGCCGGATTCTGGTGCCGGCGCTCGAATACGCCGATCGCCAGGAAGAGGACGGTGAGCAGCAGGATCCCGGCGGCACCGAGCAGGTACCCCCAGCGGTCGCGCCAGAAATCGTTGCCGGAATCGGCCAGCGGTGCCGCCGCGACCCCGGTCGGCGACGGGGCCCGGGCCGCCGAGCCCGCGCCGGCCTCCGAGACCAGCAGCGGCAGGTAGACGGCGGCCTGGCAGACCGCCCGGCCGGGATCGTCGACGAACCGGTCCGGGTCGACGCCGAGCCGTGCCAGACCCCGTTCGAAGTCGATGTGGGCCAGGTCGGACGAGCTGGTCACCAGGTACGAGGCGCTGTCGTTCGACTCGCTGCTGGCCGAGGTGTACCAGACCGTCGCTTCGACCTGCACCCAGCGGGGGCAGCGGGCCGGATCGCTTCTCACCGCGATGTTGTCGCCGAGGTTGGAACCGACGCTGACGGGATCGGCGGCGTACGACGTTCCGCCGCTGCGCAGCCGCCAGCCGTAGCAGATCTGCTGGGTCGTGTGGGCCCGCTGGAGCAGCGTGACGGTGTCGGTCCGCTCGGCGGGCTCGGGCGGCGGCACCCGGGTGCTGTCGTCGGCGGCGCTCAGCACCGCGGCGACGATCGCGCCGACGACGGCCAGGCTGACGACGACCGCTAGGACGATCTTGAGTCGATTGGCGGTCTTTTCCGCCGCCTTCGCCCGCCCGGCGGCGGCCCAGCGCGCGTTCGCGCTCTGCCCGCTGCTGCCCTTTCCGCCGACCGCCATCAGCTGATCGCTGCCGCGATGACCGCCCCGGTCGCCAGGTGTATCACCGCCGACACCCAGACCGCCGGATGCGGCTCCGGGTCGACCAGAATCTCCCCGAGCTGCCCCGGCGTGGCCAGGTCGAGCAGGAGGAACGCCCCGGCCATGATCAGCAATCCGAGCAGCCCGTACGCGGCGCAGCTCACGATCCCCTCCACGAAGTCGTCGTGGCTGACCATGATCGCGGTGGTGACGATGATGCCCACCCCGGCCAGGTTGGAGGCGAGCAGCAGCGCGGCGTTGCGGTTGCGGTCGGCCCAGATCAGCTCGTGCAGCCGGCCCGGGGTGGCCAGGTCGACCAGCACGTAGCCGACGGCCATCAGCACGAGCCCGACCGCCCCGTAGGCGAGGGTGGCCAGCAGGTCGGTGGCGAGGGTCGTCAACACATCAGGCTCCGGAAGGGATGAGGGGTAGGGATGGGGGTGCGACGGCGCGGGGCGGGACTACTTGCCTGCGCCGGGGCCGCCGCCCCGGACCGAGCTGCCGCGTCCCCAGCCCCAGGCGTTGCCGACCGTGCCCGCGTACCGGGGATAGGCGGTGACCAGGCGCTCCAGCAGGATCAGCGAACCGCCGGCCAGCGGCAGGATCACCACCGAGTCCTCGTCGTAACGCAGGTAGACGCCGCTGGCGTCGACGTAACGGTCCGCCGGACGCCACGTCCCGGTGATCTCGTCGGCCACCGCGCTCGGCGCCTTGTCCGAGCGGTACGCCGTCGCGTCGTCGCCGATGTCCTGTGCCGCCGCCCGGGCGTACCGGTCCTGCACGTAGCCGCGCGGCGAGAAGTTGCCGTAGAAGATGGCGAAGCCGGCGACGAGGGCGCCCACCAGGGCGAACGCACCGCCGACCACGAACCACCTGCGGTACGTCATAGCCCCGTCACCACCGTTTCCGTCTCGACCAGTTCAGCGCTCTGCGGGTACGCGTGCCAGGTGCGCCAGCCGATCCGGCCGGCCCCGGCACAGGGGTCGGTCCGGCACTCCACCCGCAGCGCGGTGATCGCGTCCGGACCGCCGGGGAAGACCCCGACCAGGGCGTACGGGTCGTCGGCGAGGTCCCGCCGCAACCGGGCCGTCCGAGCCGCCAGCTCCACCGCGGCGAGCCGCCGGACCCGGGCGGCGAATCGGTAGCCGGTGGCCGGGTCGGCCAGGGTCGCCGGCAGTTCGGGGCGCCGGCCGGGCAGGCAGGCCACCGTCTCGATCAGGCCGCCGCCGGGGCTGTCCAGCACCACCTGGTGGGAGGCGCCGAGCAGCCGGAGCTGGAGCCGGACTCCGGGCCGGCCCGGCCGGGCCGGCGGGTCGAGGTCGAGGTCGAGGTCGAGCAGGTGTAGTGCGGGCTGCTCTGGGCTGTCGAGCGCGAGGCTCAGCTCGGCGGCGGTGGTGTCCTCGTATGCGGTTTCCAGGGTGACGAGCATCTTCAGCCGATCCGTCCCGCCGGTTCGTCGCCGCCCTCCGTCGCCTGTGGAAAGATCAGCACCTCGGCCCGGTGCAGCCGCTCACCGGTGCCGACCTCCCATTGCTCGCTGTCGCCGTACGCCTCGAAGGAGAGCAGCGAGCCGTCGGTGCCGGCGTAGTCGTGGTAGCGGACCGTGCCGGTCGGGTGCAGCCCGGTGCTGCCGGTCGAGGTGAAGGTGGCCCGGCCCGACTCGTCCCGCCGGTACCGCCGGCCGGCGACCTCCAACTCGGCCGGGCCCGGGCGCACGTCGACGTCCGGCAGCGCCGTCCAGAGCACGAGTTCCAGGTCGGGGTCCTCCTCGACCGAGAGCCAGAGCTTGCCGCCGTGCGCGTCGTCGAGCAGGTGCTCCACCCAGCCCCAGGCGCCCTCGCGGAAGCGCAGCGTGCCGCGTACCCCGTAGGAGGTGTGCCGGATCTCCACCAGGTCGCCGGGCTTGAGGGTACGCGGATCGCCGCGCAGCGCGTCGGCGTCGTCGTCGACGCTCCGGAACGGATCCCGTACCGGTGTTCCGGCCGGCCGGGCGGACCGCTTCCGAGCGGTACGCAACGCGACCACCGCCACCAGGATGCCCGCCGCCGCGATCAGGAAACCCGCCGCCGCCACCAGATAGGCCGTGGCCCCGTTCAACGCCCGTGCTCCTCTCGATCTACCGGGCGCCGACGGTAACAAGGCCATGCACGCCGCCGACAGCCGGTGATCGAAAGTCGGGCCGGTGGGCCGGGTGGGCATCGGGAAACCGATGGCACCCCGCCGCCGGAGGGCCGGGAGAACCGACCGGGCTACCGAGCCGGACCGGGTTGACGTTCCGGTGGGGCTGCCCCGGTCAGGGACGTCTGGGCAGCACGACGATCTGTCCGAAGAACTCGTCGATCCGCCGGATCACGTCGTTGAAGTCGTCCAGGCCGATCGGCTTGGTGACGTACGCGTTGGCCCGCAGGTTGTAGCTGCCGAGGATGTCCGTGTCGGCATTGGACGTGGTCAGCACGACGATCGGGATGGTCCGCAGGTTGTCGTCGCTCTTGACCTGGTTGAGCACCTGCCGGCCGTCCATCCGGGGCATGTTCAGGTCCAGCAGGATCATGTCCGGCCGGGGTGCCGCGCGGTGCCGCCCCTCCTGGTGTAGGAACTCCATCGCCTCCTGGCCATCGCTGACCACGTCGATCGCCTTCGGAACCTCCGAGTCGGCCAATGCCTCCTCGATCATCAGGACGTCGCCCGGGTCGTCGTCGACGACCAGGATGCGTACGGGATTCGGCTCGGCTGCGTCCACGGCATACCTGCCTCTGGTCGTCGGGATGGTGCGGCGGCGGCCCGGATTCCCGGGCCATGGGTGTTCTCCGGGCGAGCTCTCGGCCGTCAACGCGGAGTGGAACTTTAACCGATCAACGGTCGCCCAAGGTGGCCGGGTCATGCTGTTCCCGGTCATAACGGAGCAACTCTTCCAGGCCGCTGATCCGCAACACCCGCTCGACCCGCCCGGTCGCACCGGTCAACCGGAGCCAGCCGCCCCGCGCCCCCGCCCGGTCGTCACCGCGGACGAATGCGGCCAGGCCGCTGGAGTCGCAGAAGGTCAGCTCCGCGAGGTCGACGAGTAGCCGAGGGTGCCCGTCGTCGACCAACTGATCGATCTCGACGCTGAGCTTCGGCACGGTGGTGATGTCCAGTTCACCGCCCAGGTGAAGGCGCACCAGTCTGGAGTGCACCACGTGCCTGACGGAGAACACCACATCCGCCTCCGGACGCTCAGCAGCCAATACTTGCAGTCAGGCAAGTATACGCACCCACCAGATCGGCATCGAGGGCCGGTGCGGCCTGAGGTTACCGGGCCGGCACCCCGGCCGCCGCCCGCCGGTCCACCGACCGGGCGGTCGGTTTGCCCGCAACGGCCGAGGGAAGGCGCCCACCGACGGGCAGCCGGATACGGCCTGGTCAGGAAGGAGAACCGGGATGGCGAAGCCGGGCGTCCCCACGGTCACACTTCCCTCCGGCGAGGTGATTCCCGCACTCGGCCAGGGCACCTGGGGGATGGCCGAGGACCCGAGACGGCGTGACGACGAGATCGCCGCCCTGCGCGCCGGGGTGGACGCCGGCCTCACCCTGATCGACACCGCCGAGGTGTACGCGAACGGCGGTGCGGAGGAACTGGTCCGGGAGGCGGTCGGCGACCGGCGCGAGGAGGTCTTTCTGGTCAGCAAGGTCTCCGCGGCGCACGCGGGCGTCATCGGGACCGCCGACGCCTGCGCCCGCAGCCTCGAACGGCTCGGTACCGACCGGATCGACCTGTATCTGCTGCACCAGCGCGGCGACGCACCGCTGCCGGAGACGGTCGAGGCGTTCACCAGCCTGATCACCCAGGGACTGATCCGGCACTGGGGGGTGAGCAACTTCGACGTGCCGGACATGGTCGAACTGGCCGCCATCCCGGGCGGTACCGCCGTCGAGACCGACCAGGTCCCCTACAACCTCACCCGCCGGGGCATCGAGTGGGACCTTCTCCCCCGCTGCCGCGCCGCCGGCCTGCCGGTCATGGCGTATTCGCCGCTGGAGCGCGGCCGGATACTCGGGCACCCGGTGCTGACCCGGATCGCGCGGCGACACGGCGGCACGCCCGGACAGGTGGGATTGGCCTGGATCCTCGGCCAGCAGGGGGTTTGCACGATCACCAAGGCGAGCGCTCCGGAGCGCGTCCGGGAAAACCGGGCAGCCGTCGAGCTGACCCTCACCGAGGAGGACCTCGCCGAACTCGACCGGGCCTTCCCGGCACCCGGCGGCCCCGGACCGCTCGAACTGCTCTGACTGTGAGGCTGGTCGGGTCGGTGCTGCTCTGCGGCTGGCCGGGTCGGTGCTGGCCGGGTCAGACGGCCTTCAACCGGGCCGGCTGGCGAGTCGGCTCGACACCCAACTCGTCGGGGCGGGCGGCATCCTCCGGTGCGCCGCTGTCGGGCGGCTGGAACAGGTAGCGGACGAACTCGCCGCCGGTCTCGTTCTCCTCGGAGCCGGGCCACTGACCGACGACGTCCACCCCGATGACCTCCCGGCCACCTTCGTCGGTCTCCTCGAGCAGTGCCCAGAGCGACACCGGGTAGCAGCGGGTCGTGTCCGGGGCGAGCCGCCAGCGGGCGTACCAACCGGGGCGGGCCGGGACGATCTCGACGATCCTCTTCATGGTGACCTCCGGAGGCACGCGGGTCTCGCTGGCCGACCCGATCATCTGTCCCGGTCGGGTGACGGATCCTCACCCCGGCCGGATGAGCCGCCCGCACCTCGCAGTCCGGGCCCCGAGGCGTTTCGCCGGTGCCCGGTCGGGAAGGCGGTTGATCGCGCCGGCAGGCGTACGGTCGGCCGGCTCGGCCGACCCGGCCCGCAGGTGGCGAGACGCGGAGCGAGCCGAGGTGGGCCCAGGATCGGCCGATCGGCCGGTACGACTCGAGGGCTCACGACGACGAGCGCAGCGAGGAGACGGCATGAGCGGGAAGCAGATGGAGGGCGACAACCAGCGGCGGCGCACTCTGGCCCGGCAGGCTAGGCAGCGGGGCCAGCGGCCGAGCGAGGTAGGCGCGACCTTCGGCGCGGACAAGCAGCTCACCAGCCTCGACCGGGGCCGCCGGGACGGTCCCCCGCAGGCCGGGGGCCGCAAGCCGAACGCCGAGAGCGGCGCTCCGGTCGTCCCACCGCCGAGCCCGGCCGAACGGCCCACCCCGGCTCCGGACGCGCTGGTCGGTACGACGACCACCGACGTCCCGGTGATCGGATACCGGGATCTCGTCTCCGACATCGGACGCCGGGCCGGCATCGACTTCGAGCAGGCCCGCGCCGCCGCCGGAGCCACCGTGGTCGCGCTGGCCCGGGCGTTGGACACCGCCGACCGGCAGCGGCTGCTCGACGCCGTACCAAACCAGGTGCACGACGACGGCGCGCTGGCCGCCGCCAACCAGCGCCGCGACCTGGCCGGTTTTCTCGACGAGGTGGCCCGGCTGACCCACCGCAGCCCGGAGCAGGCCCGGTATCAGGCGCAGGCGACGCTGGGCGCGCTCGCCGCGCAGGACGGCGCACTGATCGACTCGCTGAACCTGCCGCCGGAACTGCGGGACCTGCTCGGCACGGAACCGGCCGGCGGTGGCCTGGTCGACCCGGGCGGCGCCACCGCCGCGCTGACCGACGAGGAACTCCGGGACGCGCTAGCGAGCCTTCCCTACTGGTCCGGGGATCGCCGCAGGCTGACCCGCACCATCGAGCTGCCGCCGGAGAACCTGGACCGGGTGCTGGGCCGGCTTGCCCGACTGCGCCCGGAGACCGGCCGGGGCCCCACGGTCGGGCGTGAGGCACCGCAGACGGCGGTGCTCACCGTCCGGACCCGGTCGCTGGACGCGGTGACCGCGCTGGACGTGGCGCTCGCGCACCAGGTCGACGAGGCGATCGACGAGGTGAACGCCGGGATGGCCGCGCCGCCACCCGAGCGGTCGGGTGGTCCGCGCTTCGGTCCGTGACCCACGGCTCGCCGACCCGCCGGGAGCTGCCCGGGGCCGAGCGCCGGGTGGCCGGCCCGGCCGCGCTACCGGCGGGTCGGCAGCTCCGGGGAGGCGCTCTCCAGCGGTACGGCGTTCGCCGGCACCAGGCCGAGTTGGATCGCCTGCCGGGTGAAGGCCGCGTCCAGCAGCCAGTCGGCACTGACCCGGGCCCGGTTCGCGGGCATCGCGACCAGGTGGTAGCCCCGGGTCACCGCCTTGGCCGGGAGCCCGGACAGTGGCACCCGCACCGGGTTCGCGGCCGCGTCGGTGCCGCCGAGATCCACCACGAACCCGAGGTCGTGATGCCGGTACGGTCGCCGCTTGCCCTGCCCGTACGAGGCGGCGACGTTGTGCGCGGCCAGTTTCCCCTGCCGCTGTGCGTGCTGCGCGGTCATCGCCGTCACCTCACCCGGCCTGGTCAGGTCGGGTACGGCGGCGGCGTCCCCGCAGGCGAAGACGTCGGGAAAGCCGGGCACGTTCAGGAACTCGTCCACCACCAGTCGCCCCTTCTCGGTGGGCAGCCCCAGGTCGGCCACGAGCGGGTCGGGGCGGACGCCGACGCACCAGACCAGCGAGCGGGTCGGCACGTACTCGCCGTCACTGAGCCGTACGCCGTCGGCCGTCGCCTCGGAGACCGTGGTGCCCATCCGGACGTCCACGCCCCGCGCGTCGAGCACCCGGCGGGCGGTCTCCGACATCCGTTGGTCGAGTTCCGGCAGTACCCGCTCGGCGAGGTCGAGCAGCATCCAGCGCGGCCGTACGCCGAGTCGCGGATGCTGGGCCGCCAGCGCGTCGGTGAAGAGCTGACCGTGCGCGGCCACCTCGGTACCGGTGTAGCCGGCGCCGACCACCACGAAGGTGGTCCGGGCGTCCCGCTCCGCCGCATCCGCTGTCGCCTCGGCCAGCTCGATCTGGCAGACCACGTGATCGTGCAGGTAGAGCGCCTCGGGCAGGCCTCGGAACCCGTGCGCGTGCTCGGTGACCCCGGGGATCGGCAGCAGCTTGTTGACGCTGCCGACCGCGATGATCAGCCGGTCGTACTCGAGCTCGCCGGGGGCGCCCTCGGCACCGGTGTAGTCGACCCGTTTCGCGGCCAGGTCGATGTGCTTCGCCTCGCCGATCACCACTCGGACCCCGCGGAGGGTGCCGGCAAGGGAGACCGAGACCCGGCTCGGTTCCAGGATCCCGGCCGCCACCTCGGGCAGCAACGGCAGGTACAGGAAGAAGTCGGTCGTGTTCAGCAGCTTGATCTCGGCCCGGCCGTTGGCGATCCGGGACAGGCTCCTCGCCGCGTGGTAGCCAGCGAACCCGGCCCCGACGATCACAACGCGCGGTTTGGTCATGGAAGTGCCCGTTCCCGGTCATCCGCCGGGCAAACCCACCATTGGCCGCGACCGGGACGGCGGGACCGGCGGGACGGCGGGTCCGGTGAGACGGCGGGACCGGCGGGACGGCGGGTCCGGTGAGACGGCGGGACCGGCGGGACGGCGGGTCCGGTGAGACCGGCAGACCGACGGGACGGCGGGGCCGGCGGGTGGGGCGCTATGCTGTGACCGGCTCCGATGCGGCCGGCCGCTTGCGCCCGCTGGGTTTGGTGAACGCATCGGTCGATGGCGTGACTGTCGTGACGGAGACTCCCGAAGGCGGCCCGGTCAGTAACGCAAGCGCTGGTGCGACGGCCGCCGGCATGGAGCTTCGATGACCGCGTCAGCCTCTGACCCCACGGACGCCGCAGCCGACCCGGGCCAACCCGGTGCCGGCCCGACGCCCCCGACACCCGGCCCCAAGGCGATGGCCAGGGCCCTACGCGGCGAGTTGCGCGGCCGGTTCGACCTGGCGGTGACGCACAGCGAATGCCTGGAGATCGTCGCCCGCCAGCACGGCGTCGACAACTGGAACATCCTGGCCGCCCGGCAGCAGGGTACCGACGCCTCGCCGTCCGGCATCGCCGCGGCGGAAGCCGGGCTTCCGTGGGGTGCCCGCAACAGTACGGTTCCGGTGCTACGCATCTTCGCGGTCGATCCGGCGATCCAGTTCTATGTGGACTTCCTCGGTTTCACCCTCGACTTCGGCGGGCCGAACGCAGGTCCCGGCACCGCCTACTACGGCCAGGTGTCCCGGGACGGCACCACCCTGCACCTGGCCGAGACCGCGTACGACGCTGGACAGGGTGCGACGGTGTTCCTCTGGGTAGACGGCGTCGACGAACTGCGTGAACGGTTGAACCGGCGGCGTACCGAGGTGCCGGTTTGGGGACCCGCTGTCTGGACGCCCAGGGTGGAGCGGGCCCAGTGGGACGGCCGGGTGCTCACCGTCGCCGACCCGTTCGGCAACCACCTGCGGTTCGGCGAACCCGACGACCCGAAGTTGCGGGCCGGGTTGCCCCGCTGGGCGTAACGGCCGCTGCCGCAGGGTGCGGTCGGTCCGGTCGGGCTGGCCGAACCCTGCGGTCCTGGGCGGGCCTCACTATGCTCTTGATCGCCAGACGTGAGGCCTTCGTTGAGCCTGTGGAGGACGCCAATCCATGTTCATGGCCCTGCTGCTCGATCTCGCCAATATTCTGGGTGGTTTCCTGCTCGCCGTCGCACTGCTGCGCCGGCTACCCCGGGTCGGCGACGACCTCGGGCGCTTCGCTGCCAGGGTGGCGCCGTTCGGTTGGGTGGTCGGGATCATCGCGCTGGTGGCGGGCGGCTACTACCTGATCGTCCACCTGGTCTCCGGGCCCCGCCCGTTCCATTTCGAGGTGGTGGGGATCGGCGTCGGCCTCGCCCTGCTCTGGGACCGACTGACCGGCCGTCCGGCACCGCGGACGGAGGCCGAGGGCGCGGCAACCGGGGTCAGCCTGCTGCTCGCGGTCTTCGGGCTCATCGCGATGATCGTCGGCTTCCAGGGCCTCTTCACCCCGGACGGCTGATCCGCCCGGGACGGGCCGATCGCGCTGCAAGACTGACCCGCGCTGCAAGACTGACCCGCACTGAGGGCTGATCCGCACTGAGGGCTGATCCGCACTGAGGGCTGATCCGCACTGAGGGCTGATCCGCGCCGGGCGGCTGCGACCCGCCCGGCGCATGACCCGCGCTCCCCTCGGCCACGCCGGCCGCACCGGCGTCGATGCCGGCCGGCGTGACCGGTGGCATCGACGCCGGTCGGGGCCGGCGGTGTCGACTACGACTGCGCGGAGCGGGTGAGGCAGAACGGCTTGCCGACCGGGTCGGTGTACACCCGGAACGTCCGGCCGCCGCCTGGCTGCCGGGTCGCGCCCAGGGCCAGCACCGCCGGCTCCGCGACGTCGAAGTCCTCGACGCTCACGTCCAGATGGACCTGCTGCGGGTACGCCGGATCCGGCCAGCGTGGCGCCGCGTAGTCGGCCACCTGCTGGAACAGCACCGGGTGCTCGCCATCATTGCCGATCATCGCCATGCCGTCGGCCTCGTAGGTCACCGGCTTGCCGAGCAGCTCGGCGTAGAAGGCGCTCAGCGCCTTGGCGTCGGGGCAGTCCAGCATCACGCCCATCAGCGTGGTGTCGGGGTTGTCCGCCTTCAGGCAGAGGTCGAAGGGATGCCCGGCCGGGTCCGCCACCGTGTACCACGTCTCGGCCTTGTTCAGCAGGGTCCCACCGAGGTTGACGGCCCGGTCGAGGGCTGCGTCGAGGTCCGGCACCCGCAGGTCGAGATGGGCCTGCTGCGGCCGGTCCTGGCCGGGCCAGCGCGGCGGCCGGTGGTCCGGAGCCAGCTGCAGGCCGACCTGCCAGCCGTCGGGCGTGTCGAGGGTGATCCAGTCGTCGTCGACGCCAGCCGTCACCCACCCGGCCAGCTCCCGGTAGAAGGTGGCAAGTCCCGTGATGTCCGGCGCGTCGAGCACGACCATCTCCAGCTTCCCGATCAACAGTCACTCCCTGGTGTCGTGGTCCGTCCGCCGACATCCTGCCGGTGGGGTACGACAGAACCCGCCGAGCGGAAGGAACTCGCCGAGGACGGCGACCGGGCCGGGCCTACCTCTCCGGCGCGTCTCCCTCCTCCGTGTCGGCTTCCTCGTCACCGCCGGGATCCCGACCGCCGGGCTCCCGCCACCGCTTCGGACTCGGTCCGGTGCGTTCGGCGTCGAAGGGGTTCTCGGTCGGCTCATCGCTATCTGCGAAGCTCGGCCGGCGAACCGCATCCGGCTCGGGCACCTGCACCGGTCGGGCGCCGAACTGCTCCGGCGGTTGGTCCGTGACCGCCTCCCGGGCGGCCTCGGCACCCTCCACCATCGGTGGTTCCGGCGTCCGGCGGTCGCGATGCAACTCGTCCCGGATCCGTTGCGGTGGTTCGGCGGCC
>NZ_JBEEAC010000045.1:0-43693 GCF_040120695.1 Plantactinospora sp. B6F1 | reverse complement strand
CAAGATCCTCAGCGTCCTACTGACAGACGGGCTCACAGCGCCAAGACGAGACGACGACATCCGGACGGCCCAGCCCGATTTTCACCCCGCTCGGGGTCGCGCCGCCAGGCACGCGGACTACTGACAGGGGTGCCGCGCTGCGCCGGCCGGCACCCCTGGCACACCCGCGCCAGCCCGGATGGAGCGGCCGGCACCGCACGACCCTCGATCGGGTACCCGCCCGTCATCGGTACCCGTCGGCTTGGGCGCGGTACATCCGGGCATACACCCCCGCCCGGCTCATCAGCTCGTCGTGACTGCCGGACTCGACCAGCCTGCCGCTGTCCAGGACAAGGATCAGGTCCGCGACCCGCACCGTGGAGAACCTGTGCGTGACCAGCATGGTGATCCGGCCGTCCGCGGCTCCGGTCGCGGCTAGTTTGGCGTATGTCCGGAAGATGTCGTCCTCGGCCTGCGCGTCGAGGCTCGCAGTCGGCTCGTCCAGCAACAGCAGGAGCGGATCCCGACGCATCGCGGACCGGCCGAGTGCCACGCGCTGCCACTGCCCGCCGGACAGACCCACCCCATCCGGGAACACCGCGCCCAGCGGTGTGTCCAGACCGGCGGGAAGCTCTCGCTCAAGCCCGCCGTACCCGCACCGGTCGAGGGCCGCGCGCACCCGCGCAAGGTCGTCGAGGACGGCGAGGTCACCGACTCCGACCGACTCCCGGGCCCGCAGCTCGAACCGGGCGAAGTCCTGGAATCCGCCGGTGAGCCGGTCGCGCCAGGCGTCGGTCGGGATCTCGCGCAGGTCGGTCCCGTCCACCGCGATGCCGCCGCTACTCGGCTCGTACAGCTTGCAGAGCAGCTTGACCAACGTGGACTTGCCCGCTCCGTTGTGCCCGACCAGCGCGACGACCGAGCCCGCCGGGATACGCGCGGTGACGCCGCTCAGGGCGGGCCGCTCGGCGCCGGGATAGCGGAAGGTCACGCTCTGCAGCTCGATGCCGTCCAACACCGCGGCCGGCGCGGACCGGTGCGATACCTCAGGCGATGCCTCCACGGCGGCCCGCTCCGGGTACTCCGCCAGCCAGTGGTGCCGACCGGCGGCGACGGCCAGCCGGTACAGCCGGGTGGTGGCCAGCACACTGCTGCCGGTCAGCATGTACGCCTGCTGGCCGGCGGCGTACACCAGCAGCAGATCGCCAAGGGTGGCCCGTCCCCTGGGCACCAGCAGCGCGACGAAGGCCAGCGCGGCCAGGAATCCCAGGCTCACCGCGAGCAGCCCGAGGCTGCGTCCCAACGCCGCTCCGGTCTCGGCCGCCACCCGACGGCCCACCACCGACCGCCACAGGGCCGCATGTCGGCGCAGCAGCTCGCCCGGAAGCTGGAAGACGCGCAGTTCGGCGCCGGCCGCAGGGTCCAGCGCGAGGGTGAACTGCGCCGCCGCGAGCCGCTCGTCGCCGGACGTGGCCACTTCGACCCGCTCCGCGCCTCGCTGGTACCAGGCCCCGACGAGGAACGCGACGACGGCCAGCACCGGCAGCCCGAGCAGTACCGGATGTACGGTTGCCAGCAGCCCGGCCGCGACCGTGGTCTGCAGCAGTAGGCAGGCCGACCAGGCCGCCGCGTCGACGCACCGGGAGAGGCAGTCCGGCTCG
Organism: Plantactinospora sp. B6F1; assembly: GCF_040120695.1. Lineage (NCBI taxonomy): Bacteria > Bacillati > Actinomycetota > Actinomycetes > Micromonosporales > Micromonosporaceae > Plantactinospora > Plantactinospora sp. B6F1. Next base: position 42,053 of record NZ_JBEEAC010000045.1, on the reverse strand, counting down.
GCGCGGACCAGGGCCAGCGTGTCCTGATATGCGGGTGACTCGACGCCGTCCAGCCGTTGCACCCGGGCTGTCGCCCGGATCAGCGCACGCTGTGCGGTGATGTCCATCGCGTCGCGGACGTCGTAGAGCGCGAGGGCGCCCACGTTGGACATCCCCATTGCCAGCACCCAGGACGCGGCCAGCGCCACCGCGGCGAGGGCCGCGGGCCCGGCCCCACCGTCGAGCACCGCCTCGATGACGTACTTCGACCACAACGGGAACGAGCCGCCCACGACGCCGGAGCCGACGATCAGCCCGGCGCCCAGGAGCAACCTGCGACGATCCGTCCGAGCGGCCGTGGCGAGCGCCAGGCGCAACCCGGCACCGGCCCGGCTCATCGTGCGCCTCCGTCGGTCGCGCCGGCCGGGGTATGGAAGTAGGACGCCTGCAACCGGAACATCCGCCGGTACCGGGTGTCGTCGGTCATCAGTTCCTCGTGCGAGCCCGCCTCGACGATCCGCCCCTCGTCCAGCACGACGATGCGTTCGGCGTGCCGCACCGTGGACAGCCGGTGCGAGATGAGCACCGGCGTGGTATGCCCGGCCAGCATGAGGAACAGCTCGAAGAACTCGGTCTCGCCCGGGACGTCGAGGCTGGCGGTGGGCTCGTCGAGGATCAGCATCCGGGCTCCGTGATCCACGGCGAAGAGCGCGCGGGCCAACGCGACGCGCTGCCACTGCCCGCCGGACAGGTCCGCACCACCCGGGTGGTCGGCGGAGAGCACGGTGTCCAGCCCGTGCGGCAGCGCCCGGAGCGCGTCGAGTACGCCGGCGCGCTGGGCCGCGCTGGTGACCCCGGCACGGTCGGCGAGATGCTCGACCGCGCCGAAGGCGATGTTCTCGGCTGCGGTGGCCCGGTACCGCAGGAAGCTCTGGAAGATCGCCGAGGTGTGTCGCCGCAGATCCTCCGCGGCGTCGGGGCGTGCGGCACCGTCGAGCAGAATCTGCCCGCGGACCGGCCGGTACAACCCGCACAGCAGCTTGGCCAGCGTCGTCTTCCCGGCGCCGTTGGAACCGACGATCGCCAACGAGTGACCGTACGGGATGTCGAGGTTGACGCCGTCGAGCACCGCGCCGGCGGAACCTGGGTAACCGAACCCGACGTCCACCAGCCGGACGCCATGCGGCCGGTTCTCCGGGGTCCCGTCGCTCTCGACCGGAGAAGCACCGGTCGTGACCAGGGCGCCGCCCACCCCTGGGGTGCCTGGGAGGTCCGGGGGGCCGGCCCCGACCGCCACGCCGGGGCCGGCGCCACCGCTGTCAGCCCGGTCGGCGGTGGCCGTCCGGCGCTCCAGCGCTTCCAGCACCGGCACCAACCGGGTACCGAACTCGATGTCGAAGTCCCACGCCTCGAAGAACCGGCCGATGCCGAGAGCCAGGAAGCAGGCCGTGATGAGCATGGCCAGCCGGCCGATGCTGAGCTGCCCCTGCGCGCCGGCCCGGGCGAGCAGGGCCAATGCGACGGCGGCGGCCACGAAGCCCAGTCCGTAGACGGCGGCGACCCGAGGCACGGCCAGCCGTCGACGCTCCAGCCGCAGCGGTGCGACCCCGGCTTGCGCGCTGTCGTCGAACCGGTCGGCGAGCCAGGTGCCGAGGCCGAACAACCGGACCTCCTTGGCGTACCCGAGGTCCTGCGCGACGGCGGCGTAGTACCGGGCGACCGTGCGTTCGCCGGCGCCCTCCATCGACGCGGCGGCCAACGCCATGCAACGGGACCGGAAGGTGAACCGGACGCACAGGCCAGCGGCGAGCAGCAGGCCCGCCAGCGACCAGGAGAAGGTCGCCAGCAGGGCGACCGCGAGGAACGCGGTCAGATACTCGGCCAGCACGAAGACCACGCCGGCGGCGGCCGCGCCCGGCGTACCGGACTGCTGCGTGAGCGCGCCCAACTCGCCCAGCCAGGCCCGGGTCTCCGCCTCGACCAGAAACTCGGTACGACCGCCACGCAGCGCCGCCGCCATGGCGCGCTGTCGCATCACCGCGTTCACCTCGCCGACGATGAGCTGCCGCAGTGGCGCGTGCATCGCGGTGCTCAACTCCTGGATGGTGAAGAGTCCGGCGAGCACCGCCAGCACCACCATCAAGTCACCGGCGTCGAGCCGGTCACCGGGCGTACGGACGATCCGGTCGACGAAGACGCCGGCGGTGACAGCGAACGCCGCGGGTGCGGTCGCGCGCAGCAGCAGGTAGCCCACCGCGGCCGACGTGGGTCGCCATCCCGTGCTGGTCAGGTACCCCAACGCCCGGTGCCGGTCCCGCACCGCGGCCAGGCCGGCCGCCGCCCGGTGCGCCACTCTGTTCACGGCCGGCCCGGCCCGTCGCCCGCCGCGTCCGGGTCGTCGATGACGTACGTGGCGATTTTCGGCCGTTCCTTGTTGAGCAGCAGCATGCGCATCAGCGAGGTGCCGACCTGCTCGATTCCCATCGCCTCGTGCAGGGCGTCGAGCGACTCCCAGCGAGTGTGGATCACCGCTTCGACCACATCGGACGCGTCGTCGGCCAGTTCGATGAGCGCATGCGCCTGGTAGGGCCGCGGGCCGGTAGCCAGTGCGGGCAGGAACTCGTCGTAGTAGATCTTCTTCACCGCGTCGAGGTTGTCCCGCTCGATGAGGCTGGTGAACGAGCGCACGTAGCGGTATCGGGGAGCTGTGGTCCCGCTCATGGATGTTCCCTTCCGTCCGTCCAGGTCCTTACCCCTCGGCCGGGTCGCACCCGACCCGGTGGAGCGCGCCGGGTCACCGGCATCTGACGATCGGTCGCCACTCGGGGCGTCGCGGGCGGCACGGTACGCGTCCCTGTCCGCGCTGCCGGTCGTCATCGTTGTCGCGGCCCTGGCCAGGCTCTGGTCCAGCCGCCGAAGCCACCACCCGTCCCCCAACTCGGCGAACCGGGCGCGGGCATCCGCCAGGTAGGCGTCGGCCCGCTCCGTCCCGCCGCCGGGGACCTGCGCCAGGCAGAACAGGTTCACCGCGACCCAGTGCTCCTCGCCGAGGCGGGTGAACCCGACCAGACTCTCCAGGAGCAGCCGGCGTGCCTGGCCGGTGCGGCCCGCAGCCAGCTCGGTGAGGCCCAGGTGAAGCCCGGCCACCACCGGCTGGTGCGGTCGCCCGACCGCCCGCAGTTGCTCGGCGCTGGCGCGCAGCAGCGCCGCCGCGAGGTGCAGGTCCCCGCGCAGCCGCTCGGTGATGGCCAGGTGCAGCGTCGCGACAGCGGCGCCCGGCGGGTCACCGGCCACGGTGGCCAACCGCCGGCTCGCCCGGAGCAGCCGACTCGCCTGGTGGAGGTGTCCGAGATGGCGTCGCGCCACACCGAGGTTGCGTAGGGCGTACGACAGGCCCCGACGGTCGCCCAGGCGCTGGTAGGCCAGGGCCGCCGCACGCAGCGGTACCACCGCCTCGGAGAAGCGGCGCCGGTCCCGCGCCGCCGCACCGTACCCCGCCTGCGCCGCGGCCCGCAGCGCCGACTGGCCACGCCGGGCCGCGAGCCTGCCGGCCCGCCGGTAGTACCGGACAGCGCGTTCGGGTCGGCCCGAGGACCGCAGGTCGCCGGCCCGGGCGAGGAGCCACGCCACCCGGGCCGGCGACGAGGGCACCAGACCAATTGACGCCTTTGATATATTTCGTGGTCCCGTGCGTCGCTCGCCCCGATACGAAGGGTACTGATCCCCAGCATGAGCATCGACGATCTGCGACAGTCGCTCATCGACACCCTGGACCGGCTCGGCGTCGTGGACGACCCTGACATTCGCCAGGCCTTCGCGCGCGTCCCTCGCGAGTTGTTTCTGCCCGGCGTACCGGCCGAGGTGGTGTTCCTCAACGAGGCGGTGCCGGTGAAGTTCGGCGGTGCCCGGATCATGAGTTCGTCCTCGCAGCCGTCGATGATGGCCATCATGCTGGGCCAACTCGACGTACGGCCCGGTCATCGCGTCCTGGAGATCGGCACCGGCAGCGGCTACAACGCGGCGCTGCTGGACACGCTGGTCGGGGCCGAGGGACGGGTGGTGACCATCGACATCGAGCCCGACCTGGTCGCCGCTGCCCGGGAGCACCTGGCCCGGGCGGGCCACCGGGCGGTCACCGTCCGGTGCGGTGACGGTGCCCTGGGGTACGCCGAGGCAGCGCCCTACGACCGGATCATCGCCACCGCCGGTGTCTGGGACGTGTATCCCGCGCTGCTCGACCAGCTCGCGGACGGCGGGCGCGTACTGCTGCCGATCTCGGTGCGCGGCAGCCAGCTCTCGGTCGCGTTCGAACGCCACGGCGACCACCTCCGGTCGGTCTCGGTCGAGCAGTGCGGCTTCATGCGGCTGCGAGGTGCGAACGCCGGGCCCGAACACAAGATCGACATCGACCCGGATCGGCGGGTACGACTGCTGGTCCCGGACGAGCGGCCGGTGGATGTCGGCACGGTACGCCGGCTGCTGGACGCGCCGCCGTACGACCAGCCGACGGGCGTGTCGGCCACGCTGCTCGACGTGCACAACGGCCTCGACCTGTGGCTGTCGGTCCACCTCGCGAACCCGGTACGGCTGATCAGCGCCGGATCGCCGGAGGCGGTCGCCGCCGGGCCGGTGCCGTGCATGTACGAGTGGAAGAACCCGCCGTGGCACGAGCGGGTCACCTTCGCCGTCACCGGGGGAACCGACCTCGCGGCGCTCGCCCGGCGACCCGGCGAACCGCTCGACCTGGCCGATCCCACCGTGTTCGAGCTTCTGGTCCGGGCGTTCGGCACGCCCGGCGCCGCGCACCGGCACCTGCTCGGGGCGGTCCACGACTGGCAGGCAGCCGGGCGGCCGGACGTCTCCGGCGTCTCGCTGCGCGCTTACCCGGCCGGCGAGCGACGGCGGCTCGCCGAGGGCGAATTCGAGGTGCCCAAGCATCACAGCGTGCTCGCCCTGACCTGGGTCCCGTCGGCCGCGAGGTCCGTGGCACCGGCCGCGCCGTCGGGTGCCGGCCCGGGGTAGCCGTCCGGTCGATCCCCGGCCAACACCTCGGCCAGCCGGTCGAGCAGCGACGGCCAGGCGGCACTCGTCACATTGGACAGTCCGAGGCGGACGAACGAATCGGCCGACCCGCCCTGCTGGTAAAAGGTCTCCGCTCCCAGCCCGCCGAGGCCCGCCGACACCAGCGAGCGGCGCAGGAGTTCGGCCCGGGGAACCAATACGGCGACGTGCGCACCGCCGGTGGGCGGAACGAACCCGATCGACGCTGCGCGCAGCAGTGCGGTGACCGCGGCCCGACGCGGGTCCAGCCGTTCCCGGCGGTGCCGCTGGATGGCGCCGAACAGGCCTGCGGCGAGCACCGCCGAAACGTCCATCGGCAGTTCGGGGGGTGGAACAGGTGCGCCCGGCCGCAGCAGCCGCGCACGTGACGCGGCCCGGGGCCAGCCCACGATGCCCGCCTTGACCGGCCAGCCGAGGGCTTTCGTCCAGCTCCCCAGGTACACGGTCCGGTCCGGGCACCGGCCGAGCATCTCCGGCGGACCGGAATCGTCCGGGCCGGTGCCGCGAAACGCGTCGTCCTCGACGACCAACACGTCCTCTGATCGGGCATAGCCGGCCAGGTCGTCGAGAAACTCACGGGAGAGCGAGGCGGCGACCGGGTTCGCGTGCACCGGGTTCACCACGAACAGGGCCGGCGGCCTGCAGGGCGGGGTGAAGCCGGCCTCCGCCCACCTGGCCGGCGGCAGCACCACCGAGGTCTCCGCCGCGCCCGCCGGCAGGCTGGCCGCCACCCGCTGGTAGGTCGGAAGGACCGCGCCCCGGCCGTCCGGTGGCACCGCACCCAGCAGGTGGTCCAGCATCCGCCCGGTGCCCGGGGTGTACGCCCAGTCGTGACTGTCGAGGTATCGATCGCCGAACTGCTCGGCGACAAAGTGCCGCAGGTGGCGATGGGCGTCCCGCTCTCCGAGCGGACCGCGGCGACCGACCGCCGTGCCGACGTGTCCGGCGAGCCAGTCGTGCCAGTCGGCCGCGTCGTCGCAGAGATCCATGGGCAGCGGCGACGACGCGGCCCGGCTAGAGGGCGAGTCGCCGGTACGACTCGGCGTAGCTGAAGCCACCGCTCGCTCCAATCTTGCCGAACATCGCGCGCATCCGCTCCACGAACGCCGCCCGGCCGGCCTCGTCCCCCTCGGAGAACCCCATCTCCGTCTCGTACTGGCTGCGGTGGCAGAGAATCGCGTCGAGCTTGGTGTCGAACGACCCGGAGATGTCCTCGATGTGGTCGGGCTCCGGTGCGCCGAACAACCAGAGCTGCGATACGCGCCACGGCGGAAGCCCTTCGTCGGCCAGGTCCCGGCAGAATCGCGGTTCCCTCGCCCGGATCACCGCGCGGAACGCGGCGTCACCGGCCGTCGTGTGGTCCGGGTGCAGGATGTACGGTGCCCACGGGTCGTAGGTCAGAACCACGTCGGGCCGGGCGTCGCGGATCACCCGCACCAGCCACTCGATCACCCGTTCGTCGGCCCGGAGCAGGCCGTCGATCTCCCCCAGTTCTCGCACATCGCGGTAGCCGACCCGGGCCGCGGCCGCACGCTGCTCGGTACGCCGCAGCGCAGCCACCTCGTCGTCCGACAGGGACAGGTCATGGCTGCCCTTGGCGCTGTCGGTCAGCAGGGCCAGGGTTACCGCAGTGCCCTGCCCGCACCATGCGGCCAGGGTTCCGGCGCAGCGGAAGTCGACGTCGTCCGCGTGCGCGGCGACGACCAGGGCCCGCTCGGGGACGTCCGATGCGGTCACCGCGGTCATTCCTCCTCCCCGATCGCTTCGTCGAGGATCGCCATCGCGCGCTCCAGTTGGTCGGCTGTGGTGGTCATCGGGGGCAGCAGGCGCAGAATCTCCGGACGGCCCAGGCACGGGGACAGCAGCAGTCCTCGTTGCACGGCGGTGGTCAGCACGGCCCCGGCCAGCTCGGGCGTGCGCAGCTTCAGTCCCCAGAGCAGGCCCATGCCCCGAACCTCGACCAGCGACGTCGGGTGGTTGTCCCGCAGCTTGCACAGCTCCGCCTCCACCTGGCGGGCCAGCCTGTCTCCGGCCACGGCCAGCTCGGCCACGACGTCGAGCATTGCCGTTCCCGCGGCGCAGCCCAGTGGGTGGCCGCCGAAGGTGGCCACGTGCAGAAACGGATCACGCATGAGCGGTTCGTACACCCGATCGGTGCCGATGAGCGCGGAGAGCGGCAACACGCCGCCCCCCAGGCTCTTGCCGAGCAGCAGCGCGTCGATCGGCAGTCCCAGCCCGATGGCGACGGAGAGCGGTCCGCACCGACCCATGCCGGTCTGTATCTCATCGGCCACCACGAGCGCGCCCGCCTGATGTGCATCGTGCGTCCACCTCCGCAGCGTCTCCGGAGGAAGCACCACGACCCCGTTCTCACCCTGCACGGGCTCGAAGATCAGGGCCGCGACGTCGCCCGCCGCGGCCTCTCGCGCCACCGCCGACCGGTCGTCGACGTCGATGTGCGTCACCCCGGTCAGCAGCGCGCGCACGGGTGCCCGGTAATGGTCGTTCCAGGTCGCCGCGAGCGATCCCATCGTCTTGCCGTGGAAGGCACCGCACACGGCCAGTACGCGGGGCCGGCCGGTGGCCGCACGGACCAGTTTCAGTGCGGCCTCGACCGCATCGGTGCCGTTGAGGCCCAGCCACACCCGGCGCAGGTCCGCCACGCCGACGGCGGCCACCAGCCGTTCGACGTAGCCGGTGGTCACCGGGTTGGCCAGGGTACGGGTGGTGATCGCCTGCGTCTCCAGCTGCGACCGGACCGCGGCGGTCACCCGGGGGTGGCCGTGCCCGACCAGTGGTACCGCATAGCTGCCGAAATCGACGGCGCTGCGTCCATCGGAGAGGGTCACCTCGGCCCCGGAGGCGGCGATCTCGACCGCACCGAGGCCGACCAGCCGCTGCGCCAGCGCCAGCGGTGGAGAGAGGTGCCGTCGGATCACCCCGAACGCCGGGTGGGCCTTGCCCCCGGGCTCCCGCCCGCCATCGGCATCGTCGACGACACGGGCATCCCCGACGACAGCGGCGTCTTGGACAGCACCAGGTCCCGGAGCGGCACCGCGATCCTCGCCCTTCCCGGTGGTCCCCGCGTCGACGCGGCCCGCCCCGGCGTTCACCGCGAGTTCGTGGACGGTGCGGATCAGGGCCGGATCCAACGCGTAGGACACGGTCGGCAGGAAGACCCCGCCGTTGAGGAGCACCGCGTCCCCGGCCGGGGTGGCGACCACCCCGAGCGCCGCGCACCCTGGCACCAGCGGGGTGACCTGCCCGGATACGCCGACCACCCGGTCTTCGTCGTGCTCGGGCGCCAGCAGCCGGACCGCCGAGGGCAGCGGCACCAGCCGCACGCAGGTCCACGGGTTGAGGTCGTCCGGAACCCGGATCGGGCGGTCGTCGGAGGCACCACCCAGCCGCAACGTCAACCGATGCCGGTAGTACCCGGCCGCGGTGCGGGTCATTCGCACGGTGTCTGCCGGCGAGACCCGCAGCCCGGTAGCGGCGGCGTGCGCGACCGTCACCAGCCAGCGCCGGTTCCAGACCCATCCGGTACGGGAGGGCGCCGGCTCCCACGCCGCTCGGAACCGCAGCCCGCGTACGGTCTCCGCCTGGGCGTCGGTCAGCGAGAACCACTCCCTGAGCTGCCTCAGCATGTTGTTGAAGAAGCCGGCCAGCCCGATCTCGCGTACCCGGGCGCGAACGGTGTCCCAGTCGAAGCCACTGTCGGCGACGGCGAGGTAGAGGTCGTTGAGATCCTTCAGCGTCATGAAGTAGTCGCCGGCGGCGTTGGCCACCAACATCGGCATGTTCTGCAGGGTGTCGAGGCGGTGCAGTCCCGGACCGACCGTTCCCGGGTTCAGTCGCAACAGGCCGCAGTGGCGCACCGAGTATCCGCCGTAGTGGACATCCACCGCCACCCGGCCGTCGGCGACCTCGCGTTCCAGCAGGAACTGCCCGTACAGGTGGCCCGACCGGGTCGACTTGATCCACGGCAACTCGTGCTCGGCCATCCGGTACCCGGCGTCGGTCAGTTCGCCGGCCAGCGCGACGGCTTCCGCGGTGTCGGGTACCCACAGGTCGAAGTCGCCGATGTCCCGGTCGTACGGCTCGGGATAGCAGGCCCGGGAAGCCATGCCTTTGATCAGGAAGGCCCGGGCCCCACTGCGCGCCACCAGGTCGGTGAGGTGGGGCAGTTCCACGTCGAGGTTACGGTTCACCAGCCGTCGATGCTCCGCCGATCGGGCCAGCCCGTCGGCGAGCGCCGGCGGGAGGTGGATGCCGGGTTGGGCCAACCGTCGGACGGCGATGGACACCACCTTGTGCCGGCTCAGCCAGTCGAGGACCGTCTCCGCGGGGATGTCGGCCAGCCGACGTGTCGCCTCCGCGATATCGCACCGAGGCGCGAGTGAACCCAGCGACAGGACGGTGGCGAGGTCGTCGGTCGCCGGTCCGCGGACGGTCACGGCGCCCCCGCCGGCTGTCGGGTACGCCGCTCGATGCCGAGCAGCATGTCCTGGCTGTTGTCGTGGATCGCCTTGCGAGCCAGCGGGTCGAGCATGTCGGCGAGCAACGGTATGCCGATCCGGAAGGAGATGAACAGCCGGGCCGAGACGCGACCGTCCTCCAGCGGGCGGACGTGCCAGAACCCTTCGAGGTGCTCCATGTCGCCGTCGATCTGCCGGAAATCCATCCGCCGCCGGTCGTGATCGATGGACTCCTCCTCGGTCCATTCGAGGACGGCGCCCTTGAGCAGGATCGACCAGGAACTTGCCCTCGTGCCCTGCCCGTCGTCGCGGAGGATGCGGGTCTCCAGCACGTTCTCCATGTAGGCGGGGTACGAAGCGACGTCGAGCACCGTCTTCCAGACGGTGTCGACAGAGGCCTGGATCGCCAGGTCGAAATCAACTTCGGGCATCGTCTCTCCAGTCGGCTGCTGTGGCTTCCAGGTGCGCGGCCGGCGATCGGTGCGGGGCCTGGTCGTCGCGCGTTTCCTTCACCAGTAGGCGGGCGGTGTCCAGCGCCCACTCCCCCAGCCGGGTCAGAACGTCGCGCCGCTGCGCTCCGAGGTGCGGGGTGGCGAGCAGGTTGAGGTCCCTGTCGGCCACTGCGGTCGCCGCCCGCAGCTCAGGCAGGTGGTGCGCGTCGACCGGATCGATGAACAGCCCCCGGAGCTGGTCGTCGGCCAGCCGCCGAACCGCGGCCGCGACGTCGACCACATCGAACCGGCCGAGGTTGAGCAGGTACGGCCGGGCGTCCCGTACCCGGTCCAGCCGCCGCGGGCCGAACCAGCCACGGGTCGACGGTCGCGACGGCAGACAGAGTATGTGCGCGTCGCTTGCGGCCAGCGCCGGTTCGACGGCTATCGCGGGCGCGTCGGACGGCAGCGAGGGCCACTGGGCGAAGTGCACCGAACGACACTCGGGGGTGAGCCGACGGGCCACCGCCCGGCCGACCGGACCAGCACCCCAGATCGTGACCGCCAGGTCGGGCAGTGGCTCCCCGACGAAGTCGGACTTGCGCCACTCGCCCCGTTGCAGCAGCGCGGCGGCGATCGGCACCCGTCGTGCGAGGCTGACCAGCCCGGCCAACGCGAGTTCCGCCACGGATTCGGCGGACACGACGGGATTGCGTACCAGGCGCACGCCCCGTCGACGCAGTTCGACCAGGTCGAGGTTTTCGGTGCCGCTGCCGGCACGGATCACGAACGACAGCCTCGGAAACCGGGCGATGAACGGCCGGTCCACCCGGGACTCCGACCGGACCACCAGCCCGACGACATCCGCCGTATCCACCGTGCCGCCGTCGACGTCGGCACCGTCGACGAACCCGTCGTCGGCCCGTACGGCCTTCCGGGCCACCGGCCCGAGGTCGGCGTAGACCGCGACGAGTGGCTCCCCTCCGCTACCTGTCACCGAGCCCGTCCTTCCTGGTCCATGCGGTCCACACCCGGGGCCGTGTCGCGGTGCGCGGGTCGCCAGGGTATGGCGACCCGCGACCCGCCCACGGCGGCCACGTGTCACGGTCAGCCGATCCTGCTGCGATCCCTCAGGTACCTCGACCTCGCGGCAGGGCCAACGGGCGTGACTCAGTTCGGCCGATCCGGCTCAGGACTGCGTCGGCTCGTCCGACGGGCGATCCTCGGTTGGCCAGCCGTCCACGGACACCGCAGCGGTGTGCGCGGTGGTCAGGACGGTCTCCTCGTCGCGCAGCGATGCCACGGCGCGGAGGAACTGCATAGTTTGCTGGGCGTCGTCCATCTGCTGCCTCTCCTTTCAGGTCATCTGTGGTCAGGACTCCGTCGAGTCGTCGGACGGACGGCCCTCGGCCGTCCAGCCGTCGGCCGAGACGGCGGAGGTGTGCGCGGTGCTGAGCACCGCCTCGTCCTCACGCAAGGACTCCACGTCCTCGAGGAAGCGAGTGATCCTACGGTCTTCGGTCATCTGCCTCTCCTTCCGGAAGAGCTTCCCAACACCCGACCCGAGCTGCGGCGTTGCAGCCTGGGTCGGACATCTCTGCGCGCCCCGACGCGCCTGCCGCGCAAGGCCGCGTCCGGTGGCGGTACGAGCCTCACCCGGCGACCCCGGTGGCGGTCCGTGGGCTGCCGACGGTCACCGCGTCCCGGTCCGGGCATCCGCACTGCCCCAGCGACCCCGGCCGCACCTTCCGCGTCCACCCGACCAGGAGGTCGACCGTGGCCGGGAGGGCGTCGAAATAGTCGTCCCAGCCCGCCCGCTCCGCTCGCGCGATGCCGAGGTCCAGGACCGGGTAACTGCGGCCGGACGTGGCGCACCGCAGGTCGGCACGGCCCGCGGTTACCACACACGCCGAGGGCACCCGTCCCTCCGCCTCCGCGGTCACCCGGCACAGGGCCGAGGCGATCCTCGCGTACTCACGACGATCCCGGGGCAGGATTCCAACGGTCGCGCCCACCGGTTGGAGGTCGAGCCCGTCGTACCGGTGGCCCTGGCAGCTGTCGTACGTGACGCAGCCCCAACCGGTGGTAACGACGTCGAGCAGCGGCCAGATGCCTGGCTCGATGCCGGCCCGCCACTGTGGGTGCCGAGGGTCGAGGTCCGGCGCCTCGTGCACGCCGGGCTCGCCCACGCAGTTGACGTTGCCATGCGCGCTGTGCCGCAGTTCGACCGGCTCACGGACGACCCGCGCGTCGTCCCAGCGTGCCAGGAAGGGTGCCACGTCCCGCATCACGTTCGGGAAACGGGGCCGCCACCGTAACCGGCGGCACCAGGCACCCCACGGATCCGCCGGCTGGGCGACCAGTGCGGCCACCCCGTCCACCAGTCGCATCCGGTGATCGCAGTACGCGTCGTCGCTGGCGAACGCCTCCCGATGGCGCAGCCGGGAGGCCACGCACCCGCCTCCGCAGGTGTGGCGGTAGCGGCAGGACACGCACTTGGCCATCAGCCCCTGGCCGTCGGTCAGCAGCGGCAGGCTCCGCTGGCGGTCCACCACCTCGCCCTCGTCGCCCAGCCGTCGCAGGTGCCCGAGCTGTGCGCCCGGCCAGGGCAGTTCGTCGCAGCTGCCGAACCGGCCGTCCGGGTACAGGGTGAACACGTGGTCGCACTTGAGGTTGGAGAAGTGGCAGAAGGTTGTGCCCAGGCCGCGCAGCCGGCGGATCGTCGAGACGGCAGGCTCCAGTTTCATCCGCGCGGACAGACCGCTGCCGATCCAGTGCGCGGTGGCCCGCAGCACGAACTCGCCGTATTCCTCGGGGGTCACCGCCCAGGACGGTGGGGCGGCACCGGACACCGCTGCGAGTTGCAGCTCGCGGCTCCTGGTCGGTCGCTGCCCTACCGGCCTGGTCGCCCGCCGGACGACGGTGTCGAAACACGGGACGAAGCTCAACGAGTTGACCGAAGAGAACCCGGCCAGGTGGTTCATGATGTCCTCGGCACGACCCAGGGACCGCCGCGTCACGGTGGCGATCACGCCGACCGGTCGGGCCCGGTCCGCGAGCATCCGCAGAGCCCTGGCGACCTTCGGGTAGGTCGGCTGCCCGTCGTATCCGACCCGCCACGCGTTGGCGTCGGCGTCGCCGTCCAATGAGACACCCATCGACAGCCCGGGGTAGCGCTCGTCGAACAGGTCGAGCCAATCCTCGTCGAGCAGTACGCCGTTGGTCTGCATTGACACCTTGACTACCGTCGGCTGGCGGCTCAACGCGTCGAGTACGGCGGCCATCATGGGTTTGCCGATCGTCAACGGCTCGCCGCCATGCAGTTCGACGACCAGCGGACGATTCCGGAACAGCCGGGAGAGCTGGTCGATCTGCTCGACGGAGATCCGGGCACCGCCCGGTGCCTCCTTGCGTTTCTCGTAGCAGTACAAACAGTCGATGTCGCACAGTTCCCCGCGGAGTTTGACGATGACCGAGACCGCCGTGTCGGGCGCCGACTCCTCCAGCGACTTATAGAGCGCCTCAATATCCGGGTGCGCAATGCGCCCCATAACGGCCTCCCCCGCCGTATGCCGAGCCGACCCGCGTGGCCGCATTCTCATCGCCGAGCAGGCTGGGCCTCATGATTAGGTCAGAGAATTGAGTGTCGTGCTCGACCGGCTCGCCCCCGTGCCGGGCCGGACTGTTGGTCGCCGGGAATACGTCAGGGATTTCAAGCCACCAGGCCCGGGCGACATCCGATTCAGGCAGGCCGGAGGTGTCCGTCCGTCCTCGGCGCTTCGGATCAGATTATCGTCAAACATCCTGCAGGCTGACGCGACGAGGGCAGAACGGCGGTGATCCCCCGGTCCAAAGCTTCCTCGTCCGTCACGTCCGCGTAACGGCAGCAGACATGACCTGACCTAAGCACATCCATATCGATCCCCCGCTGATCAACGATCGCAATCGTCAAGACTCAATGTCTGCTCAGCAGCAAACCACGGAAATTCTGGTTAGGCAAGCCCTGCCGAGCATGCGACCTTCGCGGTACACTCCTGCAGCAGACCGGTCGAGCAGCCAACAGAACGGGGAGGCGGCGAGAACGGAGGCACGGTTGCAACGATCATCAATCGCCGATACCGCAGGTCGCGGGGCCAACGAGACCTGATCGATCATTGAACGCCCGGTCCACTGTCGACTGGCGATTCGCCTCAGCAGCAGGTGTCGATGGCGACCACCGGCACGGGCACGCGGACCTCCGGATTCGCCGACGCTCCGCCGCGCTCGTCCATACCAGCTGACAGGTGACGGGACTTCGCGTGAGCTGATTCGCCGTCGACTGTCTCCCTCCGGTGACCCATTGGCAGAAGCGCCTCGTGCGGGGTCAGCCACGCTCGGCGAAGACACGACGCGGACGGGTAGGGCCCCCCGTAACGGTCGGTGCGGGAGACGCCCACGGAAGTCACGTCCGTGGCCGACCAGCAGCCAGACGAACGCGCATCATTGCCACTTCGAGAACAGCGCAAACGGGGAAGGAACCGCCGATGAACCTCGATGCCGTATTCGACCTTCCAAGTGTCGAGCACTTTCAGCGCGGACGGGCGGAACGGATCCATGCCCTGCTGGCTGACCACGCCGCTGCCGCGCCTGGCCCTGGCACGCCCCCCGCACCCTCCCCGGAGGGGAGGCTCCCCGGCGGCGGTCCGGAGCTGCCGGGCGACCCGGTCGCGGACGCCCTTGCGCATCACTTCCTGGAAGGTGCCGAACGGGCCGCGCGCCGCAACGACCCAGCGGCATTCGGGTGGTACCGCTCGGCGCCGAAGCGCAGTCACCGGGAGTACCTCGTGGCAACACCGGTGGGCACCCATCTCCTCATCGACCCGTCCGCTGACGAGATGCTGGAAACGGAGATCTCCGACACCCCGATCTGTCTCCTCGGGCCGGACACCCAGCCGCCGTCCGGTCCTGCGCGCGACCTGGTCGTCGAGGCCGTACGGGTGGGCGCCGAGGCGGGGTTCGGAACCCTGCTACACGGATCCGCCCCGGTGATCGTGCTACTCGCCCGACGGTCCCTCGGTGAGGTGCTGACAAGTTGGAGCATCACGCGGCTGCCGGGCACGATCTT
The DNA here is from genome assembly GCF_040120695.1 of Plantactinospora sp. B6F1. NCBI lineage: Bacteria > Bacillati > Actinomycetota > Actinomycetes > Micromonosporales > Micromonosporaceae > Plantactinospora > Plantactinospora sp. B6F1. The sequence goes on along the minus strand of NZ_JBEEAC010000045.1, from coordinate 27,000 downwards.
CGTCGACCATGTCGACGACCCGACCGTACTCGCCCGCGACATCATCCACGAGGCCGGGCACAACTGGCTCAACGGTGCACTCGCCACCTACGAGATCAAGATCCCGGAGAGCGTCACCTTCCACAGTCCCTGGAAACGCAAGCACCGCCCAGCCTTCGGTTTCATCCACGCCTGCTGGGCGTTCCCGCTCACGGTCATCTTCGCCGATCGGGTGCTGTGCCAGGTCCAGGGCGCCGTCGCCGCCTACCTCGCCGCGTATCTCGACAAACAACGGCCCCTGCTGGCCGCGGCCGAGGACGATCATTCCCGGGCGCTGGACCTCATCGACGAGCCGGACCTGCGGTCGCGTCTCGCCGACGTGTTCGCCGCGGCGCGCGCGCTCTGATGAAGGTCGGCTGCGGGTCCGGGCCGGGCCGCCACCGGCGCGGTCCGTCGGAGATCGTTCGCCACGTACGGGAGCTGCCGCGTGACCAGTGTGATGAACCCCTGCCAACCCGAGCCGCACGGCACCCACGCCTCGGATCCAGCTGACGGCGCGGGCGGACCGCACGGGGAGGCGGACAGGACGTCGCCGTGCCCCGCACGGCCACTCCTGCCCGGTGCGCGGCACGAGCCCGTCGCGTTCACCTCGGCCGAGCGGCCGACCGGCCCGGTGACCTGGGCCCAACAGCATCTCCTCGCCATCATGGCGGGGCTGCACCCGCACACCGCCAGCCTCAACCTCCGGTTCGCCTGGCCGTTGCGCTCCGGGGTGCCCCTGCCCGAAGTGCTTGAGGTGCTGCGCGACCTGATCACGCTGCACGAAGCGCTGCGAACGGTCTTTTTCCAGTCCGCGGACGGCCTTCGCCAGCGGGTGTTGTCGTCCGGTCGCCTCTTCGTGGAGGTGTCGGAGGTAGGCGCCGAGCCGGCAGCCGTCGACCATGCCGTGGACACACTGGCCGGCGAGCCGTTCGATTTCACCAACGAACTCCCGGTACGGGTCGCGCTGCTGACCTCCGGCGGTCAGCCCTGGTACCTGGTGTTCGCCGCCTGCCACCTGGTCATCGATTTCACCGGAGCCTGGCACGTCGGACACGGGCTGCGCCCGCTGCTGACGGAGCCGGACAAGACGCACCTGCCCGGCGCGGCGCGCCCGGCGCCCGGCGCCTGGCAGCCCCTGGACCAGGCCGGTTGGGAGTCCTCGTCCGCCGGGCTGCGCCTCAGTGAACGTGCTCTGGCGCAACACGAGCGGACCTTCCGGGCAATGCCGCAGACCATGCTGCCCCGCCCCGCGCGGGAGCCGGAGGAGCCGCGGTTCCGGTACGTGCGGTTGGACTCCCCAGCCCTGGCCCTCGCCGTGCCGGTGCTGGCGGCGCGGCACCAGGTCAGCCGCACGGCCGTGCTGGCCGCCGGCATCTGCGCGGTCGCCGGCTACGTCAGCGGCCTGGAACGGGCGTTCCTTCAGCTCACCGTCGGCAACCGGATGTCGGCGCGGACGCGCTCGGCCGTCGGAATGTTCACCCAGGACGTGCCGATCCACGTGGAGATGGCCGACGCGTCGATCACCGACCTCCTCACCCGGACCGAAGCCGCGGTAGTGACCGCGGCACGGTTCGGCCAGTATCCCCCCGGACCGCTCGCGGTCCGGCGCCGGCAGATCGAAATCGACCGCGGGCTGGCCTTCGACCTGTCGTGCTGGCTGAACAACCGGCTGCGCCACGCCCCGGGCACGGCGCCGGTCCGGCCGGACCGGCGCCTGCTCGAAGCGGCCGCGAAGCGGTCCCGTTGCCGCTGGGTGGGCGCCGACAAGAGCAGCACCAGCACGTACTTCGTCTACGCCGACGATGCCGGTGACGCGCTGCGCCTGACGATGCTGCTCGACACCGCCATGTTGCCCGGCGAGGAGGGTCCGGCGTGGCTGCGTGCCGTGGAGCGACTGCTCTGCGCGGCGGTGGTGGCCGACATCGGCATTCCTGACGTCGGTGACCTGGTCGACCTCTCGCCGACAGAGCGCAACGACGACTGGTGCCTGACCGGGGCGGGCTGGGTGCACCTGCCGTCCGCCACCGGGCTGCTGCGGCGCGCGGCCGGCACCGACCGGTGCGCGGTGACGGCCGCGTCCGCCGACGGCGGCGCCCTGCTCACCGCCTACCTGGACGCCGGAGGCAGACAGTTGGACATCGAACGGCTGCACGCCGACATCGTCGGGATGTTGCCCGGGATGCGCACGGCCGCGGCACCGCACCGGTACGTCGCCTGCGACGGCGTGCCGACCGGGCCGGGGCCCGGATCCGAGGTCGGCGGCTGGGCGGGGCTCCCGGTTCTGGCCGCGAGCACCGGGAGGCCCACCCGCCCGTTGGTGCCCGATCACGCGACACAGGAGGATCTCCTTGCCTGACCACCACCGGCTACGCATGGTCTTCGCCCAGACGCTGGACATCGACCCCGACTTCGACGTCGGTGAGGTCGGTCTGTACCAGATACCGGGGTGGGATTCCATGGGGCACATGAGCCTGATGGTCGCGATCGAGGAAGAGTTCGGCGTGGAGTTCAGCGCGGATCACACGATCGAGCTGAACAACTTCGAGACGGCGGTGCGGATCCTGCGTGAGCTGGGCTGTCCGGAATGACCGGGAGCCGGGACGACTCGGTCAGCCCGCGACTTGTCCACGAGATTCTCGACCTCGCGGCAGCCCGGTTCCCGCATCGCGCCGCCGTCAGGGACATCACGGGTGGGTGGACCTACGCCGACCTGCACCGGCATGCCGGCGAGGCGGCCGCCGACCTGCGCTCCCAGGGCGTCCGTGCCGGTGACCGGGTGCTGAGCCTTCTCCCGCCGTCCCGGCAGTCGGTGGCGCTGCTCTTCGCGGCGGTCAGGATTGGCGCGGTCCTCGTTCCGGTGGCCCCGGCGACCGCACCCTACCGGCTGCGCTGGCTGCTGGCCGACGCCGACCCGTCGCTGGTGGTGGCGGAAGGCGAGCAGGCGGCCCGGGCCCGGAGCCTCAGCGCCGTACCGGTGGTCGAGCCGGGCCGGCTGAAGGCGGCAAGGCCGGTCGCGGCGGCAGCCTCGGGCGGCGCACCGCCCGCCGTGCTCAGCACCGCGCTCACCGCGGCTGGTGACGCGCTGGCGACGGTCGGCGAAGAAGATCCCGCCCTGATGCTCTACACCTCCGGCAGCACCGCCCAGCCCCGGGCGGTGGTGTGCCCGCACGCTCGGGTGGTCTTCGCCGCCCGTGCCATCGCCGACCGACTGCGGTACACCCCGGAGGATGTCGTCTACTGCTGCCTGCCCTTCTCGTTCGACTACGGGCTGTATCAGGTCTTCCTCTGCGCGCTGGCCGGCGCGGAACTGGTGTTCGGCGGTACCGCCGTCGACGGTGGGTTACTTCGGGGCATCCGCGGCGCCGGGGCCACCGTCCTGCCGGTGGTGCCGACCCTCGCCGAGTTGCTCGCCTGGCTCGCCCGCCGGGACCGGGAACGCAGCGCGCTCCGGCTGATCACGAACACCGGTGCCGCGCTGACTCAGGCGCACGCAGCCGGCCTGCGTTTCGCCGCGCCCTCGGCCAGGGTCGTGGCCATGTACGGCACCACCGAGTGCAAGCGGATCACCATCGCGGAACCCGACGAGCACCTGTCCCGGCCCGGCACGGTGGGCGGGCCGTTGCACGGGACCCGGATCCTGGTCGTCGACGACGACGACCGGACCCTCCCACCGGGCGCGACCGGACAGATCGTGGCGGTGGGACCGCACGTCATGGCCGGCTACTGGGCGGCGTCCGGGCATACCGCCGGTGGATTCCGGCCTGCCCCCGACAGCGGCGAGCCGAGTTTCTACACCGGTGACTACGGCCACCTGGACCACACCGGACGCCTGTATGTGGCCGGTCGGCGCGACGACCTTTTCAAGCGGCGCGGCGTACGCATCAGCGTGCAGGAGATCGAGGCAGCCATGCTCGACATCCCCGAGGTACGCGGCGCGGCCGTACTGCCGCCCGGGCCGGACGGCCGACTCTTGGCGTGGGCGGTGACCTCGCTGACGCCTCGGCAGGTGCGGGCCGGTGTCGGCGAGCGGCTCGGCGGCGCCGGCACCCCGGACGTGTGCGTGGTCACCGAGGAACTGCCACGTACGACGAACGGCAAGGTGGACAAGCTCGCGCTCCGGTTGTCCGGGTCGTAGCCGGGATCACGCGCTGAGGCCGACGCCACCACCCGACCCGATCGTCCAACCGACCCCGCCCGGCGCCCCGTGCGTCGGATCAGACCAGGGCCTCCGGCGGCGTCGGATGGCCCAGAAAGGCGGTCGGGCTCGCCGTCAGCCCGTACGCACCGGCCTGGAACAGCACCACCAGGTCGCCGACATCTGCCCGGGGCAGCGCGACCTCGTTGCCCAGCAGGTCCAGCGGAGTGCACAGACATCCCACCACGGTGACCCGTCCGTCGATCTCGTCGTCCATCCGGTTGCCTATGACCAATGGATAGTTGCGCCGGATGGCCTGCCCGAGGTTGCCGGTGGCGGCCAGCTGGTGGTGCAGGCCGCCGTCCACCACGAGAAAGGTGCGACCCCGGGACTCCTTGCGGTCCACGATCCGGGTGACGTACACCCCGCACTCACCGACGATGTACCGGCCGAGTTCGACGACGACCTCCGCGTCGGGCAGATCGGGTCGGATCGCCGAGGTGAGCAGTTCGGTGAGGTTGGCACCGATCCGCTCCAGGTCCACCGGGACGTCCCGTTCGAAGTACGGGATGCCGAGGCCGCCACCGAGGTTGAGGTACCGCACCGGCGCCGGGGCGGCCTCGGTCAGCCGCAGAGCCAGCTCGACCGTCTGCCGTTGGGCCTGGCACAGCACGTCGGTGTGCAGATTCTGCGACCCCGCGAAGATGTGGAACCCGATGACGTCCAGCTCCATCCGGGTGAGGTCCTTGAGCAGTGCGGGCACCCGCTCGGCGTCCACCCCGAACTGCTGCGGCCCGCCGCCCATGCGCATTCCGGAACTCCGGACGACGAAGTCAGGATTGACCCGTACCGCGACTCTCGGCCGGATCCCGAGCCGCTCCCCGGCGGCCGTCACCCGGGTGGCCTCGGTGTGCGATTCCACCACCACCGTCACGTTCGCCGCGACCGCCTGGGTCAGCTCGGCGACGCTCTTCCCCGGGCCGGCGAAGCTCACCTTGGCCCCGTCGAGCGGGGTGTCCAGCGCGGTACGCAGTTCCCTCGCCGAGGCCACGTCGAATGCGTCGACGAGCCGGCTCAGATGCTGGACGACGGCGGGCATCGGATTCGCTTTCACCGCGTAGCTCAGCTCGATGCCCACCGGAAACGCGGCCCGGATGCGCCGTATCCGGTTGGTGAGCAGCGCCCTGTCGTACGCGAAGAACGGCGTGCCGCCGACCTGCTCGGCCAACCGGTCCACCGGAACACCGCCGACCAGCAGCTTCCCGCCCTCCAGACCGAACGCGGCGATCGACGGGTGCCTGCTCATCTCCCAGCTCCATTCGCGGTCACGCTTGAGCCGGCCCGGCGCCAGGACCTCGGCGTCGACGGCCACCATCGGCAACGGATTCTGACCGATCACCTTCGATGCGTCGAGGATAGTGCGCTCCGGCCCGATGCTGTTGATGCGGCCAACCGCCGGACCGGGAGTGGCGGTGTCACGACCCCCTTCGAAGGGCGACCGCCAGCAGTCATCTGTTGATCCTCACGGGTTCCGGCGAGACCCTCGAAGCAGGGTCTCGCCGGAGGCGATGGTCCGTGGTCGGCCAGCCCGTCACCGTGGCTGGAACTGCCACCAGTCGACGTTGAGCAGGTAGCCGCTGCCACCGGCGAAACGCAGGTAGAGGTCGTGCGTACCGGTCGCGCCGTTGATCGGGCAACTGACGGTCGTCCAGGTCTGCCAGCCCCCGGTACCCGGCACGGTGCAGGTTCCGACGAGGGTGCCGTTGCTGCCGCCGAGGCGAACCTCGATGCGGCCGCCGCTGGTCGCCGAGGCCACCCTGGCGCTCAGGGAGCCGGCGCCGGCGCCGAAGGCCACGCCCTTGACCTTGATCCAGTCCCCGTTCTCGATCCAGCCGACGTTCATTCCCCCGCCGCTGGCCGGCTCGGTCTCCACACCGGTCTCCCAGGCGATCGTCTCGGCCTCCTGCCGGGAGTAGGGATTGAGAGTGCCGATCTGCGGAGCTCCCGCCGTGGTCATGTTGATCGTCGGGATCGTGCCGTCGGAGTTGTAGTTGAACTTCTCCACCGCCACCGAACGGGTGAAGCCCCCGCCGCCCGGCAGGGCGCCGTTGTGGTAGAAGAAGTACGAGCCGCCGTTGAAGTCGATGACGCCGGCGTGGTTGGTGAAGCTGCCACCCTGTCGCGGCATGACCGTCCCGCGGTAGGTCCAGGGCCCGGTCGGGCCGGGAGCGGTCGAGTAGCCGATGAACTCCGAGCAGCACTCCGCCGCGAAGACGTTGTAGTACATCCCGTTCCGTTTGTAGACCCAGGGAGCCTCTTCATAGAGGGTCGGCCGGCTCGCGTTCCCGTTGCGGGCGCCGAACCCCGCCGCGGTCAGCGGGATCTGCGTCGCACTGCCCGAGTACGAGATCATGTCGGCGTTCAACCGCACGTACCACAGATTGGGGTTGCCCCAGTACAGGTACGCCTGACCGTTGTCGTCGATGAAGACGGCCGGGTCGATCTCGCCGTTCTCCACGAGTGGGCGACCGAGCGCGTCTCGGAACGGCCCGGTGGGGCTCTCCGACACGCCGACTCCGATGGCCATCCGGCCGGTCGCCCGATTCTTGACCGGCACGTACCAGTAGAACCTGCCGTTGCGGTAGATGGCGTGGCCGGCCCACGCGTCGGCGCTGGCCCAACTGAAGGTGGCCAGGCTCATCGGAGAGCCGTGGTCGGTCCAGTTCACCATGTCCGCCGATGACCAGACCCGCCACTCACGCATCGTGAAGTATGTCGAGCCGTCCTCGTCGTGACCGGTGTAGAGGTAGATCCGACCGTTGTGCACCAACGGCGCCGGATCAGCCGTGTAGATGGTCTGCACGATGGGGTTGTCCGCCCGGGCCACCCCCGGCACCGACACCGCGAGACACAGCAGCACGGACATCAGGGCCACCCGGCGTCTGCCTGCGGTACGGCCGAAGATTCCTGACTTCATCGTTACCTCCTGCTCGAAATCACGCTGGATCTCCCACCCGGTCGCCTCGTCGCGAGAGGGGTCGCCCTGACCTGCTGGTGGTGCTGGTCGCCGACCGGGCCGGCGCGGAGCTTGCCCTCACCGCGCCGGCCCTCCCAGGCCACGGGCGGCAGCGACATGTCGGCGTTCACGACGCTGCCGCCGCGGCTGGAAACCGCGGCCGGGCCCGCCCGGTGCAGACCGGCCGGTAGCCGGAACTGCCGTACGGAGCCACGAGGCGTACCCGGCTGTGGAGGTAGCCGCCCGTCGATTCGACGAGCCGGAAAATGCCGGTGGACTTCGCGTTGAGCCCGTCGGTGTTGTGGTCGTCGTAGCAGAGTTTGGCGCCCGGATCGGCGGCGTCCGCGGCACGGAAGACGGCCTCGATCCAGTGGTTCATTGATTTATCAACCTTTCGATACCGCTACGGACAGGGGACGCTGCGCTCTGTGAGCGCTAACACCTCCGCTACGCCTTGCCCGAGGCAGTAGGGATCGGCCATGCGAGAGCGCTCACATTGATACCTGGAGATTGCCAGATGGTCACGCGGCCTTCAAGAGGCAAGCGGGAACAGCTACCCGAAATTTGGTCGGTACGCGGTTCACCTCAGGTAGGGACCTTCGACGGACGCGGTCAGTAGCACTTTCTCGACGGCGGCACCGAATCGGTGGAAAAACAGAACCACCGCAGTTTTGTGTTATCGAAACCCGTGACATGTGGTCGCGGCCGTCGCACCCCCGGGGACGTCGGTGGGTGGGACCGCGCCGAGGGCCCGGCCCCACCCACCCGCGCGGTCAGTTGCGCAGGTTCCACTGCTGGTTGGTGCCGCCGTGGCAGGCCCAGAGGTGCACCTTCGTACCGTTCGCCGTGCCCCGGCCGTTCGCGTCGAGGCAGAGCCCGGACTGCACGCCGGTGATCGTGCCGTTCGAACCGACGTTCCACTGCTGGTTGGTCTGGCCGTTGCAGTCCCAGATGATCGCCAGGGTGCCGTTGGTGGTGCCCTGCCCGGAAGCGTCCAGGCACTTGTTGCCGTACACGATCAGTTGCCTGCCCGCGGTGTAGGTCCACCGCTGGTTCGTCCCGCCGGTGCAGTCCCAGAGCTGCGCCTGGGTGCCGTTGGTGGTACTCGACCCGCCGATCTCCAGGCAGCGGCCGGACTGAACCCCGACGACCTGCACGTTCTGCTGGCCACCGCCGCTCTGCGGCCCGGCGGCCGCCATCACGGCCTGGGCGCCCGACGGCCAGTTGCCGCCGCTCACCGTGACGTTGCCGTAGACGACGTTGCCCCGGTCGCCGTTGGTGACGTTGGTGCTGCCGTTGGTCGACCAGTTGTCGGTGACGGTGAAGTTGCCCATGTTCTCGGCGAACCAGTAGTTGGCGGTGGCCCAGGTACCGGTGTTCGAGAAGACGTTGTTCCTGGCGGTCCAGTACCGCGAGCCCTCGTCGAAGTAGATCCCGAAGTAGCCGTTGGTCCGCAGGCAGTAGTTGTCGCTGATCAATCCACCCTGGTTCGCCGACAGCGTGTAGATACATCCGCCGTCGTTCATCTGCTGCATCACGTCGTGCACGTAGTTGCCGACGAGCCGGTTGTTCGACGCGGTCGTCGGTGTCGAGTACCGCGGCTGGTAGTTGTACAGACCCCGGTCGGCGTAGTGGTTGCTCCCGCCGGCGTCGTTGGCACCCCACCCGTACCCCATCGACATCCCGGTGTACGGCATGTTGTACACCTCGTTGTACGAGACGGTGGCGTTGGTGACGTAGGTCGTCAGGACCGACACGATGCCCCGGTGCTCCACCCCGAGATCGTGCAGCCGGTTGTTGCTGATGGTGATGTCCCGGTTGACCATCCGCTGGTCGCTGGGGTGGTGCGCGTCGGCGCGCACGCCGCCGACGATGATGCCGCCGGCCGAGTTGTGGGCGATCTCGGACCTGCTGATGGTGATGTTGCTGGCGCCGAGGCCGACCCCGCTGCCGTGTGCACCGGCGTCGTTGCCGATGCCGACCGCCGTCTGCCCCAGGTTGACGAATCTAGAGTCGGTGAAGGTGATGTTGTTGGCGGCGGAGATCTGTACGGCGGCGGGCGACTGGAGCCAGTTCGGTCGGGCGGCCTCGAACTGCGGGCAGCCGTTGTGGCAGGAGGTGAAGCTGGGCCAGCTCCAGTTGCCCGCGATGTAGGCACCGGTCTGCTGGTCCGCATAGCCCTGGTTGCCGCTGGGCCCGAGCCAGCTCGTGCCGGCGAAGGTGATCCCGCTGAAGGTCAGGTGGTGGGCGGGCGCGTCGTAGCTGCCGCCGAGGTTGACCAGGGACTGGAGCGTCGGCAGTTCCACCCTGACGTTGTTCATGTTCTGTCCGCCGAGCGGGATGTAGGACAGTGCGCCGCTGCCCGGGTCGAGATACCACTCACCGGGCGCGTCCAGGAACTCGTAGGCGTTGCTCAGGTAGAGCGGACCGGCCCGGTGCGGGCTGGTGAAGGTGTCGTACCCGAAGTTGTTGTTGCTCCATCCGGGCTGCTGCATCGTGATCAGGTTGCCGTTGATGCTCTGCACCGAGACGTACCGGTCGGTGAACGACCCCACGCTCTCGATCTGGACCCGGTTCTCGTTGGCCAGGTTGTTCAGGTAGCCCAGAGCGCTGTTGGTGAACCTCATCCCGGTGCTGTCCGCGGTGAAGTCGGCCCGGTTGACCTGGGTGCGGGCCCGGGTGGCGATGGCGCCGTCGACGTAGAGCTGCCGGCTGTCGAGACCGGCGCCGACGTTGGCCCGCCAGATGTTCCTGCCGGAGTCGACGAGGGACCAGCCGGTGACCGCCCGGGCGCCGCTGATCACGGGACGGGCCGACGGGGCGGCCTGCCAGATCACCCGGTAGCCGTTCGTTCCGGAGTCGGCGGCCGTCAGCCGGAGCGGGGAGGTGAGCCGGTACACCCCGTCGGCGAGCTCGACGACGATGTCGCCGGACATCGCCCCGGTGCGGGATCGGACCGCGGTCTGTGCGCCGGCCAGGGAGCAGGGCGTGGCGGCGGTACACGCGGTGCCGCTGCCCGAGGGGGATGCGTACAGGGTGGTGGTGGCCGCCAGCGCGGGGGCGGCCGAGGCGGCCACCACGGTCACGGTGGCCGCGGTGGTCAACGCCGCCGCGGCTCCGGCCAGCACCCGCCGCCGGGCAGCGAGAACTGAGGGTACGGACACGGGAGTCTCCTTACCTGCATGAGGGTGGTGTGGCCGATCGTCCAGGTGTGACAAGGCCGGCCGTTCAGCGGAGAATCCGCCGCAGGTAGCTCAGCCCGTCCTGGGCGAGCCGATCCTGGGACGGGGCGAGCGGGCGCCAGATCGAGGCGGCGGTGGCGATGGTCTCGTTATCGGCGGTGAACGACTCGATACAGACCGCGCCCCGGTAACCGGTGCTGCGCAACGCGGCGAAGAAGCGGGGCCAGTCGAAGTGGTCCGCACCGGGTGCACCCCGGTTGGTGCCGCTGACCTGGACATGCTTGATATGCGGCCCGGCCAGGACGATCGCGGAGTACGGGTCGGCCTCCTCGATGTTCATGTGGTATGTGTCGATCATGATGCCGACGTTCGGCGGCAGGCCGTCGAGCAGTTCCACCGTCTGCTCGACCGTGTTGGCCACACTCGTCTCGTAGCGGTTGAGCGGCTCCACACCGATGGCGACGCCCCGGGCGCCGGCGTGGTCGGCGACCGGCGCCAGCGCCCGCCGGAATTCCGCGTAGCAGGCCGCGCGGGCCGCAGGCGTCATCCGCCAGGTCCGGCCCACCGCGGCATAGACCGGGCCTCCGACGCACGGTGCGCCCAGGACCGCCGCGCTGTCCACACAGCCCTTCAGGTACGCCACGGTCGCCGTGACGACGTCCGGCGCGGCGTCCACGAGGTCACGCCCGGGTGGGGTGACCGCGCAGACGCCGGCCGCGGCCAGGCCGTGTGCCGCCAGCAGGTCCCGGGTGCGGACCGGGTCCCAGTCGCCGGGTTGCTCGACCGGCAACTCGACCGCATCGAAGCCGAAGGCGGCGATCCGTGGAATCAGCTCGGCCAGGGCCTCGTCGTCGACCGGCGAGGCCCACACCCAGGGATTGACCCCGATGGCGTGCACAGGGCCCCTACTTCCAGCGCTCTGGATAGCCGGGCAGGTCGGTGCAGCCGCACATGGCGTAGTGCAGCGGCGGCATGCCCGGGTCGAGGTAGCTGTCCAGGTTCTCCCGGGTGATTGTCGGCTGGGGCAGCTTCCAGGGGTTGGCGACCTGCTGGCCGTCGAGGATCCGCAGCGCGGCGATGATCGGCGTACGCCACTGGTAGGTCGGGTAGGTCGGTGCGATCGCGGTGAGGTTCTCGTCCTTCCAGATCTTCAGGAAGTCGAGTTGGTCCTCGCCGTTGATCGGCGGCACCGGCTCGCCCGCGTCCTGGAACGCCTCGACCGCCGCCACCGCGACCGCACCGGCGTCCATCCAGACGCCGTCGATCGTGCCGTACCGCTGGAGGTAGTCGTCGACGATCTTCTTGGTCTTGGCCGGGTCGCCGTCGGTGAACTCGACCCCGACGACGTCGACCTTCGCCTTGTCGAAGACGACCTTCGCGGCGGACCAGCGGGTCTCCAGCACGTCGACACCGGGCAGGATCCGCAGGGCGAGCAGCTTGCCGCCGGGCTTCATCCGCTGGCTGACGAACTCGGCCCCGACGTGCCCGAACCCGTACCCACCGATGGGGTTGATGAACGTCACCGGACACTTCGTGTTCACGCCGCGGTCGAACACGACGACCGGCAGGCCGGCAGCGCAGGCAGCCTCGACCGCCGGGGTGAGCGTCGCGGTGGTGTTCGGCGAGACGATGAGCGCGTCGCAGCCCTTGCCGAGCAGGTCGTTGATGTCCGCGATCTGCTTCTGGTCCTTGCCCTCGGCATCGACGTGGACGAACTCCTTGATCCGGCTCCCCTGCGCCTCGACCTCGGCCTGCATGGTCTTGAACCCGACCTGCCGCCACGGGTTGTTCAGCGCCGCGTTGGAGAAGCAGATCTTGTACGGGCCGGCCTTCCTGAACTTCGCGGTCTCCACCATCGTCGGGTTGAGCGCCTGCTCCCACGGCTTGTCGGCCGGACCGGTCGGGGTGGCGGCGAGCAGCGCAAGCTCGTTGTCGTAGTCGGCCTGCACGAAGAACTTCGACTGCTCCCCGGTGCCGGCTCCCGCGGCCCCGGTGGAGGTGCCGGACGGGGTCGCCGCCGGCTCGTCGGTGGCGCAGCCGACTAGCGACAGCAGGGTGACCGCGGCCAGGGCCGCCATGTGACGTCTCACGGTGAATCCCCTTATCTGGACGAGAAACGCAGAGCGGAGACCGCCACGGCGCACAGGATGATCGCGCCCTGAACGGTCGATCTGAGGGCGCCGGAGACGCCGTAGAAGTTCATGAGGGCGAAGAGCAGTTCGAGGGTCAACGCGCCGAGCATCGCGCCGACGACCGAACCGCGACCGCCACCCAACGCGACGCCGCCGAGCACGACCGCGGTGATCGCCCCGAACTCCAGACCCGCGCCGGCCTGGAACGAGACGCCGCTGTAGCCGCCGAGCAGGATCGCCGCGACCGCCGCCGCGAGTCCGCTGAGGATGAACGCGCCGGTCCGGATACGCCAGACCCGTACCCCGGTCAGCTCGGCCGTGCGCGGGTTGTCGCCGACGGCGACCAACGTGCGACCGAAGTCGGAACGCATCAGGAGCACGGCCAGCACCGCGAGGACCAGCAGGACCACCAGGGCGTACGGGAAACGGCCGAGCACCGGCACGTCCTCGAACGCGCGCCGGCCGAACCGGCGGAACTCCTCGGAGAGCCCGCCCTTGGGGGCGCCGTCGGACCAGAGGTACACCGCGCCGACGAGGATCAGGAACATGCCGAGGGTGGTGATGAACGAGGGCACCCGCAGCCGGGTCGTGACCAGGCCGTTGACCAGCCCGACGAGCGCCCCTCCGGCGAGCAGCACCAGGACCACCGGCCAGGTTCGGGACGGATCACTGTCGATCAGCCGGGCGGCGACGACGACCTCGGCGGTGACCAGGGAGCCGACGGAGAGGTCGAACTCGCCGGAGACGATCACGAAGTACTGGCCGGCGGCGAGCAGGATGACCGGCGCCGAGCGGCCGAGGAACGACATCAGCGACGGCGGGGCGAGGAAGTCGGGCTGCCGGACGGCGACGAGCACCAGCAGCACCGCGAGGATCACGAGGATCGGCAGGACGCCACCGGCACGGATCCGCGGGATGCGCAGCGGCAGCGGCGGGCGTCGAATGGTCTGCATGGCTAGGAGTCCGCCTTCCGCAGCGCCCGGCGGGCATAGACGGCGACCGCGGCGATGATGACGGCGCCCCGGATCACCTGCTTGAAGAAGGCGTCCACCTCGAGCTGGTTGAAGATGGCGTCGATGCTGGCGAGCAGCAGCACTCCGCCGAGGGTGCCGACGACACCGCCGCGCCCGCCGGCCAGGGCGGTGCCGCCGATCACCACCGCGGCGATCGACTCCAGGTCGTAGAGACCCTCGGTGCCGACCCGGGGCGCACCGGAACCGAGCCGGCTCGCGAGGTAGATGCCGGCGATGCCGGCGCAGAGCGCGCAGAGCACGTGCGCGGTGACCAGGACCCGGTCGGTGCGGACGCCGGAGAGCCGGGCGACCTCCGGGTCACCCCCGACCGCGACCAGATGGTGACCGAACCGGGTCCGCGAGAGGACGAACCAGGCCGCCCCGGTCACCGCGACCAGCAGCAGGAAGGACAGCGGTACCGGACCGACGCGCTGATATCCGAGGGTCTGTACCAGCGAGGGAGCGGTGGTGCCGGCGGGCCCGTCGTAGCCGTTGTCGAGGTATCCCTTGAGCAGCAGCCCGACGCCGAGGGTCGCGATGAACGCGTTGATCCGTAGCTTGGTGACGAGCAGCCCGTTGAGCAGCCCGACACCGGCGCTCACGGTGAGCGCCAGCCCGACCGCCGGCAGCAGCGCGCCGTCGCGGCCGTCCATCGTCTCGGCCGCGACGAGGGTACTGAGGCTGATCACGTACGCCACGGACAGGTCGAGCGAGCCGCCGAGGATGACCAGGGTCTGCCCCACGGCGACGAGGCCGAGCCCGGCCGCGACGTGCAACAGGCTCACCGTGGTCGACTGGTTGAACAGTTGGCCGCCGTCGATCGCCACGACCAGCCAGCCGATCGCCAGGACGAGGGTCAGGGCCACGAACACGCCCGGTACCGGCCGTCGGGCCGACACGAGGGAGAGCCCACTCACTGGTCTACCTCTGTTCGCGACTGCGGGGCTCGCAAACCCGGCTCACTCCTCGCACTCACTGGTCTACCTCTGTTCGCGACTGCGGGGCTCGCAAACCCGGGGTCCCGACGGCCAGGGCGACGACGTCCTCCTCGGTCGTGCCAGCCGGCAGTTCGCCCGCGACGCGGCCGTCGCGCATCACGACGATCCGGTCGCTCATTCCCAGCAGCTCCGGCAGATCGGACGAGATCATCAGAACCGCAGCCCCGTCGCGGGCGAGGCGGCGGACGAGATCGTGGATGGCCGCCTTCGCCCCCACGTCGATGCCCCGGGTCGGCTCGTCGAAGAGCAGGATCCGCGGGTTGACCGCGAGCCACCGGGCCAGCACGACCTTCTGCTGGTTGCCGCCGGAGAGGAAGCGGATCTCCTGGTCGTCGTCGACGGCCCGGACGTCCACCGCGGCGAGCAACTCGCGGACCCGCACGGTACGGGCGGCGCGTCCGGATCGGGCGGCGAAGACGGCCCGGCTGGCGAGCAGCGCGTTGTCCAGTACGGACTGCCGGGCGACGATGCCTTCGCCCTTGCGGTCCTCGGTGACGTAGGCGACGCCGGCCCGCATCGCGGCGCGCGGCGAGCGCAGCCGGACCGGTGTGCCGTCGATCGTGACCTCGCCGGTCGTGAACGGGGTCGCCCCGAAGAGCGCACGGGCCAGGGTCGACCGCCCGGCACCCTGGAGGCCGCCGATGCCGAGCACCTCACCCGCGCGCAGTTCCAGGTCCACACCGCGCAGCTTCCGGTTGCCCCCGTTTCGGACGCTGAGCCGGACCGGGCCGCGATCATCGGGGCCGGCCCGGTCCGGGTAGTAACTGGACAGTTCCCGGCCGACCATGTGCCGCACCAACTCGTCGGCGGTGGTGTCCGCGGTCTGCACGGTGGTCACCCGCCGGCCGTCCTTGAGGACCGTGATCCGACCGGACAGGTCGAAGACCTCGGCAAGCCGGTGCGAGACGTACAGCATGCCGATGCCCCGCTCCTGGAGTCGGCGTACCAGGCCG
The DNA here is from genome assembly GCF_040120695.1 of Plantactinospora sp. B6F1. Classification (NCBI taxonomy): domain Bacteria; kingdom Bacillati; phylum Actinomycetota; class Actinomycetes; order Micromonosporales; family Micromonosporaceae; genus Plantactinospora; species Plantactinospora sp. B6F1. The sequence continues at coordinate 11,550 of NZ_JBEEAC010000045.1, read as the reverse complement.
TACAGCAACTCGACCTCGTGGTCCGCCAGCGCCGCGGTGGGCTCGTCCATGATGAGCAGCCGCGCGTCGAGGGCGAGCGCCTTGGCGATCTCGACGACCTGTTGCTGCGCGACACCGAGACGTCCCACCCGGGCGTCGGGTGGCAGGGCGGTCTCCCCGATCGAGGCGAGCAGTCGGCCGGTACGGCCGAGCATCTCCCGGCGGTCGACGAGCCCACGGCGTACCGGTTCGTGGCCCAGGTACACGTTCTCCGCCACGGTGCGCTCCGGCAGCAGGTTGAACTCCTGATGGATGATGCCGATGCCGGCCCGCTGCGCGTCGCGCGGGCTGCGGAACCCGCGCGGTTCACCGGCGAACTCGACGGTGCCCTCGTCCGGGACGTACCCGCCCGAGACGATCTTCATGAGGGTCGACTTCCCGGCGCCGTTCTCACCGACGACGGCGTGTACCTCGCCCGGCCCGACGTCGAGGTCGACGCGGTCGAGGACGCGTACCCCGAGGAAGGACTTGCCGATGCCGCGCAGGGCGAGCAGCGGCGCCGTCCGTGGATCTGACATCCAGAGGCCCTCACAGATAGTAGTCGCCGGCAAAGTTCCTTCACCCCGCACCGGGTCGTTCCGTTCGCACAGCGACGAACTTTTGGGCGGGATGCGGATGCTTACGTTCCTGCGTCGCAAACATTCGCTTGACATGAGCGAAACATCACACGTATGAAGATAGATGTTTGGATGCGGCTCCGCAATCCTCGACCTGAGGCGACCGCCGGGCCCGCCACTCGATCGACAGCGACGCCGGTCCGAGGGGTCAGACATGGCCGCCCCCACCTCGGAGCGACGCGAGACACCCACGCTGGGATCGATGGTCCTTGATGCAGAGCTCATCCCGACACCTTGCAGACCACGGGACGGGGGACGCACCCGTACGTCACGGTGTGTGACGTCCTGTGGGGCTGACTGCCGTTGCGGCGGACGGCACGACGCGACCAGCACACCCGTGCCCCCACGCGTGCCCAGGCACAACCTGGCACGCCGCCGGGCCCGTGACCGCAATCTCGTTGCCCGCCCGAACTAGGAGACGGCATGCGTCGCAAAACATTGATCATCGGAGTGCTCGCCGGCCTGTTACTGTCGCTCGCGCTCATCCCTCCGGCCTCGGCGGCTCCCGCCTTCCGCGCCCTGCTCTTCACCAAGACCACCGGCTACCGGCACGACTCGATCCCCGCCGGGATATCGATGTTCCAGCAACAGGCGGCGGCGAGCAACTTCGAACTGGTGCACAGCGAGGACGCGAACGTCTTCACCCCGGCCAACCTCGCGACCTTCGACGTCCTCATCATGTTCCAGACCTCGGGCATGGTGTGGACCTCGGCCGCCCAGCGCCAGGCGGTGGAGGGGTTCCTCGCCGGCGGCAAGGGCATCGTCGCCGTGCACAACGCCACGGACATGGGGATCGAGGGCGAGTACCCCTGGTGGGACCAGACCGTGAACGCCGGTGCCCACATGCCGGAGCACTCCCCCGGCGTGCTGCCCGGCACCGCCATCGTCGCCGACCGGAAGCATCCCTCGACGGCCGCCCTCCCGGAGCGTTGGAACCGCAGCGAGGAGTGGTACAACTTCGACAAGAACCCGCGCGGCGATGTCCACGTCCTGGTGACCGCCGACGAACGCACCTACAACCCGGGCTCCCGGGCGATGGGTCCGGACCATCCGATCTCGTGGTGCCGCAACGTCAGCGGCGGCCGGATCTGGGCCACCGCGATGGGGCACGCCGCCGAGTCCTACAGTGAGACCAACTTCCGCAACCACGTTCTCGGCGGCGTCAAGTGGGCCGCCGGCAACGAGCCCGGCGACTGCGGCGGCACCGTCTGGGGCAACTTCGAGAAGCGCGCCCTCGACGACAACACCATCGACCCGATGGCACTCGCGGTGGCACCCGACGGCCGGGTGCTCTACGTCCAGCGGGGCGGGCAACTGAAGATTTTCAAGCCGTCCACCAACACCACCGTCACCGCCGGCACGCTCAGCGTCTACACCGGCGGCGAGGATGGCCTCACCGGGATGGCGCTCGACCCGAACTTCGCCAGCAACGGTCACGTGTACCTCTACCACTCGCCGGCGAGCAGTACGACCGACGTCAACCGGGTCTCCCGTTACACGCTCACCGGCGACACGCTGAACCTCTCCAGCGAGGTCCGGATCATCGACATCCCCGCCTACCGCGACCGTACGTTCCCGGAGCCAGGGCACACCGGCGGGTACATCGAGTTCGGCCCGGACGGGAACCTCTACATCGGCACCGGCGACGACACGCCGCCGAACCTCGACCCCAACTGGCAGGGCTACGCCCCGCTCGACTGGCGGTCCGGCAAGGCCAACCTCGACGCGGCCCGCACCGCCGGCAACACCAACGACCTGCGGGGAAAGCTGCTACGCATCCGGCCCTCGGCCAGCGGCGGCTACACCGTTCCGACGGGCAACCTCTATCCACAGGGGACGGCGCAGACCCGGCCGGAGATCTACGCGATGGGCTTCCGCAACCCGTTCCGGTTTTCGATCGACCCGGCCAACGGCTGGGTATACCTGGCCGACTACGGGCCCGACCGGAACCCGCCGACCACCAACCGCGGCCCGGAAGGGCTCGTCGAACTCAACGTGATCAAGTCTCCCGGCAACTACGGGTGGCCGTTCTGCCACGGCGACAACCAGCCCTACGCCCCGTACAACCCGGACACCGGTGCGGTCGGCGCGAAGTTCAACTGCGCCGCGCCGGTGAACAACTCGCCCAACAACACCGGCCTGACCAACCTGCGGCCGGTCGTCGCGCCCCAGATCTGGTACGGCTACGGCACCTCGCCGACCTTCCCGGAGCTCGGCTCCGGCGGATCCGCGCCGATGGGTGGGCCGGTCTACCGGTACGACCCGGCAAACCCGTCCCCGACGAAGTTCCCGCCCTACTACGACGGGGTGCACTTCTTCTACGAGTGGTCGCGCAACTACCTCAAGGAGGTCCACTTCGACTCGGCCACGGCGGTCACCCGCACCAACCCGTTCCTGCCCGCCGGCAACTTCAACAAGCCGATGGACCTGGAGTTCGGCCGGGACGGCTCGCTCTACCTGCTCGAGTGGGGCACCAACTTCGGCGGCGGCAACAACGACTCCGGGCTCTACCGGATCGACTACATCCAGGGCGGACGGTCACCGATCGCCAAAGCCACCGGTACGCCCACCAGCGGCAACGCGCCGCTGACCGTCCAGTTCAGCAGCGCCGGTACGACCGACCCGGATCCCGGTGACACCCTCAGCTACCAGTGGACCTTCGGCGACGGCACCACCTCGACGGCGACCAGTCCGTCACACGTCTACACCAGCAACGGCAACTACACGGCGCAGTTGAAGGTCACCGACAGCAGCGGCAAGACCGGCTTCGCCAACGTCCAGATCACCGTCGGCAACACCGCCCCGGTGGTCACCATCGGCACCCCGTCCAACGGCGGCATGCTCACCTTCGGCGACAAGGTGTCCTACACGGTCAACGTCTCCGATCCCGGAGGCGCCCCGATCGACTGCGCCAAGGTGTTCGTCAAACCCGCCCTCGGGCACGACGACCACCACCACGAGACCACGGACTACCCGGGCTGCTCGGGCACCATCTCCACCGACCTGCTCGGTGGACACCCCGACGGCGCCAACCTGTACTACGTACTCAACGCCCACTACACCGACGACGGTGGCGCCGGCGGCGCGGCCCCGCTCACCGGCTACGGGCAGGCGATCCTCCAGCCCAAGCACAAGCAGGCCGAGTACCACAGCAGCCAGTCCGGCACCCGGATCATCGACCAGGCCGGCGCGGAGAGCGGCAAACGCATCGGGGACATCTCCAACAACGACTGGATCGCGTTCACCCCGATGAGCCTGTCGGGCATCACGAACGTCAGCTACCGCCTGTCGTCGCCCTCCGGCGGCGGCTCGATCGAACTGCGCGCCGACTCGCCGACCGGCACACTGCTGGCCACCACCTCGGTGCCCAGCACCGGCGGCTGGGACAACTACCAGTCCACGCCGCCGGTGAACGTGGCCGCACTCGGCGGAACCCACCCGCTCTACATGGTGTTCAAGGGCACCGCGAACAACTGGTTCGACCTCGACTCGCACACCTTCGGCGGCAGCGGGGTCGGCCTGCCCAACACCGACGGCGTAGCGGGCCGGACCTGGACGCTCACCGCGCAGCACAGCGGCAAAATGATGGACGTCAGCGGCGTCTCCACCGCCGACGGTGCCCAGATCCACCAGTGGACGGCCACCGGCGGCAACAACCAGAAGTGGCAGGCCGTGGACGCCGGGGCCGGCGCGGTCTACCTGAAGGCGGTGCACAGCGGCAAGTGCGCCGAGGTGACCGGCGGCTCCACCGCTGCGGGAGCCTTCCTCCAGCAGGCCACCTGCAACAACGGCAACCAGCAGAAGTTCACGGTCACCCCGACCGGGACCTCCGGGGTGTACACGGTGAAGAGCGTGTCCAGCGGGTTCTGTGTGGACGTCAACGGCGCCGCCACCGACGACGGGGCCCGGTTGTTGCAGTGGAACTGCCATGGCAGCACCAACCAGCAGTGGCGGTTCACCCTGGCGTGACCCGACCGCTGTCGCGCTAGTCAGTGGCGTCCCGGTCGGAACCGGCATCCAGCAGAACGGAGCCGGTTCCGACCGGGGGTCGGCGTCGACCAGGGCGGGCCGGTCGGGCCCGGTCTGCCTACCCGGACGGCGGCGCGGCGAGCAGGCCGGCCGCCACCAGCGCGTCCCAGACCTCGTCCGGCACGGCGGCCTCCGACCGCCGCACGGCGTCGGTCACCTGCGATCCGTCGCGCACGCCGACCACCGTCGAGACCACGGCCGGGTGCCGGCGGACGAAGGCGAGCGCCGCCTGCGGCAGTGTGACGCCGTACGTCCCGCAGAGCGCGGCGATCCGCCGCGCTCGCTCGACCAGCTCCGGCGGGGCCTGCCGGTAGTCGTAGCGCGCCTCGTCCGGTGGCCGGTCGCGGGACAGCAGCCCCGAGTTGTACACGCCGGCGATCACCACGCCCACCCGTCGGTTCGCGGCGACGGGCAGCAGGTCATCGGCCGCACCCTGCTCCAGCAGGGTGTACCGTCCCGCGCACATCACCACGTCGACGTCGGTCTCCCGGACGAACCGAGCCAACATCGCCGACTGGTTCATGCCGGCCCCGATGGCGCGTACGACGCCCTGGTCCCGCAGCTCGACCAGGGCCGGTATCGCCTCGGTCGCGGCCTGCTCCCAGTGGTCGTCGGGGTCGTGGAGGTAGACGACGTCGAACCGGTCCAGACCGGTGCGCTCGAGACTCGCCTCGATCGAGCGGCGGACACCGTCACGGCTGAAGTCCCACACCCGTCGGTGGCTGGCGGGGACGTCGAACCCCTCCGGGTCACGCCGGTACGCGTCCTCCGGCGTCGGTACGAGCAGGCGGCCCACCTTCGTCGACACCACGTACTCGTCGCGCGGCCGGTGCCGCAGTGCGGCGCCGAGCCGTCGCTCGGACAGCCCGAGTCCGTAGTGCGGCGCGGTGTCGTAGTACCGGACGCCCGCGTCCCACGCCGTGTCGACCGCGGAGGCGAACTCCTCGTTCGTGATCGCCCGGTACAGGTTGCCGGCCTGGGATGCGCCGAGAGCCAACTCGGTCAGCCGTACCGCCGGGCGGCGCGGCAGCGCGAGGGTCCTCACCATGCCCCCAACCGGTAGACCCGCCGTGCCGTCTGCGCCCAGATCAGCGCGCGCTCGGCCGCGCCGAGGTCACCCAGCGACTCGGACAGGGCCTCGATCCACCCCCGGTACGAGGTGGCCAGCAGGCACACCGGCCAGTCCGAGCCGAACATCAGCCGATCCGGCCCGAACGCGTCGAGTGCGGTGTCGACGGCGGGTCGGAGGTCCTCCGGTGTCCAGTGTGACCGTCGTACCTCGGTGGCCAGGCCGGAGAGCTTCGCCGTCGTGTTCGGCGAGGCCGCCAGTGCCCGCAGGTCCCGGGACCAGTCGGTCGGCTCCGCACCGCCCAGCGCGGGCTTGCCGAGGTGATCGAGGACGAACCGCACCTCGGGCAGGTCGGACGCCAATCGGGCGGCCATGGGTAGCTGGTGTCGGCGGACCAGCAGATCGAAGACCAGGCCGGCGGCGCCCACCGCCGCGATCCCGCGGCGGACGTCCGGGCGGTCCAGGTACGCCGGATCGGTCTCGTCCTGGACGAGGTGGCGGATCCCGACGAGCCGGTCTCCGCCCCGTACCGCCCGCAGCCGGTCGATGCGGTCGGCGACGTCGTCGGCCGTCAGCTCCACCCAGCCGACGACCCCACGGACGAGGGTGTCGTCGACCGCGATGCTCAGCAGCTCCACCGTCTCCGCCTCCGAGGCGATGGACTGCACCACGACGGTCCCGGTGACGCCGGCGCTCTCGGCCAGCGGGGCGAGGTCGACGGTTTCGAAGTCGGCGTCGATGGCCGCCATGGACACCGGGTCGATCCAGGGCTGCGGATGCCGTGCCCGGACCCAGAGATGGTGGTGCGCGTCGACGATGCCGGGGCGTCCCGGCGCCTGCTCCGCGGTCATCGGCCCAGCCATCCGCCGTCGACGGGCAGCACGATCCCGTTGACGTAGTCCGACGCCGCCGACGCCAGGAACACCGTGGCGCCACCGAGATCCTCCGCGTGGCCCCAGCGGCCCGCCGGGATCCGGGCGAGAATTGCTCGGTCACGATCGGGGTCGTCCCGCAGTGCCCGGGTGTTGTCGGTGGCGATGTAACCGGGCGCGATGGCGTTGACGTTAACCCCCCGGGCCGCCCACTCGTTCGCCAGTGCCTTGGTCAGCCCGGCCACGCCCGACTTCGACGCGGCGTAGCCGGGGACGGTGATGCCGCCCTGGAAGCTCAGCAGCGACGCGGTGAAGATGATCTTTCCTCGACCGCGTTCGACCATCGTCCGGCCGATTTCCCGGCTCAGCACGAACTGGCTGCTCAGGTTCACCTCGATGACGTGGTCCCACATCTCGTCCGGGTGATCGGCGGCCGGGGTACGGGCGATCGTGCCGCCGTTGTTCACCAGGATGTCGATCGATCCGAGCCCGGTCAGGTCCCGAGCCAACCGGTGCACGGCTGCCCGGTCGGCAAGATCGGCCCGCAGCGCCGTGAATCGACGGCCGGCCGCCCGTACCCGGCGTTCCACCTCGCTCCCCTCCGGTTCCAGTTGGGCGGAGACGCCGACGACGTCGGCGCCGGCCACGGCCAGGGCCTCGGCCATGGCCAGGCCGATGCCGCGCCGGGCGCCGGTCACCACGGCGGTCCGCCCGGACAGGTCGAACAATCCGGTCACCGGTCGTCCTCCAGCCAGTCGAGCAGCACCTTCAGCACGCCACCGCCGCTCTCCAGCGCCGTGAACGCGGCGGTCACCGCCTCGACGGGCTCGACCCGGGAGATGAGCCGTTCCGCCGGGATCGCGCCGGAGGCGACCAGGCGGATCGCCTCCGCCATGTCGTCCCGCTGGTAGAGCCGGGCGCCGAGCAGCTCCAGCTCGCGCCAGAAGAACCGGTGCAGGTTGACCTCCCGGGGCCGGGGATGGATCGCCACCATCACCAGCCGGCCCCGGGTGGTCAGCACGTCCACCGCGGTGGCGACGCCGGCCGCGGAGCCGGAGACCTCGAAGGCGATGTCGGCGCCCGCGCCGTCGGTGCGGTCGTCCACCAGTGCCAGGACGTCGGTCGCGTTCGGGTCGACGGCCTCGATACCCATCCCGGTCGCGGCGGCGCGCCGGAACGGGTCCGGCTCCACGAGCAGGACCCGCGCGCCGCGGCCCTTCGCAACGACGGCGATCAGGACCCCGACCGGCCCGCCGCCGACCACCACCACCTGGTCGTCGGCGGTGACGTTCCCCCGACGGACGTCGTGTACCGCGACCGCGACCGGTTCGACGAGCGCCGCGTGGTCGAGCGGCAGTTCCTCGGGGAGCGGCAGGACCAGGTCCGCGGGGACGTTCCAGGCGGACTGCATGGCGCCCGGCGAGTCGATGCCGAGGAAGTCCATGGCGTGGCAGATGTGGGAGTTTCCGTTCCGGCAGGCGGCGCACCGCCCGCACGACCGGGTCGGCATCACGGTGACGGGCTGGCCGACCGACCAGCCGGTGGTCTCCGCGCCGACGGCCGCGATCCGCCCGGACATCTCGTGTCCGATGATCGCCGAGGGGCCGACCCGGGCGTCCATGTCCCCGTGGTAGATGTGCAGGTCGGTGCCGCAGATCCCGGTGTAGGCCACCGCGATCCGCAGCTGGCCGCGACCCGGCGGCTCCGGGTCACGTTCCTCGATTCCGAGGTCCCGTGCCCCCCGGTAGACCACTGCCTTCATCGATCCTCCGTCTCGGCCGTCGGTACGTCGGTCGTCCCGACCGGACATGGTCGTGGCCCGGGCAGTCGGCAGCGCGGCGGCCGCGGTGGTCCGTCTGGACGGTACGGCGAGGGAGGCACGCGAGGATCCTTTCGGTAGCAGACGCGGGCTGGGGTCAGTGCCGTGCGGTGGGCGAGACGTCGTTGTGGGAGTACAGCGGCGCTCCGGGAAGCCGCCGTGCGGGGGCGATGCCGTCGAGCCCGGCCAGCAGTCGCCGCCCGGCCCGCTCCGGCCGGACGTGCGGACCCTCGGACGGCTGCGCCTCCGGGCGCCGGGTGATCGCCCTGATCTGGTCCTCGTCGACCCGGACGCCCAGGCCGGGCGAGTCACCGAGCACGAAGGCACCGTCCTCGACGTGCAGGTCGATGGAGACCCCGACCGGTGGAACCAGGTCCTGCAACTCGCTGGTCAGGTGGTTCGGCACCGAGGTGGCGGCGTGCAGCAGCCCGACCGGGCTGTTGCCGATCGGGCTCACCGGCAGGTCGTGCGCGTGCGCCAGGGCGGACGCCCGCAGGAAGTGGGTGACTCCCCAGACGGCGGCCATCTGCACGATGTCGACCGCCCCGGCGGCGATCAGGGGACGGTACTGCTCAAGCCCGGTGAGGTTCTCCCCGGTGGCGACCGACGCGCGCACCCCCCGGCTGACGGCGGCGAGACCCTCGGCGTCCCAGCGCCGGACTGGTTCCTCGATCCAGATCAGGTCGAGGGTGCGTTCGAGTTCGTAGACGTGCCGGACGGCCTGCTTGCGGGTCCACGCCTCGTTGACGTCGAGCATCAGACCCGGCCGCCGTCCGTGCCCGGCCTCGGTCAGCAACTCCCCGACCAGGCGGAGGCGGTGCCGGTCGCGCTCGATGTCGAGGCCGCCCTTGAGCTTGGCGGCGCGCAGGCCGTACCGGGCGTAGACCTCGTAGGTCGCGAGGAGTTCCTCGTCGGTCAGCCCGATGTCCAGGCCGGACGCGTAGGCGGGGACCCGCCGGTCACGTCCGCCCAGCAGTCGCCACAGTGGCTCGCCGGCCGCCTGCGCCTTGATGTCCCAGAGGGCGGTGTCGAGTGCGCCGATGGTGCCGAAGACCGGGCCCGCGTGACCCGCCTTGAAGGTGTGCCGCAGCATGCGGTCGTAGAGGGTCGTCACCGCACGGGGATCTTCGCCGTCGATGGCCGCGAAGATCCGTTCGATCTCCACGTGCGGCCCGAGGCCAACCCCCGAGATGCCTTCGTCGGTCTCGACGATGACGATCGACACCGGGACCACTCCGTCGGAGAAGACGCCGTTGGCGTCGCCGACGGACCGCCCCCATTCCTGGATTGTACTGAGTGTCCGATATCCGGTGATCCGCATGTCAGCCTTTCGTGGAACCAGCCGCGACGCCCTCGGCGATCTGGCGCTGGAGGAACAGGTACACCACCAGGACGGGCACCGCGGCGATCAGGACGCCGGAGGCGAAGGTGGGGATGTCGTCGGAGTACTGCCCGCGCAGCGAGGTGACGCCCACCATCAGGGTCCGGTGGTCGGCCGAGGGCATCATCACCAGTGCCATGAGGACGTCGTTCCAGCAGAACAGGGCGTTGAGGATGCCGACCGACAGCAGCGCCGGAGTGCCCAGGGGCAGCATGATCCGGCGGTACACGCCGTACACGCTGTTGCCGTCGATCCTGGCCGCGTCGACGATCTCCGGCGGGATGGTCTTGTAGTAGCTGGTCATCAGGAAGACGGTGAAGGGCAGGAACTGGGCCACGTAGACGAGGACCAGTCCGGGGTAGGTGTCGATGAGGCCGCTGTCTGCCATGATCCGGGCGAGCGGCACCATGATCACCTGGAAGGGCACGAACAGTCCCGCGAGACAGGCCAGGAACAGCGCCGTCGAACCGCGAAACCGCAGCTGGCTCAGGGCGAACCCGGCCATCGACCCGAGCAGCAGCAGCAGGACCACCGACGACGTCACCACGATCAAAGAGTTGACGAAGTACCGGCCCATGCCGACGCTGGTCCACGCCGTGCTGATGTTCTCCCAGCGCAGGGCGTCGGTCAGGGAGAACCGGTCGAGGATGTAGTCACGCCGGGTCTTCATCGCGACGTTGGCGGTGAACAGCACGGGATAGACGGTCGCGATCGCGAGCAGCGCCATCGGGATGGCGACCAGCCACCGGCCCAGACGGATACGACGCATCAGTCCTCCCTTCCCGCCCGCTTGAGCAGCTTGATCTGGAGCAGCCCGACCATGATCATGATCACGAAGAGGACCGTCGACGCGGCCGACGCGAGGGCCGGCCGGTTCATCTGTCCCTGCTGGATCCAGATGTAGTACTCCGGCAGGTAGGTCGACCCCTCCGGACCGCCGCTGGTCATGACGTAGAGCAGGCCGAACATGGAGGTCAGCATGCCGATCATCGTGGTCACGAAGACGAACTGGATGGTGCGGGACAGACCCGGGATGATCACGTGCCAGATGACCTGGGGTAGCGACGCCCCGTCCACCCGGGCCGCGTCCATGAGCGCGGCGTCCAGGGTGGCGAACCCGGCGAGGAACACCACCAGGGCCATTCCGAAGGTCGCCCAGACGTGCACGCCGACCACCACGAACATCGCGACGTCCGGGTTCCCGAGCCAGTCCACCGGCCCGACCCCGACCGCCCGGAGAACGGTGTTGAGCGGACCGTCGAAGGCGAGCAGGAGGTTGAAGATCGCGCCGACGATGACCGGGGAGAGCACCGCGGGGAAGAAGTAGACGCCGCGGTAGAGCCGGTGACCGGGCACCCGCAGGTAGATGAACGTCGCGAGCAGTCCGGGAATCGCCACCGCCAGCGGAAGCAGCAGCACCAGCAGTCCCACGTTGCCCAGCGCGGTCCGGAACAGCGGATCCTGGAACAGCTCCAGGTAGTTGTCGAGACCGACCGCCACCCCGTTGCGCTCACCGTCGCCGGTGAAGGAGAAGTTCACCCCGAGCAGCAGCGGATAGAGCCGCATCACCACGATGATCAGAACTGCCGGGGCCACCAGGACAAAGGGGGCGAGGCGCTCGGACCGCAGGCCAGCGGAGCGCCGGGAACGGGCGCCGCCGCGATGAAGGGCCGGCCGGGGCGCCGCCCCGTCGGTCCGTCCGGCCTGGGGCGGTCCGTCCGACG
>NZ_JBEEAC010000044.1:0-44336 GCF_040120695.1 Plantactinospora sp. B6F1 | reverse complement strand
ACCCTAGGAGCAGCAGCAGGACCACCGACGACGGTACATTTCCGATCGGCACGGATTCAGCCCGCCTGGTCGGAAGCGGCCAACTGCTTCACCACCTCGTCGACGGTGATCGAACCACCGAGCAGCTGCTGGGAGAGTCGACCCATCAGGTCCAGGGTCTTCGAGGAGAGCGCCACGTGCAGGGCGGGCTTGCCGCCCTTGATCTCGGAGACGATCGTGGCGACGGCCGGGCCGCCCTGCGACACGTCGATCGTGGTGTCCGCGGCGATCGCGCCGGCCTCGGCGTAGAAGGCCCGCAACGCGTCGGTCGAGGTCAGTGCCCGCACCAGGTCGGCGGCCACCTTCGGGTCCTTCGTCCACTTGGCGACCCCGTAGCCGATCCCGCCGTCGTAGGGCAGGCTCGGGGTGGTCCCGGCGGTGACGACCGGGGCGTCCATGACGCCGAGCTTGTCGGTCGTCAGGAACTCGCTGAAGTCCTTCCAGTGCCCCACGTCCGACATCAGCCCGATGACGTGGGCGGCCTTACCGGACTGGAAGAGCGCGAACGAGTCGTTGAACATCGCGGTCGAGTTCGCGCCCTCGTTGTTCAGGCCCGCGTCGCCGGCCTCCTTCCAGAGCTCGAAGACCCGTTTGACGTTGGGCGAGGTCCAGTCGCGCTTCCCGGCGATCCAGTCGTCGTACTCCTGCGCGGTGAGGATGCCCGACCCCAGGCCCGAGAGCCAGAACTGGATGCCGACACCCTCCTTGTTGCCGAGGGCGAAGCACTTGGCGCCGGCCTTGGCGATGGCGGCGCAGTCGGCGAGGAACTTGCTCCAGGTCGTCGCCGGGCTCGCCGGGTCGAGCCCGGCCTTCTCGTAGAGCGCCTTGTTGTAGTAGATGGGGTGGCCCTGCAGCGTCACCGGGCTGGCGTAGATCTTGCCTTCCTTGGTGAACGCGTCCCAGCCGGCCAGCCGCTGCTTGTCCTCGGTCACGTACTCGTCCAGCGGCACGAGCGCGTCCACCCGGTCACGGATCTGGCCGCCCCCGTTGAACAGGATCACGTCCGGGCCCTTGCCGGACTGGATCGCCGCACCGAGCAGCGTGTAGTACTGGTCGAAGGGCTGCGCGACGAACTCGACCGTCACGTCCGGATGCTTCTTCGCGAAGTCCGCCTTCGCCTTCTCGATGTAGGGTGCGGCGGAAGGCTCACCAGACTTCCAGTCCCACACCACCAGCTTGCCCTCCGACCCGCCCTGCGACGAGTTCGACCCTGTGGCACTTCCACAACCGGCCAGCGCCAGTCCCACAACGAGGACGGCCGGCCATATTGCTCGGTGTTTCATCGTTGTCAACCTTTGAACGAGGGGTGGCCGGCGAACCGACCGTCGGGCGTCATCACGCGGAAACGTAACTCGTATGATGTCTACTCGTCAACGGTCGGCCGTACACTGACCACGGACACCGGGCTACCAGCGCGGTGAGCCACCGGGAGGGGACATGACGCGATCGCAGGAGACCGTTTTGAATGCTGTAGTGCCCCCGGCCTGGACGCGGCGACCCGCCAACCTCGCCCGGGCCGTCACCGCCGAGCTGGTGGAGCGCATCGTCCGCGGGACGCACCCGTCCGGGACGTCGCTCCCGCCCGAGCCGGTGCTCTGCGAGACCTTCTCCGTGAGCCGGACCGTCGTCCGGGAGGCGGTGAAGATTCTTCAGGAGAAGGGGCTGGTACAGGTCCGCCAGGGCGCCGGCACCATGGTCACCCCGCGGTCGTCCTGGGACATGCTCGACGAACTCGTCCTCGGGGCCACCATCGCCGAGGACGACAGCCTCGCCATCCTCGACGACCTCGTCGTCACCCGCCGGGTGCTCGAGTCCGACATGGCGAACGTCGCCGCCCGGCTGGCGGACCAGGAAACCATCGAGCGGTTACGCGATCAGGTGAAGCGGATGGATGAGCTCGTCGACGACCACGCCACCTATCACGAGCACGACCGCGCCTTCCACGACACGATCATGCAGGCCTCCGGCAACCGTATCGCCCGGGGTGTGGTACGCGCGTTGGAGAGTCAGGTCGTCAACACCGCCCGGTACATGGGCCGGACCCAACGCTCGCTGTGCGTGGCGTCCAACCGCGGGCACCGGCGCATCTACGAACGCATCGCCGCGCACGATCCGGACGGTGCGGCCGAGGCGATGTTCACCCACATCACCGAGGCATGGCTCGTCCGCCGCAGCGGAACGGGCAGCCCCAGCCGTCTTCAGCGCTGAACCGTCGCCGGACCCGGCGGGCTCCCGGTCGCGCGGCGGGTGCCAGCACCCCTGCGCGCCACGAGCCCGCCCGTCACGCCTTCCGTCCCTTCTGCGGAGATCTGCCGACTTCTGGGGAGAAACCGCGCCCCTTCTCAGGAGAACTGCGCGAAGAACCGCCAGATCTCACCCTTTGTCCACGTCGTGATGCCGCTCTCGGCGTAGGTCCCCTCCACCGGACCGGGCATGTGACCGTTGTCGAACGCGGCCCACTGCACGGGGTAACCGGACCGGCAGCCCGAGTAGGCGGTGGTGATGTGCGTCCGGCTGCCGGCCGCCGGCTCCGGTGGGTTCTGGGCGGTGCAGCCGTTGTTCCGGACGAAGGTGTCCCGCAGCGACCGCCCCTGCGAGATGTTCAGGACGTTGTCCGAGATGCCGTGCAGCCCGAAGTACGCGATCGGCTGGGTACCGCCGCTACAGCCGCTGATCTGCGCTCCGGCGATGACCGCGACGGCCCGGAACACGTTCGCCCGAGCGCAGGCGAGGGCGTAGCTCATGCCGCCACCCCAGCTGAAGCCGAGCGCGAAGCGCTGCCTCGGGTTGACGCAGAGGTCGCTCTCGATCCGCCGGACCATGTCGTCGACGAAGGTCACGTCCTCACCGCCGGCATTGCCCCAGCCGTTGCCCAGCCCCTGCGGCGCGACCAGTATCGCGGTGTTGTTCGACTGCTCCTGTTGGCCGTAGTAGGACCACGCGGACCCACTGGTGCCGCCCGAGGAGATGTCCTGCATGGTGCCGCCGCGCCAGTGGAACGCGAAGATCAACCGGTAGGGGTTGCTGTTGTTGTAGTTGGCCGGCATCCGCAGGATGAAGGATCGACTCTTGCCGTTGCTCTGGATCGTGTACGTGCCGCTCGACAGCGTCGGGGCCCTGCCGCAGCCGGTACCACCAGGTGGCGGATCGCCGCCGTCGACCCGAGCGAGCTGCCACTGCTGGTTCGTGCCGTTCCAGTCGGAGTACTGCACGATGTTCCCACCGTCGGCCGTGGACGCGCCCTGCACCTCGACGACCTTGCCGCTGTGCCGGCTGATCAGCCGGACGTACCCCGCGTCGGAGTCGGCCAGCCGGAACTGCTGGTTCGCCGCATTGAGGTCGGTCCACTGCACGATCGCACCGCCGTCGGCGGTCGACAGGTTGTACACGTCGAGGACCTTGCCGGAGTGCCGGGACTTCAGCCGGTAGTAGCCACCTCCCGAATCCACGAACTGCCACTGCTGGTTCGCGCCGCCGTTTCGCGTCCACTGGGTGATCCGCGCACCGTCGTTGGTGGCCAGGCCGTACAGGTCCAGCACCTTGCCGCTGTTCCGATTCACCAGGACGTACCAGGCGTTCGTGTCCACCGTCGCCGCCGACGCGGGCGCGGGGTTCACCGCGACGAGCGTGCCGACCGCGACGGCCGCCGCCGCCGCGACGGCCAGTCCTGACCGCCAGCCATGTCTGGGTGGAGAGGCGGGACGAGCCTCACCGGTGGCCTTCATGATCAGCTCCTTCTGTCGGGATCGCACGCGAGCAGCACGGACGCGTGCGCCCAGGGATGGTGCCGGCGTCCTGTGGTGGGCGTCGGCATGTGAGGTCTTCCGCAACAGACCCGCGGCCACCGCCCCCGGACGACCGGCCCCGCCATGAGCCGACGATGCGGCGAGTCCGTGCGAATCGCGGCGGTGCATCGTCAGGGCTCCCGGCAGCCACCTGACACCGCGACCGAAAAGTTAGCGCTCACATCGTCATACGTCAAACGACTCATGTCAATGCCGAACCCCGCGGCTCGGCCTTCTTCCCGGGCGAGGGGCGAGCAGGTGGGTCAGCCGCGGCGGTGCCGCCTGGGTGCCACCCGCCCCTCGCCCTGGCCGCTGACGCCCGGGTCAGGCCACCCGAAACTGCCGCGCCTGCTCGGCGCGGAACTCCAGCCCGTTGCCCGGCCGCTCGGTCTGGACGGGCACCGCGCCGCCGGTGGCCGGATGGGTGCCGTCGAAGAGCATCGTCTCGATGCGAACGTGGTCGTGGAACCACTCCAGGTGTCGCAGGTTCGGCGTGGTGGCGGCGACCGGCAGGTGCTGATGCGGGGCACAGTGCCCGGACACCTGGATCCCGGCGGCGTCGGCCACCGCGGCGGCCCGGAGGAACTCACTGATGCCACCGCAGCGGGTGACGTCGATCTGGAGGCAGTCGACGTACGGAGCCATGCGCTGGAAGTAGACGAGGTCGTAGCCGTACTCCCCCGCCGTCACGTCGGCGGTGACCCGGTCCCGCACCAGACCGAGGCCGGGCAGGTCGTCGGAGCTGACCGGTTCCTCGTACCAGCGCACGTCCAGGTCCGCGGCGGCGCTGGCGACCCGGATCGCCTGCTTGCGCTGGTAGCCGCCGTTGGCGTCGACGAACAACTCGGTGCCGTCGCCGATCGTGTGGCGGGCGGCCGTCATCCGGGCCAGGTCACGCTCCACCGCGGTGCCGTCCGCCTCGCCGATCTTGATCTTCACCCGGGGGATGCCCTGTTCGTGCACCCAGCCGGCGAGCTGTCGGTGCTGGCGCTGGGCGTCATAGGTGGTGAAGCCGCCGCTGCCGTAGACAGGCACGTCCCGGCGGGCGGTGCCGAGCAGTCGGGCGAGCGGCAGGGCATGCCGGCGGGCCTTCAGGTCCCACAGCGCGCAGTCGGCGGCCGACAGGGCGAGCCCGGCGACGCCGGGGCGGCCGGCGTTGCGCAGCCGGCGCCGCATGCGGGTCCAGGCCGCCGGCACGTCGTCCGGATCGAGATCGGCGAGGACCGGGGCGAGCAGGTCCGCCACCACGCCGACCGCGGCGACCGGACCGTAGGTCCAGCCGATCCCGGTGTGCCCGTCGGCCCGCGCCCGGACCAGTACCAGTGTGGTGGCGGTCCAGCCGAGGGTGCCGTCGCCCTCGGGGGCGTCGGTGGGAATCCGGTACGCCTCGGCGGTGAGGCCGATCCCGGTCATCGCCCCGACCGGCGTACCAGCGCGGCCGCCGAGGCCGGTCCGGCGGCCGTTACCAGGCCGGCCGCCGCCCCGCGGGTGACCGGGTCGGGCAGCACCTCGGTCATGCGCGAAGCTTGTTGATCTTGTCTCGGGCAACGGTGGCGACGGTGGCGACCTTGTGCGGTTGGCCGCGCATGAACGCCTCGGTGAAGTGTTTCGCCTGCTCATATCTGATCTTGCCCGGCATCGGCGGCTCGTTCGGGTTGACGTCGCAGTCGACAAGCGCCGGGCCGGGGTGCTCGAGCGCCTCCCGGATGGCACCCGGCAGCGCCTTCGGGTCGGTCACCTTGACCCCGAACGCGCCACAGCCACGGGCCCAGGTGGAGAAGTCCGCCTCCGGCTGGCGGTGCCGCACCGCATACTCGGGGTAGCCGAGGATGATCTGCTCCCACAGGATCTGCCCGTACGAGTTGTTGTTGTTGATCACCACCTTGATCGGCAGCTCGTGCCGGACCGCGGTGAGGAACTCGGCCATCAACATGGCGAAACCGCCGTCACCGACGTACGCGATCACCTGCCGGCCGGGATAGGCGTGCTGCATCGCGACGGCGTACGGCAGGCCGGGAGCCATGGTGGCCAGGTTGCCCGAGAGGTAGAACTCGCGGTCGCCGCGGATCGTCCAGTGCCGCGCCGACCAGGTGGCGATGGTCCCGGAGTCACAGGTGAGGATCGCGTCGTCGGCGGCCGCCTCGTCGATGCAGCCGATCAGGTACTGCGGTGCGATCGGCGACCGCTCCGGGTTCACCAGGCTGGCCATCTTCGAACGCCAGTCGCTCATCTTGCGCTGGTACTTCTCCAGGAACGAGCGGTCCGGGCCGTGGCCGAGCATCGGCAACAGGTCCCGCAGCGCCAGCCGGGCGTCCGCGCAGACCGGGGCGTCGACCGGCAGCCGCATCCCGATGAGGCTGGGGTCGACGTCGATCTGCACCACCTTCGCCTGCCCCGGAGCGGGCAGAAACTTACCGTACGGGAAGGAGGTGCCCACCATCAGCAGCGTGTCGCACTCCTCCATCAGCTCCTCGCTGGGAGCGGTACCGAGCAGGCCGAGCCCGCCCGTGGTCAGCGGGTGGTCGTCCGGCACCACCAGCTTGCCCGGCAGCGTCTTGACGATGGGGCTGGCCAGGGCCTCGGCCACCGCCAGCACCTCCTCGCGGGCGGCGCGGGCGCCGACGCCGACGAGCATGGCCACCTTGCGGCCGGCCCTGAGCACCTCGGCCGCCCTCGCCAGCTCATCCGGATCCGCCGCCAGCCGCGGGTACGACGCCACGGCTGCGCTCATCGGCGGCTTGCCCGGGCTGACGTGCCGGTAGGGGTCCTCGGCGGCCGGTGCCACCTGCACGTCGTTGGGGAAGGTCAGGTGCGCCACGGTCCGCTTGCTCAGCGCGTCGCGGATCGCCAAGTCCACCACCGCCGGCATCTGCTGCGGGTTGGTGACCATCAGGTTGTACGCGGCCACGTCCTGGTACAGCTGGGTGGTCTGCACCTCCTGCTGGTAGTGCGCGCCCAGCACCGAGGTCTCCTGCATGCCGGTGATCGCCAGCACCGGCACGTGATCGAGCTTCGCGTCGTAGAGCCCGTTGAGCAGGTGGATCGCCCCCGGCCCGGAGGTGGCCGCGCACACCCCGAGCCGCCCGGTGGCCTTGGCGTAGCCGGTGGCCATGAAGGCCGCCGCCTCCTCGTGGTGCACCAGCACGAACCGCAACTTCTCCCGCTGCCGGCGGAATCCCTCCATCAGACCGTTGATGCCGTCGCCGGGCAGCCCGAACACGGTGTCGACCCCCCACGCCACCAGGCGTCGGGCCAGGCTCTCGCCCACGATTTCCTGCACGTCGTCCTCCTCGTCCGGGTTCGCCCCCTCTTCCGCTCCCGCCGCCACGCGGCGTTCGCCTGCCGTCGGACACGGCGGACCAGGGCGGACGGAGCGGGGGCTACCCGGCCTTCTCGACCGCAAACCAGCCGGGCGGCTGGTATCCGCGCCGCCGTCGGCGGGGTCAGCCCCGGACAATCCGGCCCAGCGCCGCGCCCGCCGCCCCCAGCGCCAGGGTGCCCGCAACCAGTTCCCTCCGGTGCTGCGACGCCCACGCCTGGAAGCTGCGGCCGTGTGCCTTCCGGTCGAACGAACCGTGTGCACCGAAATCGTGGCCGTCGGGGCCGTCCGCCGGTCGCCAGAGGTTGGCCGGCTGGCTCCCGGTCGTCGACTCGCCGGTCTGCTGACTTGAATAGCCGGTACGGGCCAGATACCGGTCCAGCAGGCCCGGCAGGACCCGGTTGCCGAGGATGGTGCCCACGGTCGACGCGCCGATCCAGTACTCCCGGCGGTTCGGCCGGTACGCGGCCCGCACGATCCCCCGGGCGGCCACCTCCGGCTGGTAGATCGGCGGTACCGGCTGGGCGTGTCGAGGCAGCCGGGACAGCACCCAGTCGAACTGCGGAGTGTTCACCGCCGGCAGGTGCACGACGGTGAGCCTCACCCGGCTGCGGTCGTGCAGCAGCTCGCACCGCACCGACTCGGTGAAGCCGACGATCGCGTGCTTGGCACCGCAGTACGCCGACTGCAACGGGATCGACCGGTACGCCAGCGCGGAGCCGACCTGCACGATCGTGCCGTGGTCCCGGGGCAGCATGTGCGCCAGCGCGACCCTGGTCCCGTACACGAAGCCGAGGTATGTCACCTCGGTTATCCGGCGGAACTCGGCCGGCTCGATCTGGGTGAACGGTGCGAACACCGAGGTGAAGGCGTCGTTGATCCACAGGTCGATCGGCCCGAGTTCGGCGGCGGCCCGCTCGGCGGCAGCGGCGACCTGGTCATAGTCGGCCACGTCCGTCTCGATCGGCAACGGGGTGCCGCCGGCCTCGCGTACCTCGTCGGCCGCCGCCGCCAGGCCGGTGCTGCCGCGGGCCAGCAGGGCGATCCGGGTGGTACCCCGGCGGACCAGTTCCCGCACCGTTGCCCGGCCCACACCGGCGCTCGCACCGGTCACGACCGCGACGCCGGGTGACCGCTCGTGGCGCATGCTGGCTCCTCGCTCCCGTCCGACAGACGCTCTCTACCCAATTCGGCGGGAAGGAAGCGAGCGCCTCCCCGATTCGCCAGGAAGCGACCGCGCGAGGGTGTCGGACGGGCCCGAGCGGGCATCCGGCGCGTTCCGTGATTCGGGCCGGCGGTGGTGATGTCCTGGCTCGCACGTGCCAGGAAACGACTCGATCCTCAGCCGTTCGTGCACACACTGCTGCTCGAGGCAGCAGTAGCGCTCAGCAGCGGTTAGCCGCCGGTGCGGTCCCTCGTCCCCGCCAGCGGCCCGAACGGGACGGTGCCCCGGCTGTTCAGCGACCGACGGCGGGTACGCGGCGCTTCGCCGAGCGATCCTGCACCGGCCCCGACCAGACGCCGACGGCCGTCCAGGCGGCGGCCAGCATGGTATCGACCAACGCGGGCACCCGCCGCTGCCGATCCGCCAAGGCCAGCCCGAGTGTGCTCAGGGCGTGCGCGGTGTCGACGGCGGCGCCGGCCAGGTAGGTCGGACGGCTCGGGCGCCAGGCGGTCACGCCCGCCTGGAGGAGGTGACGCATCCCGAGGAGGCGAGCGACCACCAGGGCGGGGGCATCGACGCGGCCGTGCAGGACCCGCAGCACGAGCCGGGGCGTCAGCAACAGGGTCAGCCCCCAGCCGGCCCGGGTCAGCACTGCCACCCGCGGCGCTGACCAGTTCGCCGACGGCCGGCTCGGCGAGGCCGGGCCGGGCTGGCCGACAGGGCGCCCGAGGTCGTCGGTTCGCTGCTGGCTACTCATCGGCGTTCTCCGTTGGCGTTGCGTTGGCCAACGCCCGATCTTCCCGGTACGGAACCTCGCAAACCGCCGCCTTCTCGCACGTCCGTGGGGGACCGAGCTACGTCGAGTGACGACTGGATACGGGCGTGCTGGATAACAGTTTCGGTGCCGGCGCCGAGGCTGACCAAAGGAACAGAATCACCGCAGTTTTCTGTTAGGTGAAGCGGTGACTTATGGTCCCGACCTGCCTTACCTCGCCGTCCGGCAATCCACGACACACGTTTTGCCGTTTCTCGGATCGACAGTCTTGCACTTCTCGGATCGGCAGAGTATGTTAGCGCTCACATTGACATCTGCCCATGCTCCGTCATGAGGTCACCGGCGCCTGTCCAGGACCTGCCGCCGCCCGTTCCCGTAGATCTCTGGAGGCTCGATGCACGCACGTACGACGAGATGGTTGGCTGCCCTGACCACGGCTCTGGTGGCGGTGGCAGTGGCGGTCGTGGAGCCCGCCGCCTCACCACGTCCGGCGCTGGCGCTGAACAACGGGGTGGCCAGGACCCCGCCGATGGGGTGGAACAGCTGGAACACGTTCGGCTGCAACATCAACGAGACCTTGATCCGGCAGGTGGCCGACGCCATCGTCAGCTCGGGCATGCGGGACCTCGGCTACAAGTACGTCGTGGTCGACGACTGCTGGATGAACTCGACCCGGGACGCGCAGGGGAACCTCCAGGCCAACCCGTCCCGGTTCCCGAGTGGCATGAAGGCGCTGGGGGACTACCTGCACGCCCGGGGTCTGCTCTTCGGCATCTACCAGGCCCCGCTGGACCGCACCTGCGCCCAGTACTTCGGCAGCTATCCGGGGGCGACCGGCGCCCAGGGACATGAGGCCCAGGACGCCCGGCAGTTCGCCGCCTGGGGCGTCGACTTCCTCAAGTACGACTGGTGCTCTCCCACCGGAACGATCAACGACCAGGTGGCGAGGTTCGCCCTGATGCGCGACGCGCTGGCCGCCACCGGACGACCGATCGTCTACAGCATCAACTCCAACAGCATCCACGAGAAGACCGGACCGATGCGCAACTGGGGCGACGTGGCCAACATGTGGCGCACCACCGAGGACATCACCAACGCCTGGGACACCGGGCAGACCAACGGCTACCCGATGGGGATCCAGAACATCGTCAACGTCACCGTGCCGCTGGCCCACTACGCCGGGCCCGGTGCGTTCAACGACCCGGACATGATGGAGGTCGGCCGGGGCGGCATGAACGACACGGAGATGCACAGTCACTTCGCGCTGTGGGCGATGATGGCGTCCCCGCTGATCGCCGGCAACGACGTGCGGAACATGAACTCGGCCACCCAGGCCATCCTGAAGAACCAGAACCTCATCGCGATCAACCAGGATCCGCTGGCCCTACAGGCGGTCCAGGTGTCCTTCGACGGCACCCGGCGGGTGCTGGCCAAGCGCCTGTCCAACGGTGACGTCGCGGTGGCCCTGTTCAACCAGGGCGGCTCCACCACGACGATCTCCACGACCGCGGCGGCGATCGGCAAGACCGGCAGCTCGTTCACGCTGCGTGACACCTGGACGAACGCCACCTCCAGCAGCACCGGTCCGATCTCGGCCAGCGTGCCGGCGCACGGCACGGTCGTGTACCGGGTCAGTGGCGGTGGCATCACCGAGCCGCCGTCGACCTTCCGACTGCGCGGCGAGTCCAGCGGCCGGTGCCTGGATCTGGACAACAGCAACACGGCCAACGGCACCGGCACGCTGATCTGGGACTGCCACAGTGGAGCCAACCAGCAGTTCACGCAGTCCGGCCAGGCCCTCCAGTTGCTCGGCAAGTGCCTGGACATCCCGCTCAACGCCACCGCCGGCACCCGGGTGCAGATCTGGGACTGCAACGGCGGCAACAACCAGCAGTGGGTGTTCAACGGCAACGGCACCATCAGTAACGTCCGATCCCCGTCACTCTGCCTGGACGTCAACAACGCCGGAACCGCGAACGGCACCGCTGTGATCGTCTGGTCCTGCCACGGCGGGACCAACCAACGGTGGTCCCGGGCGTAACCTGTCCGGAAGTCGAACCGAGCCGAACGCCCGGCTGGTCCTCGGGGACCCACCGGGCGTTCGTGCTGGGAGTCGATCGACCAACCCACCCTGGTACGCGTGACCGACACCACTCCCGCACCGGAGCCGTCGCGCCGCTGCCCACCGAGCCGGTCGGACAGCCCTCCGGCGGGCAGGGCGCGCCCCGGGCCCGAGCACGTCAGCCCGGTGGCCGCCTGCCTCGGCCCTGCAGTGACCTGGCTCATGCCTGTCACAACGCTCGACCGGACGGTGTCCTGTGGTGAAACCCCCATGGGAATGAAGGAGGCACCGATGACTGGGAAGCACCGGGTGGTGGTGGTCGGCGGTGGGTACGCGGGCGTGATGGCGGCCAACCGCCTGACCCAGCGGGACGACCTGACGGTGACGTTGATCAATCCGCGCCCGCGTTTCGTCGCGCGGCTTCGCCTGCATCAACTGCTGGGCGGGTCCCACGACGCGGTCGTCGAATACCGGGAGATCCTGGCCGAGAACGTCCGGCTGGTGGTCGACACCGTGGACCGGATCGACGCGGCCGGGCGCAGCGTGACGCTGGCGACCGGCGGCACGGTGGACTACGACTATCTGATCTACGCGGTGGGCAGCGAAAGCACCGATTGGCGCACCCCGGGAGCAGCCGAGTTCGCCTACCCGGTCGCCACCCTGGAGGCGGCGCAGCGGTTGCGGTCGGTCCTCGCCGCCACGCCCCCGACCGCCGCGGTGACGGTGGTCGGCGCCGGCCCGACCGGCATCGAGACCGCCGCCGAGCTGGCGGAGCAGGGGCGTCGGGTCACCCTGGTCTGCGGCGGAGTGCTCGGGCCGTACCTGCACCCGCAGGCCCGACTTAAGGCCGCCAGGCAGATGGCCGACCTCGGGGTGACCGTGGTCGACGGTCCGGGCACCAGGGTCGTGGCGGTCACGCCCGACGCCGTACAGCTCAGCGGCGGCCGCAGGCTGCCGAGCGAGGTGACCATCTGGACCGCCGGATTCGGCGTGCCGGACCTGGCCATGCGCAGCGGGCTGAGCACCGACGCCGTCGGGCGGCTACTCACCGACGAGTCGTTGACCAGCGTCGATGACGAACGCATCGTCGCGGCCGGGGATTCGGCGGCACCGTCGGACCTCCCGTTCCGGATGAGCGCCTATGCCGCGGGTTGTCTGGGCGCACATGCCGCTGACACCGTGCTCCACCGGATCACCGGCGAGCGACCCACGTCGGTGAGTGTGCTCGCCACCGCCATGTGCATCAGCCTCGGCCGGCGGGTCGGCATCTACCAGTTGGCCAACCGGGACGACATCGCGATGAGGGTCTACCTGGGCGGCCGCCCGGGAGCGAAGCTCAAGGAGTTGTCCAGCGAGGCCAGCGTCAAGCATCTGGCGAGCGAGGCACGTAAGCCTGGGTCACACAGGTGGCTCAGGAACAGCAAGCGGCAGCAACTGCTGCAGGCCCGTGGTAACCAGACGGGGTCCACCCCTGAACGGGCGGTCTAGTGCGGGTCTCGTCGACTCCCACCCGGATTCGGGTCGATCCGGGATGGTCGGTAGGAGGGACCACAGCAGGTCGGTAGGAGGGACCGACGGTCTACATCCGGAGGCGGCAGCCGAGGATTCCGCCTCGCCGCCCGCGTAGCGGTCCCGGAGTACGGCCTGGATGAGGGCGGCGAGGTCCCTCGCGGCTGGAGGCGTTCGCACGGACTCAGAAATGCAGGGTGGGGCGGTAGACGAGTTCCTGGGTACGACCGTCGAGTGTCCGGCTCTCGATCAGCTCCAGGTCGAAGTCGGCCGCGCCCTGGAAGACCGGCTCCGTACCGGTCCGACCGGTGACCACCGGGAAGAGCGTCACCTGGACGCGGTCGACCAGACCGGCGGCCATCAGAGCCCGGTTCAGCGACAGGCTGCCGTGCGAGCGCAGCGGCAGCTCGGACTCCTCCTTGAGCCGGGCGACGGCGTCCACGGCGTCACCGCTCACGACGGTGGCGTCCGGCCAGTCGAGGGGGCCCACCAGCGTGTTGGACAGCACCGTCGCCGGGAGGCTTCTCATCCGGGTGACCCAGGCGTCACGTACCTCGGACTCCTCGGTACTCGCGGCCAGCATCCGGGCGAACGCCCGGTACGTCCCGGCCCCGAAGACCATGCGCTGCTCCTGGCCGTACACGGCGAGGCGGTGCTCGAGAAGTTCGGGGCCCTGCTTACCCCAGTAGCCACCCCAGTTGCCGCTGTGGGTGCCGAAGCCGTCGAGACTGGAGAAGACGTCGAAGGTGTAGGTAGCGGTCATCATGCTGTCCCTGTGTTGGTGAGTTCGATACGACGGGCGTGCAGGAAGGCACGCTCGGTCTCGTTGGTGGCCAGTGCGATGGCCTGGTCGTAGGCGGCTCGGGCGGCTGTGTCGCGGCCGAGCCGGGCCAGCAGTTCGGCCCGGGTGGCCGGCAGCCGGTGGTAGCCGGGAAGGTCGATCTCCTCCAGCGCGGCGAGGGCCGCCGCCGGTCCGTGCACCTCGGCGACGGCGACCGCCCGGTTGAGCGCGACGACCGGGGTCGGGGCGAGCGCGAGGAGTTGGTCGTAGAGCGCCAGCACCTGCTGCCAGTCGGTGGTGGCGCCGTCGGTGTGCACCGCGCTGATCGCGGCCTGGATCTGGTATGGGCCGGGCCGGTTGCGTCGCAGGCATCGGCGGACCAGTTCGTGGCCCTCGGCGATGAGTGTCCGGTTCCACAACGACCGGTCCTGGTCGGCCAGGAGCACGAGTCCGCCGGTCGGGCCGAGCCGGGCCGGGCGGCGCGCCTCGGTCAGCAGCAGCAGGGCGAGCAGGCCGAGCACCTCGGGCTCGTCGGGCATCAGCGCGGCGAGTTCGCGGGCGAGCCGGATCGCCTCGGTGCAGAGGTCGGTTCTGATCAGCGGTCCGGCGGTGGACGTGTAGCCCTCGTTGAACATCAGGTAGAGCACGGTGAGCACGGGCGGGAGCCGGTCGGGCAGCTCGTGCTCGGCGGGTACCCGGTACGGGATGCCGGCGTCCCGGATCTTCTTCTTGGCCCGCACGATCCGCTGGGCAACGGTCGCTTCCTGGGTCAGGTACGCCCGGGCGATCTCCGGAACCTCGAGGCCGCCGAGCAGGCGGAGCGTGAGGGCGGTCCGCGCGTCGGGGGCGAGCGCCGGGTGGCAGCAGGTGAAGATGAGTCGCAGCTGGTCGTCTTTCACGGGTCCCACCTCCTGAGGCTCGTCCTGTTGGTGCAGTAGCAGGGCCTGGGCGTGCCGGGCCTCGCGGGTCGACTCCCGGCGGAGCCGGTCGACGGCCCGGTTGCGCGCGGTGGTCACGATCCAGGCGGCCGGGTTCGGCGGAAGGGTCCGCCACTTCTGCAGCGCGGTGGTGAAGGCGTCCTGGACCGCCTCCTCGGCGAGGTGGATGTCGCCGAGGAGGCGGGCCAGGGTGGCGACGCAACGGCCGTACTCCGCGCGGTAGATGTTCGCCAGGTCCATGTCGGGTGACCGGCCCCGGTTCAGGCCTGGGACAGTTCGTCGAAGGGGCGCACCTCGATCGGGCCACAGGCCGCCGCGCACTTCTCGGCCCAGCCGAGCGCCTGGTCCAGGTCCGCACACTTGATGATCCAGAATCCGGCGATGTGCTCCTTCGTCTCGACGAACGGACCGTCACTCATGGTGGTGGCACCCTTCTCGATCCGGACGACGGTGGCGCTCTCCGGCGACAGGAGTCCTCCGGCGAAGACCCAGGCGCCGGCGGCCTGCATCTCGGCGGTGATCCGATCGGTCTCCCGCATCATGGTCTGCATCTCCTCGTCCGACGGCGTCGGGGCGCCCTCGACGAAGTGCACGGACAGCAGGTACTGCTTCATGGTGGTCCTCCGGTAGTTCGACGGTGGGATGGTGACAGATCAGGCGGCCAGGCGGCGCGCCACGGCGGGGATCACGATCGCGGCCGCGACCAGGTGGGTGAGCATCAGTAGCGCCTTGGTGGCCACACCGGCGTCGACGATCACGTCGGGCACCAGCGACAGGACGGTCAACACCACCGTCGTGTGTACGAACGTGCGCTGCGGCCGCCGGGCGTACCGGGACAGCAGCATGGCGATCACGACGCCGATCAGCGAGAAGACAGCGGTCAGCACGCCGAACCCGGACACCGGGATCGGGGCGCCACCCAGGTCGAGACTGACCCCTGCCGCGTGGCCACCGGCGGCGACGGCCATGGTGGCGGCGCTCGCGGCAACCGTGGCGATGACACCGGTCCGGATCAGCGCACCGACCGTCGCGGTGGCGGTCCGGACCGGGCTGTCAGTGGTGGTCATCTTGCCCTCCAGCGGGTTGTGTGTACCGGATCGCTGTCCGGCTCTCTCACCAGGGCTACGAAAACGAACCGCCCGGATCGACAGGCCCGCCGGATCTTTTCGAAGACGTTCACCTCCGGCGCACATCAGGTAAGTCATGGGGCATAGCGAACGAACCCGACGATACGCCCACAAGCATCAGGACGGCGAACGGCTCCGGCCCAGGACGCCAGGTCCTGGGCCGGAGAGGTGCTACCGCTGTCGGTTCTTGTGATCAGGAGATGTTGATGTCACTGCACCACATGTACGCCTGGTCCATGTGTGACGCCTGCCAGATCACGAAGAGGACGTGCGGCCCGCTGCGTCCGGCCGCATTGACGTTGAACGAGATGTTCTGCGCCGGCGCGTAGCGCCCCGTCGTCGTGAGCAGCTCGAGGTTGCCCCAACCGACGCGCTGGGTGGCCGGGTTGAACCCCTGCCGGGTGACGTAGGCCCGGAAGAAGTCGGCACCGTGGCTGGCCTGGTCGTACAGCTGGACGGTGAAGCTACGGCCGACGTTCGTCCGCCGCCACTGCCCGGGCGTGTTCAGGCTGTTGTTCCGGGAGAGGCCGTTGCTGCACAGCTGGCCGTCCGGGGTACGGGACTGGAACTGCCCGCCGAGGCCGTCCCGCAGCTGGCTCATCCAGTTCCACATTGTGTCGGGGTTGGCCTGGAACGCCTGGTAACACATCGGGTCCTGCTGCTGCATGGTCGGGCTCATGTGGTTGCTGCCCCAGTCCTGCCAGCATTGGTAGGCGCGGGACCGTGGGTTGACGATGGTGCCGTGGGCCTGGGCCACGCCAGCCCAGGGCAGAATGCCAACCACCATGGTCAGCGCCAGGACGAGCACCCGGATGGGGTGCCGGGCAGCCGACCGGGATCGCCCGGCGGATTGGTCGGGCTTGTGTGAACGCATGGTACGTCCTCCGTTCTTAGGCACCGAAGGGCCGAGGTGGGAGCGCTTCCAGCAGAGTATGACATCGAGAACCATAGATATCAATATTGATCTAATTTGGTCCGAGTGTGTCGAGATGGCCGGAGTCGTGGCCAAGCGCAGCTCAGCGTCTCCCACAGCGGGCATTTTGGGAAATTTGGCAGACAGCGACCAATCAACGCCAAAGAGTTGACGGATAGCGGGCTGGAGATCGTGGTCTACAGCCTGATGCCCGGCCACGCGTCCGCGTGGCCGGGCATCAGGCTGGGTCCGGCGTCAGCTCCGGGGTCCGCGTCGGCACCCCGTCGCCCCGGGCTCGGCGAGCTTCCGGATCGCGCCGACGAAGCTGCCGCGGCTTCGCGCCGCCAGCCCCGGTACGGCGCCCGATCGGCCCGAACGATCCCGTGAGCCCCCCGTTGCTGAACTGCCGTCCGGCACTGCGTTCAGGCGCCCATACCGGCGCGGCAGGTACGCCGGATCTTGTAGAAGTAGCTCAGGTAGCTGGCATGGTAGGCGGCACTGGTGATCCGCAGCAGCGCCTGGTCCGACGAGCGCAGCGACGATCCGTCCAGGTTAGGGCTGCCGGTGTACACCCGAGGCTCGATGCCACCGTTGTAGGAGCCGTCGATGAGCATGAACTTGTTGTGTGGTCGCACGTCGATGCCCGGCGCCACGTTGAACTTGCAGCGCAGGCGCTGGATGTCGGCCTTGTCGAGGATGCCTTCGACAGTGGCGTCGCTCTCCGCGTAGATGACGTCGATCCAGCAGCGCTGCCCGCGCAACTGCGCCAGTTTCGTCGCGACCTGGCTGCGCGAGCCGAGGAAGTTGAGGACCACGATCCGGATGTCGGTCTGGTGGCGCATGCCGTCCGCGCCGGTGTACCCGCAGGAGATCTCGTCCAGGGCGTTGACGATCGTGTCGGAGGACGGATTGCGGTAGGTGGCGTCGCGGCGCGGGAAGAAGAACGCCCGATAGGTACTCCCGGTCGGGGTGGAACGGTAGTAGCCGTTGTCCCCGGTGCGCGAGTACCGCAACCGCCGCATGTCCTCGTGGTACACGGCGAAGGCGTCGTACACGGTCGCGTCGACGAAGGTCACCGCGTCGTTGTAGGACTCCACCTTGTACCAGTCGGTCAGGTTCGACGATGTCTGCAGCACCACCTTCTGGTAGCTGGTGCCGTCCTCGAACGGACCCACCTTGGAGAACAGGAAGAACTTGTTGTGGTTGTACGCGGGGCCCGGCGGGGCCGTCGCGATGCAGCCGCGGCGGACGTCGTCGACGCCGTCGTCGTCTTCGAACCTGTCGTCGCACATCACGATCCAGGAGGGTGCCCCGTCGTCGGTGCCGAGCCCCGTGACGGGATTGCTCAGCCGGTCCCAGGCCGGACTGGCCTTCCGCTTTCCGTTCCCGTCCAGATAGGACGAGTCGTCGACGATCACCCGGACCCGGACGCCGCGGCGGTGCGCCCTCAGCAACGCGTCGGCGATCGCGGCGTCGGTGAAGTCGAACACCGACACCCGGATCTGTTCACCCGCAGGCGTCGCGTCGACCAGCTGGATGATCTGGGTGAATATCGCGGCCTGGCTGGCGGCCGACCCGAGCGGGTCGTTGAAGGTCGGTCCGTTGATGACCGGCTTGGTGGCCGCGCTGGCCGTGCTCGCGACCGCGACGAGCAGGCCGGCGGCGAGGCCGGCCACGGCGGCGATGGCGGTGATGTGGCTCAGGCGTCTCCGCAGCAAAGCAATGTCCTCCTCAGGGGATCTGTTCGGGCTGGCACGAGGTCACGGTGAGGCGGGCGACGCCGCCCACGGGGTACATCGTCGCGGCCGAGCCTCCCAGCGCTGCGCACAGATCCGGCACACACCGCCAGCGGTGCCGGGTTCAGCTCGTCGGGGACAGGAACCACAGCCGGGCGCTGCCGGAGGCGCACGGCACGAGCGTCGCGGCGGCGCCGTTCGCCGTCGAACCGCCGGCGGCGGCCAGGCACAGGTCCGGGTTGTTCTGCGGCGAGATGGTGTACGTCGACCGCCCGACCGCGGACAGCCGCCAGTTCTGGGCGCCGGTGCCGTTGCACGTCCAGATCTGCGTCACGTCGCCGTCGTCGACGGAGATGTTCCCGTTCGGCACGTCGAGGCAGCGCCCCGACTTCGCGTTGACGAACGAGAAGAGGCCCGGTCGGCTACTCGACGCCCGCCACCGCTGCACCAGTACGCCGGTGTCGCAGCTCCACTGCTGCACCCGGGAGCCGTCGGCGACCCGGCCGGCCACCACGTCCAGGCAGGCCCGCGACTTCAGGTTGACCAGGCGGTACGTCGTGTTCGCCGGCACGCCGGCCGGACCGCCGGGCGGCGCGACGGCTCCGGTGGCGTAGAACGCCTTGCAGGTGCCGTCCAGCACGTCGGTCGCCACCTCCAGCAGCCGTGTGCCGTCCCCCGACGGCAGCAGCGCGGAGCTGTAGTTCTGGCACGCGAGGACCAGATCGCGCTCGGCACCGCTGAGACTCTCGTCCCGGAAGTCGCCGATACCGACCGGAGCGTCGATCTCGTACCACGCACCCACCCCGTTCTCGTCGTTGACCAGTACGGTGGTGCCGCTCGGGCCCTTCAGCACGGTGGCGGGGCCGGTGTCCGCACCGGTCCGCACCAGCCTGGCGATCATCAGGAGCCGACCGTTCGGTCCGCCACCTGGTGCCCAGGCGATGGTCGGTGCGTGGGCAAGATGTCTGCCGTCGACGGTCTTGGCGATGGTGCCCCGGTGGGTCTGGTCGCCCCAGTCCCAGCCGTCGGCGGAAACCCGATAGTGGACGCGGCAACCGTGCCCGCCCGGCACCGGCCTGATGTTGCAGTACTCGTACGCCATCAGGTAGCGGCCGTCCGGCAGCCGGCGCACCACCGGCATCCCCGGGCTGTCCTCCGCCGCCAGGTCCGGGCTCGCGTCGACCGCGACGGTGTTGACCTTCGCGCTCCAGGTGTCGCCCCCGTCGGCGGAGCGGGCCCGGGCCAGGGTCTGGCCGTACCGGGGCTGCTGTGTCTTGTCCGAGAAGTGGACGACCAGGTCTCCGCCGACGACCGAGAACTCCGGTTCCCACAGCCCGTGTCCCGATCCACCGGTCACGATCGGCCCCGGCAGCGCCAGCCAGCTGCGCCCGTGATCGGTGCTGCGCCAGGCGACGATGCGCGCGTCCGGGTTCGGCACCGTGTCGCCGCCGCCGAAGGTGTTGACCGAGGTCGCCCAGATCAGCGTGCCCTCGGGATAGTCGCCGAGCCGCTCGGGGAACTCGAACAGCGTCGAGCAGCAGGAGAACTCGCCCGGCCCTCGGCTGACGGCGAGCCCGCCGATGCGCCGGAAGGTCGCACCGTCGTCGGTGCTCTCGAAGAACGTGCCACCGGCACCGGTGTTCGTGGAGACCAGGATCCGGCCGCGGTACGGGGCCGGCGCGTGTTCCAGCCGGATCGTCCGTGGGTACCACGCGGAGCCCGGATCGAGCGGAATCCCGCGCAACACGCTCGCGCCCGCCGGCCTCGGCAGCGGCCAGCCGGCCGACGCCACGACGACGACCAGCAGCGCCACCACCCTGATGAGTCTCGAACGCACCCGTGCCTCCCAGGTGGTATCAGATCCGACCTTCGTCGCCGACCTGGCGTCGCGCGGCAGAGTATTCCGGGTTGGCCGCACAGAGTATTCCGGGCTGGCCGCACAGACGCCGCACAGCCGCCCCGGAGTGCCCGACCTGGTGGGGGTCCGGCGACCCGGATCACGGCGCGGCCACGGCGCGTCGGGTCAGCGGCGGGTACCCGGCACGGCGTCGGGTCAGCGGCGGGTACGCAGCACGCCCGCGATGGGGAAGAGCAGTGCGAAACCGGCCAGCGAGGTCACGATCACCATGACCAGGGTGTCGTTGTCGGCGAAGCCCTGGGTCGCCATCACAGTCGCCGCCGCGATGTTCCGTTGCGAGGTGCCGAGCCCGAGAATGACGCGGAGGCCGCGATCCCGGCCCCCGAGCAGGTAGCCGAGCACGAACGCACCCGCGATGACCAGCAGGGCCGGTATGATCGCCCCCTCGGTGAACAGGGTGGCGATCGTCGGGATATCGGCCAGCGTGGTGGCCAGGACGATCACCACCAGCGCGACGGTCGAGGTGCGGCGGGCGATCGGCCCCAGCCGTCGGGCCTGGGCCAGCCAACGGCCCCGGACCAGCAGGCCGGCGGCGAGCGGCAGGAGCATGGTCAGGACCAGCGGCACCGCGAGGGCGACCGCGGAGACCTCCGCTTCGGGCAACACCCGGGGTACGGCGATCGGCGCGTACACGACGGTGACTGGCAACAACAGCACCAGCAATGCGGCGCTGACCGCGACCGAGCCCTGCGCCACCTCGGTCAGTTTGATCAGGAACGGTGCGCCGGCCGTCATCGCCACCAGGATCAGCCCGGCCTCCAGCGGTCGGTCGAGCGGCCAGAGCCGGACGATACCGAGGGCGAGGAGAGGGACCAGCACGAAGTTGGCCAGCAGCGCCCGCAGCAACGCCCACACGTCGCGTAGCGGGCCGAGGATCTGCTTGGCCGAGTGAGCGAGACCGACCGAGAGCATCGAGGTCACGGCGAAGATCACGACCGCCAGATCCGCCACCGGGGACAGTAGATCACGCATCATCATCGCGACGCGGCCACCCGGACCTAGTCCGGCTCGCTGCTGGCGGGCCTCGCCGTCGAGGGTTCCGGTACGCCCGGATGACTCGGCGGGTAGGACAACAGTTCGGCGTCGATCCGCGCCCACGTGGCGCCCAGTTCCTCGGTCAGCCGAGGATGCCGGTCGGCGATGTCCGCCTGCTCCCGACCGTCCGCCGCCAGGTCGTACAGCAGGTGGAAGGGACCGTCGCGGCGCGGCCAGTTGCCCAGCACCGACCGTTCGCGGCGGTCGAACAGGTACTTGAACCGGCCGCGTCGCAGCGCGCCCTGATTCGAGGTACGCCAGAACAGGTCGTGCTCGGGGAAGTCAGCTCCGTCGACGAGCCACGGCCGCAGGTTCACACCGTCCAGCGGGCAGCGTTCATCCGGCGCCGTCCCGGCTGCGTCGACGAGTGTCGCGGTCAGGTCCAGGGTGTCGATCGGGTGGTCGACGACCTGACCCCCGGCCACGGCGGCGGGCCACCGCAGAATCAGCGGTACCCGGATCCCACCCTCGGTCAGATCGCCCTTCTCGCCCACCAGCGGCCAGTTTCTCGACCATCGCTCGCCGCCGTTGTCGGAGGTGAAGACGACGATGGTGTTGTCGGCGCGCCCGGCGTTCGCCAGCGCGGTGAGCACGGTGCCTATCCCCGCGTCCATCGCCTCCACCAGTTCGGCGTACTTCGCCAGCGAGCCTCCGTCGCGGTGGATTAACGGCGTGGCTTCGGCCTCCTGGCCGAACCTGCGCCGGATCTCCGCACCGACCTCGCGGTCCCCCGGCCCCTCCCACGGCCAGTGCGGTGCGGTGTAGTTGAGCTGGACGTAGCACGGGCCGCCGTGATCCTGGGCGACGAAGTCGGCAACGCGCTCGGAGATCAGCGAGGTGTAGTAGCCGGTCTGCTCGACCGAGGTCTCCCCCTCGTACAGGTCGGCCTCGCCGATCGTGTTGACGTGCTCGAAGTAGTCGATGGCACCGTCGAGATTCCCGAAGAAGGTCTGGAAGCCGATACGCAGCGGGCTGTACCAGGGCAGCCAGCCGCAGTGCCACTTACCGAACATCGCGGTCCGGTAGCCGGCGGCCAGTAGCAGCGATGGCAGCGTCTGGTGGTCGGCGGGAATCCCGTTGTGCTGCGCGTGGGTGGTCAGCGGCTCCTCCAGGGCCGCCGGCAGCCGGGTGGGGTAACGACCCGTGTAGAGGCCGATGCGGGTCGACGAGCACCACGGTGAGCACGCGTAGCCGTGCCGGAACAGCATGCCCTCCCCCGCCAGCCGATCGAGGTTGGGGGTTCGGATCGATGAGCCGTAACAACCCAGGTCGCCCCAACCCAGATCATCGGCCAGGATGAACAGGATGTCCGGCGGCTCCGTCCTCCGGGGCGTACCCGGAGGCCCGGCCGGCGGTGGCCTACCCGTGGGTCCAGTCGTCGCCATACGAGCCAGTACCTGTTCGTCATGGTTTCTAACATCCTCCGCACCACCCTTCGGAGGAAAAGGCGCCGCCCTTGCGGGGAAAAGGCGCCGCAGCGGGCCGGCGCCGCCGGTGGCGAGCGCGGTGCCGTCGGGGTTGCCGGGGACGTTCAGTTGCCGGCGACGGCGCGGCGGACCAGGCGGCGGGCCTCGTCGCGTCGCATCCCGGTGGCCCGCAGCAGTTCGTTGGCGACGGTCCGCACCTGGAGGACCACCATCGTCCCGGAAAGGCCGATTTCCTGCCGGCACGCCTCCCCGGCGAGCCGCACCGCCGAGAGCACCTGTGCACGGGCCTGTACCGGTTCCTTACCGGCCAGGAACTCCCGGTGCATCAACCGCACCGCCGCGCCGTACTCTCCGATGGCGGCCGGCAGGTCCGGCGGCATCGGTTCGGCGTCCCGCAGCGCGGTGCCGGCGCGACGAACCAGGGTCCGGCTGTTGCGGTACGCCCGCTCCATGTGCTTCGCGCCGTGCTGGTAGGCGTGTACGGTCCGGCGCCGGCGCCACCGCAGCGGGGAGAACCGGACCACCTCGTCGGCGGCGGAGACCGCCTCCCGCAGCTGCGTCAGCTTCGGATCCGAGTTGCGCATCTGGGCCAACAGGGCCTCCGCCCGGTCGACGTCGCCGGCGGCGAGGGCCTCGGCGCAGGTCTGCATCTGGCGGGCGAACAGTTCCAGCGCGGAGCCGGCGACCCGGCGTATGGTGCGCAGCGGGTTGAGCGGCGCCAGGACCAGCATCACGAAGAGCCCCACCGCGCCGCCGACCAGCGCGTTGAGCGCGCGGGGCAGCTCCAGGTCCGGATTGGCCGGGGTGAGCGTCGCCACCAGCACCGCGGTGGCACCGGCCTGGGTCATCAGCAGGCCGGTGCCTCGGGCGACAGCCGCGCCGGTGACCGCCAGGGAGACGATCAACCCGGTCTGCCACGCCCCGGTGCCGATCAGCGCGATCAGCACGTCGCCGGCCGCGATGCCGATCCCGATGCCGACGAGCAGCTCGACGGTTCGCAGGGCCCGCCTGGCCAGCGACGCGCCGATCACCGCCACCGCGGCGCCCGGAGCGAACGTGGGTTCCTCGATGTTCAGCAGCCGGTGGGCGACCACCCAGGCGAGCGCCGCCGCGAGCCCGGCCTGGACGCCGATGATCAGGTACGTCCGGAGGCGGCGGGACCAGGTCCGACCGGTCCTGGCCAGCCGGCTCCGCAGCCGGTCGACCGGTGATCCCGGGCTCTCCGCTGGCGCACCGGACGGCATGGCGGCGGTTACCCGCCCGCACGCCCGGCACACCGACTGGCGCGAAACCCTGTCAGCCGCGACGCGACCGCGCGACCGCGTGCACCGGCGCTCAGCGGTCCGGGCAGGCGGCCGGCTGGCTGAACAGCATGTCGCGCAGCTCGGCGAAGGACCGGCGGCCCCGGTCGGTCTCGAAGGTCAGCTCCGTCAGCGGGGTGTCGGCCGGATAGCGGGGCAGCTCGGCCGGGTGCTCCCAGGCCTGGCCCGCCGACCGGCCCCGCACCGTGTCCGCGTGCACGGAGAGCCGGCGCGGAAAGCTGGCCGGGGCGGGCCGGGTCACCGTGGCGAACTGGCTGTCGTCGCCGAGGACGAAGAGTCCCTGCCGCACCGTGTCGGTGGTCGGGCCGGTAGCCTCCCACAGCGGGATGAAGTCGCCACCCCGCTGCGGGTCCGGGGCGGTGTACACCCGCACACCCTGGACCTCGTCGTCCGGGCAGAGCGGCGCGTAGACCGCCGTCCGGCCGTCGAGCTCGACGTAGCCGAGCACGTCCTCGACCTGCTGCCCGCCGCCGACGCAGTGCGCGGCGGTCTGGCTGAGGCAGAGCAGCCACAGCAACAGCACCCGGGCCGCCCGCCGCCGGGTCAGCAATGGTCGTAGTTGCCCTTCGCGAGATTGGCGTTGTTCTCGTAGGTGTTCCGGCACGGGTCACCTCCCGTCCGCAGGGCCTCCAGCAGGTACATCGGACCGAACGCGGCACCGTACCGCCGCCACTGCCGGCGGTGCACCTTCTCGTGCTGCATCAGGTCCTCGTCCGGTCGGCTGTTCTTGCTGAGGAAGGTGTCCCCGTAGGCGGTGCCGATGCCGCCGTACGGCAGCGAGCCGCCCCAGCAGACCCGCATGCCGTGTTGCATGCTGCACTGGCCGCCGGTCAGCTCGGTGCCCCACTCCACCAACTTGCCGATCCCATAGGACTCGAAGCGGTTGGTGAGGAAGTTCAGCGGTTTTCCGAACCTGGCCTTGAAGCCGAGCAGCCCTTGCGCGGTCATCAGCCCACCGTGCCACAGGGCCCTGACCAGGAGCTGCCCGGCCAGCCGGGTGGCCATCTGCGCGGTCCGGCGGAAGTGGTCCAGCTTCCGCCACATCTCGTCCAGCATGTTGCTAAACGCGCGCAGTTGGGTCTTGTTCTCGCGCTTGGGGTCCTTGATCCAGATCCTGATCAGTTTCGTGTACTTGACCAGGCGTTTCTCCAGCACCTTGATGTATCTGACGATCACCTTCGTGACGGCCACCAGGATCGGGGTCAGCTGGGGGAGCAGGAAGCCGAGCAGGGTCAGCACGAGCATGAAGACGTACATGGTGACCAGCACCCGGACCAGCCGGGTGACCCTCTTGATCACCGTCCGGTACACCGTCTTGTAGGCGGTCACCCGCTTGGTGACGTACGCCCGGCCGTCCGGGTCGGTGAAGCTGACCGGGCTGTTGTTGGCGTAGGCGTAGCCGTTCAGGTGCTGGGGATCGTCGTAACTGATCTCCGGGTCCACCGAGACGAACCGGCCGGTCGCCGGGTCGTACTCCCGGGCGCCCAGGTGGGTCAGCCCGGTGGACGGGTCGTTGGTGCCGCCGACGAAGCCACGGTCACCGGCCAGGTTCGGGTCACCGGAGCCGCGGGTGCCGCCGTACGGGTCGCGGCGCTGCCGGGTCACGGACTGGCTCGACTCGTCGACGGCCAGCTCCGCCGTGCCGTGGTGGTCCGAGACCAGCCAGGTCACCTTGCCGGTCTTCCCGTTGCGCATCGCCACTGCTCGATCGCCGTGGGTGTAGTAGCGCAGGCCGCTGACCGCGCCGGAGGTGTCCATCCGGAGCTGGGTCTCACCCAGGTAGAGCGTGGTGCCCGTCGGGTCGCGGCGGATCAGCCGGTCGCCCGCCGCGTCGTATACGTAGGAGGTGACCCGGCCGTTCTCGGTCACCTTCGCCAGCCGCCCCTCGGCGTCCCACTCCAGGGTCTGCCCGACACCGGCCCGGACCCGGCTGGTCAGGTTGCCGGCCGCGTCGTACGCGTACTCGTCGACCTTCTTGGTGCCGTCCGGGCCGGTACTGGTCACCGAGCGCAGCGCGTGCGGCTGTGCTTCACCGGCCGGGTTGTACGCATAGCTGCTGGTGCTCCGGGAACCGTTCGGCGCGGTCCGGGTCTCGGAGAGCCGGTTGCCGAGCTTGTCGAGGGTCCAGGAGTGCCAGTACGGCGCCGGGCCGCCCAGCCCGGCGGCGGTGGGTGCCGCCGCGCAGTCGCCGGAGGCGGGGGTCCAGGCCTCGGTGAGCCGGCGCAGGTGGTCGTGGCGGAAGCACTGGGTGTCCGCGGCCACCCCGGTCGCCGGGTCCGGCGTGTCCACCATCCGGATCACGTTGCCGCCCGGGTCGTAGCGGTAGGCCACGCTGGAGATCAGCTGGGGGCCGACCTCCCGCCTCGTCTCGGCCAGGGAGAGCCGCCGGGTGCCGGCCTCGTACCGGAACGACCGGCGCACCGACCGGTCACCCGCGGACAGGGTCAACTCCTCCACGTCCCCGTAGACCGAGAAGGCGG
Organism: Plantactinospora sp. B6F1; assembly: GCF_040120695.1. NCBI lineage: Bacteria > Bacillati > Actinomycetota > Actinomycetes > Micromonosporales > Micromonosporaceae > Plantactinospora > Plantactinospora sp. B6F1. The sequence goes on along the minus strand of NZ_JBEEAC010000044.1, from coordinate 18,005 downwards.
TATCGGTGACATAGCTGGTCGCCCCGGCGAGGGTGGTGGGCATGCCGAGGGCGTTGTAGCCGTACCGCAGCGTCTCCTGGGCGAGCCCGCCACCGCCGGGCAGGGTGGCGGTCTCCACCTCGCCGTCCGGCCGGTAGGTGTTGCGGAACGTGTACGTCCCGGCCAGTGCGCCCTCCCGGGCCGGGACGGTCACCGTCCGCGCGGTGACCCGGTTGGCCGCGTCGTAGCCGGTGATCGCCGTGGTGTACGCCGCACCGTCGACGTAGCGCGTCGCGCTGGTCTGCAGCCCGGGTGCCGGGGTGCCGTCGGGCAGCCGGTCGTAGCCCCACTCGGCCAGCTTCGCTCCGGTTGCCGAGCCCTGGCGCAGCGCCGTCTTGCGGCCCAGCGCGTCGTACTCGTACCAGAGGGTCACCTCACGGGCGTCGGTCTCGCTGACGATGTCGTTACGGTCGTTGTAGGTGTACGTCGTGACGCCCTGGTCCGGATCCTCGGTGCGGATCCTCCGGCCGCGTGCGTCGTACCCGAACCGCCACACGTTGCCCGCCGAGTCGACGATCGTCTCCGGCTGGCCGCGCCGGTTGTACGTGTACTTCGTGGCGTCGTACTCGCCGCTCGGGGTGCTGCCCCGGTACTGACGCAGCTCCACCAGCCGCCCCTCGGCGTCCAGGATCCGGGTGGTCGGGGTCTGCCCGGCCGGCGGGGTGGTGTGCTGGCGGTCCACCTCGTGGACGTGGCTGGTCCGCCACTTCTCGACCCCGTAGCTGAGGAAGATCTCCTCGGTCGGCCGGTTGGCTCCGTCGTAGACGGTCACCGTCTGGGCCGGCAGCAGCGCTTCGTCCGGCAGGAACAGGGTGGTGCCGGGCGGTGCGTCGTTGTAGTAGGGGCCACTCTCCCGCACCTTCAGCCCGCGGACGTCGTAACTCACGTCGGTGATCACCCGGCCGCCGCGCGGCGACGGCGCCTGGGTCTGACGCAGCCGCATCTTGCCGTCCAGGAGCTGGTACTCGGTGCGGTAGTCGCCATTCGCCTCCAGGGTGCGCACGGTCACCACGTTCGGCCCGTCGACGCGGGTCGTGTACTCGTAGGTCGCGCTGGGCGAGTCCCGGCCCGGGACTCGGCCGGCCAGCCAGGTCTTGACGACCCGGCCGAGCGCGTCGTACTCGGCGACGTTGCGGGCGCCGTTGGGCGCGGTGACCGAGACCTCGGCCCCCCAGGCCGGTTCCAGCTCGGTGCTGGTGGTGTGGCCGAGCTGGTTGGTCGAGGTGACCCGGGTGGTGGGACCGGTCGCCGGAGTGTAGGTGGTCCGCTCCCGCGCGCCGAGCACGTCGGTCTTCTCCTCCAGCCGGCCGTGCGGGTCGTAGCTGGCCTCCATGGTGGTCAGGTAGGTCGGGGCGCCGCCGGACCAGCCGGAGATCTCCTCCCGCCGGGTGACCGCGCCCCGGGTCGGCGTGGCACCCAGGGTGTCGCTGCCGTCGTAGTAGAACCGTTCGTCCGACACGACGTCGGCGATGCCGGTCGGCTCCCGGTCGCAGCCGCCCACGGTGGTGCGCTTGCGCACCACCGTCTCCAGCAGCCAGGCGGCGCTGTTGCGGGCGTACGTGTACTGCGTGCAGGTGTCGTCGTCCGAGCGGGCCAGGTCGCCCTGGTGCTGCTCGGTCAGGAGCGTGCCGCCGCTGTCGTAGGTGTGCAGGGTCGCTGTCTCCCGCCAGCGGCCGCCGCTGACCTCGCCCTGCACCAGCCGCTTCTGCTGCACGTTGTGCGCGGTCGTGGTCCCCCACGACCGGACCCGGGTGACGGTCGCCGGGGAGAGCCACGGGTCGGTGATGGACCGGGACAGGATGCTGCTGCCGTCCGCGCTGTAGGTGATCGACTCGCGCAGCATCCCGGCGAACTGGTCGGTGTCCCGCCACGCGGTGTTGGTCGAGTCGACCACGTCGACCCGCTTGGTGACCCCCTCGGTGGCGGTCTTGTCACCGTCCATCCCCCGGAAGTAGACCAGCTCGGTCAGTGACCGCACCTGGCCGGAGACGCCCTTGCGGACCCGTACCCGCTCGTAGCCGCGCCACTGGCTCCACGTCTTGCGGTCCTCGGGAACCAGCCCGTCCTCCTCGTCGTGCCGCCAGGCGGGTGCGCCGACGTACTCGACGTCGGAGATCTCCTGGGTGAGTCCGGTGGTGCGGTCACTCTCGACGACCCTGGTGACCACGTACTTGTTGAACCAGTCGGTCCGTTCGGACAACCCCTCCGGGGTCCACCGGACCGGGTGGCATCGCTTGGTGTTGGTCGCTGGCTGGGGCAGGGCCTGGTAGGAGCAGTCCCGTGGCGAGTAGCTGACGGTGATCTCGCCGCCGCCCTCCGAGCGGATCGTCTCGATGCGCCACCAGTTCATCGCCGGGATGTTGTCGTTGCCGTCGACCCGGTTGGTGAGCTGCTTGCCCTGGAAGGTGACCGGTGGCAGGTCATGCCTGCCGTTGACCAGGCCGCTGTGCTGGATCGAGTCCAGGAACAGCCGTGCCTTGGTGCCGTCGTCCGGGTTGGGATAGGAGTGGGTGAGGGTCCAGGAGTCCACGTCGCGCGCTCCGGTCCCGGCCCAGACCTGGGTGGTCACCTTCTTCAGCCGCTTCTGCGTCCAGAAGGTGGGATAGAACTTGTTGTTGCAGTTGGTGCTGCTGGCGCAGTCCTGGTCCCAGGGCACGTCCGGCCAGTTGGCCGGTGCCGACTTGGTGCAGGTGGTGTTCGGGATGCACCGGTCGGCCGCCTCGAACTCCACCCGGCCCACCCAGGGCGAGGTGTAGATCGCGTCGGCGCGCTGGCCGTACTGGATGCTGCGCAGGTAGCCGCCCCGGACGTACTGGGAGACCTTGGTCGCGGTGACGTTGCGGGCGTAGTAGTTCTTCTCCTGGGTGTAGAAGTAGCTCGCGGTGTTGCCGTGCGGGTCGACGACGTAGTCGAGGTTCCACCGCCACGCCTGGTCGCAGTGCGAGGCGTCGAAGGTCGACTTGTGGCACGGCTCACCGGCGTGGTTGCCGAAGACCGGGACCGTCCAGGCCGAGTTGGTCTGCGCGTGCGTGTCGTCGGACCAGCCGGGCAGCTTGTTGCGGCCGAAGTGGTACTGCGTGCCGTCCCGGGTGGTGACCACCCAGTACTCGCCGTCCTTGTCGCCGTTGCCGAGGCTGGTGTCGTGGTGTCGCTCGACCCGGGATCCGTCGTCGCTGCGCAGGTGCCAGCGCTGTGTCTCGCTGTTGTAGAGCAGTTCGCCGCCCCTGCCGTTGAGCACCAGGGTGATGTTGTCGGTGCCCCAGCAGAGATCCCCGGTCTCGTTCTTGTTGTTGGCGCCGTTCTTCCGGTCCGAGGCGCAGGACACGTAGCGGCGCTCGACGTAGCCGCCCGGCGCGAAGCTGAACCCCTCCCCCACCCAGGACGGCTGGTTGTTGGTGCCGCTGGTGCGACCGTCGACGCTGCCCGAGGAGTACGCCAGGGCCAGCTCCGGGGCCGGGCCGCCGAGCGAGGGTGGGACGTCCATCGGGTACTGCCAGCTGAAGTCGCCGGACGGGCCGCCGACCTGCCAGGTGGCCGACGGTGAGAGCGTGCTCTGCCCGAAGTCGCCGGCCGGGCCGCCAGCGGCCGCCGCGACGGCGAACAGGCCGGACTCCGCGCCACCCACCGGCAGCTCGCCGGTGAGCCGACCCGAGCCGTTGTTGCGGGTCGCCACCGCGGTGCCCCGGCACTCCGGCGCGGCCGGGGTGACCGCGGCGCACTCCGGCAGCCGCACCAGCCGCAGCCGGGTGGCCCAGTCCCCGCCGAACGCGTCCCGGAAGCCGGAGTAGTCCACCTCGACCGAGATCCGGCCGGCCCGGTTCACCCCGTCGGCCCGTTTGATCCGCAGCAGCAGCCCGTCGTCGTGCCGGCCGAGCAGGTTGACCTCGACCCGGCTCGGTACCGCCGGGTCGGCGCCCGCCCGGGCCGCGCCGGAGGTTCCGACACCCGCCGCGAACCCGCCGACCGCCGCGCCGACGCCGGGTGCGGCCGGTGCGACGCTACCGACGTAGACGGGCAGTGCACCGGCCCTGGCCCGGGTGGTGGTCGCCCCGGCACCGTCGGTGGCCCGGGCCGGCGGCGCCGTCAGGTCGACGACCGCCCGGCCCGGTGCGGGCCAGGAGACCGTCGGGCTGGAACGGACCGCCTTCGCCTCTGCCGGGTCCTTCGGTAACGGCCGTGCCCCGGCGTCGGTGCCCGGCACCGACCGCTCCGCTGGCGCGGCCGTGGTCCAGGCGAAGGCGACGGCTGCCGCCGCCGGTACGTTGCCCAGCAGCGTGATGACCATCGAGATTCCGGTGACCACGGCGACCGGGCTGGCGAGCCGGGACCGTCGGAGCCGCGATCGTGACCGAGCTTTCATGGGTGCCGCTCCCAGGAAGTTCGACGACGGGGCCGGACCGCCTCCAGCGATTTCCGCCCGCCTCCCGTCGGGGGCGGCACTGCGGCGCTACCGGCGGATCCGGCGCGGGTGTTCGGGGACTGGATGGCTGCCAAATGTAGTGAGGACGCCGCACATTTTTCGTACAAGCCCGGCCCGCCGGAGCGGGGGCGGCGCGGGGGCGTTGTGGAAAGGCCCAGGTCCGGGCCCAGGTCTACCGGTCGGTCGGGCCCCTTCGGCGACGATCGTGCCGGGCTACCCCGTGCCGCTCGACGCCCTGCCGGTCAACCGGTCGCGCACCGCGGGCACGATGCCGTGCGGCAGGAACATCACCACCAGCACCAGCAGCGTCGCGTAGACGGCGTAGGACAGCACGCTCGGCGCGTAGCCGGGCATGCCGGGCTGGGTGCCGAGCGTGTTGAGCACCTGGACGAGCAGGACGATCGCGGCGGCGCCGACGAGGGCGCCCCACAGGGTGCCGAGCCCGCCGACGACGGCCATCACCACGTACTCGATGGAGAGCAGCACCGGGAACGAACCCGGCGCGAGGTAGCCGAGGTAGAAGGCGTAGATGCCGCCGGCCAGGCCGGCGAACGCGGCGGAGAGCGCGAAGACGGTGAGCCGGTACCGTCCCACCGGTACGCCGCAGGCCGCTGCGGTGGTCTCGCTGCTGGACAGGGCGTGCAGACCACGACCGGGACGGGAGGCGACGATGTTGCGGGCCACCAGCAGGACAAGTGCGACGGCGGCCCAGACCAAATAGGCGTAGGAGATGTCGTCGGCGAACTCGTAGCCGCCGACCGACAGTCGTGGGATGTCCTGCAGGCCGACCGCTCCGCCCGCCCAGTCTGCGCGGGCGAGCACGGACAGCAGGATCAGTTGCATGGCGAGGGTGGCGAAGGCCAGGTGGTGACCGCGCAGCCGCAGCAGCGGCACTCCCACCACGACCGCGAACGCGGCCGAGACCAGCGGCGCGGCGAGCAGTCCGAGCACCGGCGGCAGGCTGTGCACGCTGAGCAGACCGGCGGTGTAGCCGCCGATCGCGTAGAAGGACGCCTGTCCGAGGGAGATCTGACCCGCGTACCCCATCAACAGCGACAGCCCGACGGTGACCGTCACGGCGAGGCCGAGCAGGATGTAGACGGTCAGGTGGCTGCTGGACAGCAGGGGTGGCAGGACGAGGGTTCCCGCCGCCACGGCCACCGCCGGCGCCCGCCGGGCCATCAGGTCGGCTCCGGCGCGGCCACCGGTGACCGCGCCGCCTGCACCAACATCCCGGCGAGCAGCAACACCAGCGCCACCTCCATCTGGTACGCGGCACTGCCGTAGCCCGCGACGAGGGACTGGGCCACGCCGAGCAGCAGTCCACCGACGAGGGTGTACAGCGGCCGCATCAGCCCGCCGAAGACGGCCGCGGCGAAGCCGCCGATGATCAGCGTCACGTCGTAGTCGAAGGTGACGAGTTGGATCGGCGTGACGAGCACCCCGGCGAGCCCGCCGAGCGCACCACCGATGCCGAAGGCCAGCAGCCCCATCCGGACGACGTCGATGCCGACGACCCGCGCGGCGTACGGGTTGGAGGCGCAGGCCGACAGCGCCCGCCCCACGTCGGTGCGCGCGAACAGCGCGGCCGTGCCGGCGAAGACGACCGCCGTCACGCCGATGATGAGCAGATAGTGCGCCTGGAAGCGGACACCGGCGAACTCGACCGCGCCGGGTACCCCGGCGAACGACCGAGGCTGGTCGCCCCAGACCAGCACCTCGACCGCGTACGCGAAGACGGCCAGCCCGAGCGTGATGATCAGTGAAGCGCCGGGTGGCGTGCCCGGCCTGCCGATCGCGACCAGCCCGACCAGCAGCCCTGCACCGGCACCGACTCCCACGGCACAGGCCTCGGCCAGGCCGTGCGGAAGCCCGCTGGCCAGCAGCGTCGACGCGGTCATCGCGGCGATCACCGCGAACGAGCCCTGGGCGAAGTTGACCACCCGGGTGACCCGGTGGACGACGACGAGACCGCTGCCGACGAGCGCGAACGCGCAGCCGCCGCCGACGCCGGTGACCAGGTACTGAAGGAACTCCCTCACCGGGCCGCCCCCAGGTAGGCGTCGACCACCCGCGGGCTGGCGGCCAATTCCGCCGCGGTCCCGGCGGCGACGACCCGGCCCGCCTCCAGCACATATCCCCGGCTGCACAGTTCGAGGGCGAGCCGGGCGTTCTGCTCGATGAGGAGCACGGCGAGCCCGTGCCCGGCGTTCAGCTCCCGCAGGTGCCGCACCAGGTCGGCGACGACGAGCGGGGCAAGGCCGAGGGAGAGCTCGTCGACCGCCAGCACGTCCGGTCGGGCCATCAGCGCCCGGCCGACGGCCACCATCTGCTGCTCTCCGCCGGAGAGCTGACCGGCTCGGCGGCGGCGCAGCGGGACAAGGCCGGGCAGGATCTCGTAGATCGGGCCGGTGTCGCGGTTGCGGATGCGCCAGCCGCCGAGCCGGAGGTTGTCGTCGACGGTCAGGTCGGGAAAGACCTGGCGCCCCTCCGGCACGTGGGCCAGCCGACCGGAGATCGTCACCGTGCCACCGGACGGGCGCCGGATCCCGGAGAGCGTGTCGACCAGTGTGGACTTTCCGGCACCGTTGGGGCCGATCAGCGCCACCATCTCCCCGTCCGCCACGGTGAGGTTGACCTCGTGCAGTGCCACCGCGGCCCCGTACCGGACGGTGAGGTCGACGACGTCGATCACGCGGGTGCCCCCGTCCCGAGGTACGCGGCGACCACCGCCGGGTCGGCCCGGATCGCGGCCGGGGTGCCCTCGGCGATCACCCGGCCGAGGTCGAGCACGGTGACCCGGTCGGCGAGCCGGGTCACGAAGGCGACGTCGTGCTCGATGACCACCATCGTCAGGCCGCCCGCCTTCAGCTCCTCGAAGAGTCCGGCCAGTGCGTCACGCTCGGCCGCGCGCAGGCCGGCCGCGGGCTCGTCGAGCAGGAGCAGGCGGGGCCGGCCGCAGAGCGCGCGGGCCACCTGGAGGGCGCGCTGCTGCCCCAGCGGCAGCGATTCCGCCGGCCGGTCGGCCCAGTCGGCGAGGCCGACCCGGGCCAACGCCTCCCGGGCGCTCCGGCGGATCTCCCGCTCCTCGCGGTGGTGCACCGGCAGTCGAAACACGGCGCCGGCGAATCCCCCTCGGGTGACGGCGTGCGCGCCGACCATCGCGTTCTGCAGTGCCGTCATGCCGCGGAAGACCCGGGCGCCTTGGAAGACGACGCCGATCCCGAGCCGGGCCCGGCGGTGCGCCGCGAGCCGGTCGACCCGGGTGCCGTCGAGCACTATCGCGCCGGTACGCAGTGCCAACTGGCCGCCGACCAGGTTGAACAGGGTGGACTTCCCGGCACCGTTCGGCCCGATCACGGCCCGCAGTTCGCCGTGCGCGACGTCGATGTCGACCTCGCGCACGGCGTACACCCCGCCGAAGGCGTGCGAGACACCGGCGACCCGCAGCAGCGGCTCGGTCACCTGCCCGCCACCGCGGCGAGCTGCTCCCGCGCCCAGTCGGTGGGGACGAACGCGCCGTCCCGCACCGTGTTGATGGATATGTAGTCGGCGGTGAGCCCGGCGTGGTCGGTGGCACTGTAGGTGTAGGTGCCGTTGGGGGTGGTCTCGGTCAGCCCTTCCAGGGCGTCCCGGATCTTCTCCGGGGCGGTGTCCCCGGCCTTCTCGATCGCGGCGACGAGCAGCCGTACCCCGCTGTAGCCGTCCTGGGCGAACTGGGGTGGCGGGTAGCCGTACTTGGCCTCGAACGCGTCGGCCAGTTCGTCGATCGCCTGCCTCTGCTTCCCGGCGGGGAGGGTGTCGCCGACCACGCCGATCGAGCTGGCCACCACCGCGCCCTCGGCGGCCGGGCCTACCGGGTCCAGCCAGAGCGGGCTGGCCTGCGCCCCGGTGAAGACCACCGGCACGTCGAGCCCGGCGGTGGCGTACTGCTTGGCCAGCGCCACGCCGGGCGGGCCGGTGGCCCAGACGACGAGCGCCTGCGCCCCGGAGGAGCGCACCTGGTTAAAGACGGCCGAGAACTCGGTGCTGGTGGTCTGGAACTCCGGGGTGGCGGTGAGGGTGACGCCGTGGCCGGGTGCCTGCTCCCGGGTGCCGTCGAAGCCGGCCTTGGCGTAGGAGCTGCGGCCGTCGTACGCGACGGCGATCCTGGTGATGTTCTGCGCCCTGAGGTACTGCAGGATGCGGTCCGCGTAGGTCGCCGAGGTGGCCGGAACGACGAAGACGTACGGGTGCACCGGGTCGACCTGCTCGTCGGCCGGGGTGAGCGAGATGTACGGGATCCGCTCCCGGTCGACCAGCGGGATGGTCGCCAGGGCCGAGTTGGAGAAGGGCGAGCCGATGACGGCGGCGACGTCGCGGCCCTTGAGGTCGTTGAAGGCCAGTACCGACTGGTCGGGCTGGCTCTTGTCGTCGCGGACGATCAGCTCCACCCTGCGGCCGAGCACGCCGCCGGCCGCGTTGATCCGCTCGACCGCGAGCGCCACGGACTTCTCGTTCTCGGTGCCGAGCGGTGCGTAGTTGCCGGTCAGGGAGACGATCTGGCCGACCCTGATCGGGTCGGCGCCGTCTCCGCTGGACGAATCGCCGCCGCAGCCGGCCATGGCGACCGCCACGGCGAGCGCGACGGCGGTTACGGTGGTACGTCGCACGGGTTGCCTCCCACCGCGAGGGACAGCTCTGCCCAGAGACGCTAGACATCTTTGGCACGCCGGTCAATATTCATGCCGAATGTTCAGCACCGGAGCGGCGCCCTTCCCCGGTGCCGCCGGCCGGAGGGATCCGGCCGGCCCGGCATCCGGCGCCGGTCGAAGCGGGCTGGCCGGCTGTCGGGCGATGCGGAATCTGTAGAGTCTGCCGCATGTCGATGCAGTCCGCGTCGCCCCCGGCCGACCTCCCGCGCGTACAGGCCGGCGGCAGTCCGCAACACCTGCTGCTGACGTTGCTCGGCGACTACTGGTACGGCCAGCGGACCCCACTGCCCTCGGCCGCCCTGGTCGCACTGCTCGGCGAGTTCGGCATCACCGAGGTCAGTGCCCGGGCCGCGCTGAGCAGGCTGGCCCGGCGGGGACTGCTGGAGCATTCCAAGTCCGGCCGGCGCACCTCGTACGCGCTCAGCGAGCGGGCCGCCGAGGTGCTGGCCGAGGGCCGTGGCCACATCCTGTCGTTCGGCAGCGAGCGGACGCCGTGGAGTGGCCGGTGGACCGTGGCCGCGTTCTCGGTGCCCGAGGACGACCGGTCCCGGCGGCACCTCCTGCGTACCCGGCTCGGCTGGCACGGTTTCGCTCCGCTCTACGACGGGCTCTGGGTCTCACCGCACGAGCGGGTGACCAAGGTGACCACGATCCTGTCCGAGCTTGACATCGACCGGGCCACCGTCTTCACCGCCGAGCTGGCCGAGGGCGGGCCGACCGGTGGCCACCCGATCAACGCCTGGGACCTGGCCGCCCTCCGCGCGGAGTACGAGCGGATCCTCGCCGCCTACGAGCCGGTCCGGCGCCGCTGGCGCACCGGCCGGATCGGCACCGCCGAGGCCCTCGTCGCGCGGACCGCCCTGATGGACGAGTGGCGCACCATGCCGAGCCTCGACCCGGAACTGCCGACCGAGTTGCTGCCGGCGCAGTGGCCCCGGGCGGCGGCCCGGACGCTCTTCGTGGAGCTCTACGACGGCCTGACCGGGCTGGCCGAACAACGCGTGGTCCAGGTGGTCGCGGGACACGACCCGGCCCTCGCCGCGCTGGTGCGTACCCACACCAGTCGAACGGGCGATATGTGACACTAGCCTTGACGCTAGGAATGCAAGTAGTCAGACTCGGTCCAGGCCCGACGGTGTCGGGTCCCGGGTTTTGCGCCGGGAAACACCAGCTACCGAAACCAGCGGGGAGACCGGGATGGCCGAGCCAGCGTCGATCGCCGTACGCCGTCGCCTGGAGTGGTCGGACACCGACCCGGCGGACCGGTGGCACTACGGCGTGGTCCTGCGATTCGTCGAGAGCGCCGAGAAGGAGCTACAGGACCAGCTCGGCATCACGGCGGCGGACGCCCGCTGGATGCCCCGGGTGAACCTCACCGTCGACTACCTGGCGGCCCTGCACTTCGGCGAGACCGCCGAGACGACCCTGGCGGTGGAGCACATCGGGCGTGCCTCGCTGCGCTACGCCTTCACCGTGGCCCGGGACGGGACCGCGATCGCCCGGGGGACGCTGACCGTGGTCTGGATCGACGCCGACACCGGCCGGAGCAGTCCCTGGCCGGACCGGCTCCGCGCGCTGCTGACCGGTACCGAGGTGGAGGGCTGACGCGTGCGCAGCACCATGGGCTCGATGCCGCTGTCGGTCGGGATGGTGCTGCGCCGGGCCGCCGCGATGGGTCCGCACGCCCGGCTGGTCGGCCACACCCCGGCCGGCCGGGCGGAGTGCGGCTGGCCCGAGCTGGCCGGCCGGGCACGCCGGCTGGCCAACGCGCTGGGCACCCTCGGCGTCCGCCCCGGCGACCGGGTCGGGACGTACGCCTGCAACGGGCTGCCCCATCTGGAGTTGTGCTACGGCGTGCCGCTGGCCGGCGCGGTGCTGCAACCGCTGAACACCCGCCTGCACCCGGACCAGGTGGCGGCGATCGCCGCACATGCCGAGGATCGGGTGATCTTCGTGACGGCATCCCTGACCGGACGGTTCGCGCCGATCCGGCGCCGGCTCCCCGGTGTCCGGCACTGTGTCGTACTGCCGGACGGCAGCGAGCCGCACCCGGACTTCGCCGACGCGCTCGACTACGAGCAGCTCCTGGCGAGCGTCCCGGAGGACGAGCCGGCGGAGGTGGACGAGTGGAGCCCGGCGTGCCTCTGCTACACCGGCGGCACCACCGGCCGTCCGAAGGGCGTGGTGTACTCGCACCGGTCCCTGACCCTGCACGCGATGAGCGGCCTCTTCGTCGACTCGTTCGCCATCCGGGAACGCGACGTCGTGCTCCCGCTCACCCCGTTCTTCCACGCCCTGTCCTGGGGCATGCCGTACTCGGCGGCGCTGGCCGGGGCCGGTCTGGTCCTCGCCGGTTCGGACACCAGCCCGGCCACCGTCGTACGCCTCCTCCGGGACGAGCGGGTGACCGTCGCGGCCGGGGTACCCACCTTCTGGCTCTCCGTCGACCAGCTCGGCCCGGGCCCGGAGGATCTGGCCAGTCTGGAACGGATCCTCTGCGGCGGCTCGGCGATCCCGCTGGAGCTGATCCAGCGCTACCAGCGGCGCGGCGTCGCCATGCGGCAGGGCTGGGGCATGACCGAGATGTCGCCGTCCGGCAATCTGACCATGGTCCGCCGGCACCTGGAGGACCAGCCGGAACAGTGCCGGCAGGCCCTGCACGCCACCCAGGGGGTACCGACGGCCGGGGTGGAGCTGCGGGTGGTCGGCCCGGACGGCGCGGTGCTGCCGCACGACGGGAGGTCCGCCGGTGAGATCGAGGTACGCGGGCCGTGGGTGACCGAGTCGTACCACGAGCCGGAGGACGACGCCAACACCGCCCGGTTCCGGGACGGCTGGCTGCGTACCGGCGACCTCGGGACCGTGGACGGCGACGGCTACCTGCGCCTGCTCGACCGCGCGAAGGACCTGGTCAAGTCGGGCGGCGAGTGGATCAGCTCGATCGAGCTGGAGAACCACCTGATGGACCACCCGGCGGTGGCCCAGGCCATGGTCATCGCCGTACCGCATCCGACCTGGGGCGAACGGCCGGCCGCGCTGGTCGTCACCTGCGCCGAGGTCTCCGCCGACGCCCTGGTCGCGCATCTGCGTCCCCGGGTGGCGAGCTGGTGGCTGCCCGACGTCGTCCGGTTCGTCGACGCGCTGCCGATGACGGCGACCGGCAAGTTCGACAAGGTGACGGCCCGCCGGACCTGGCGGGACGTGCTGGCTGCGGAACTCGCCCCGGCCGGGCGGGAAGGACAGTCCGCCGATACCACTCGGAGGCGGTGATGCGGCTCTCCGATGTGGCGATGCCGGTCAACCTGGTCTGGTCCTCGCCGTTCTGCCGCTGGCAGGGGCCGCTCGCGGAGATGTCCAGCCCGGACCTCGCGGTCGACGTGACCGCCCGGGCGCTGGCCAGGGGCGGAATGCCGCCCTCCGAGATCGGTCAGGTCGCCTTCGGCAGCACCGTGCCGCAGCCGACGTCCTTCTACGGGGTCACCACCATCACCCCGCGACTCGGGCTCGACAGCGTCACCGGTCCGACCATCGCCCAGGCCTGTGCCACCTCGGTGGCGGTGGTGCAGGCCGCCGCCGTCCAGGTCGAACTCGGCGCCCACCGTACCGTGCTGGCGCTGGCCGCCGACCGCACCAGCAACGGCCCGCTGCTGGTCTGGTCGGCCCAGGGCAGCCCGGGTGCGGCGCCGCGGACTGAGCACTGGGTGCTGGACCCGATGCGGCACGACCCGAACACCGGCGAGTCCATGCTCGACACCGCCGAGCACGTCGCCGCCGAGGAGGGCTACTCCCGGGAGGAGCTCGACGCGGTCACCCTGCTGCGCCACGAGCAGTACCGGGCATCCGCCGCCCGACGCGCCGACCACCTGGTGCCGGTGCAGGTGCCGGGCCGGCGCGGCAGCGTCGTCATCGACGACGACCACGGCGTGCACGACACCACGGCCGACGGACTCGCCGCGCTCTCCCCGGTCCGGCCGGACGGCGTCGTGACCTACGGGTCGCAGACCCATCCCGGCGACGGCACCGCCGGGGCGATTCTCAGCACGGTCGACCGGGCCCGCGAATTCGGCGGCGGTACCGGGGTCGCCCGGTTGCTCGCGGTCGGCTTCGCCCGCACCGACCGAGCCCGGATGCCGAGGGCGCCACTGCCGGCCGCCCGGGCCGCGCTCGCCGACGCCGGCCTCGACCTGGCCGACATCGACGTGGTGACCACGCACAACCCGTTCGCCGTCAACGACCTGTACTTCGCCCGGCAGACCGACTTTCCGCTGGACCGGATGAACCCGTACGGCTGCAGCCTGGTCTACGGACACCCGCAGGGGCCGACCGGGCTGCGGGCGGTGGCCGAACTCGTCGCCGCGCTGCGCGCCAGGGGCGGCGGGCGCGGCCTGTTCACCGGGTGCGCGGCCGGTGACACCGCCGGCGCCCTGGTGGTGGAGGTGACCGACTGATGCCGTTCGACGAGTCGACCGTCGGCCGCTGGAGTGAACCGCGGTCGTTCGACGTCACCCCGGCCGGCGTGGCCGCGTACGCCGAAGCCGTCGGCGGACCCAGCCCGGTCTACGTCGTCGTCCCCGCCATGGAGCTGGTCTTCACGGTCGCCGGCACCGCCGCCCCCGCCGGGCTGCGCGCCCGGGTCGTGCACGGCCAGCAGGACATCTTCTTCCATCGCCGGCTGCCGGTCGGCGAGACGGTCACCGTCCGCGCCGCCGTGCTCGGACTGCACGGCAAGCGCAGCGGCACGGTCGCCACCATCGGGGTGCGCACGTACGACGCCGGCGGCGCGCTCCTGAACGAGCAGTACGTCACCGAGTTCTACCGGGGCGTACCGACCGACCTGCGGCTGGGCACCCCCTCCCCCACCCTGCCGACCGATGCGCCCAGCGGCCCGCCGCTGCGCACCGCGACAGTACCCCTGCCGGTCGACCTGCCGCGCCGCTACGCCGACGCCTCCGGCGACCGCAACCCGATCCACCTCGACGACGAGTTCGCCCGCGGCGCCGGGCTGCCCGGCGTCATCGTGCACGGTCTGGCCAGTCTCGCCGTCGCCGGCCGCACCGTGCTGGCCGACGGGACCGAGCCGGCGCGGCTGAGCTGCCGCTTCACCCGGCCGATCGCTCCCGGTGACACCCTGCGCACCCGGGTCTGGGCGGAGGGGCGCGGATACCGGTTCGAGAGCGTGGACCAGGCCGGCGACGTGGTGCTCGGCGCCGGCCTGGTCGAGATCGCCTGAACCTCCGTCAGACGACCGGCGGCCCCACGGCCGGCACGGTCGGTGAGGCCAACACCGACGTCGGTGTCGTCGGTGCGGACACTGACGTCGGAGCCGTCATTGGGCGCACGCCACGCCGTTGAGCGTGAACTGGGTCGGCGCCTGGTTCGCTCCGCCGTAGGTGCCCTGGAAGCCGAACGTGACACTCGCGCCGACCCCGATCGCCGCGTTGTACGAGACGTTGCGGGCCGTCACCTGCGCGCCGGACTGGCTGATCGTGGCGTTCCAGGCGTTCGTCACCTGCTGGTTGCCCGGCCAGCTCCACTGCACGGTCCAGCCGTTGACGGCCGTGGTCGAGGTGTTGGCGACCGTCACGTTGGCGGTGAAGCCGCCGGTCCAGCTGTTCGCCGTGTAGCCGACCCGGCAGGCGCCGGTCGAGGTCGGTGGGGCGGTCGTCGGTGGGGCGGTCGTGGGCGGCACGCTCGGCGAGGTGGTGGGCGTACCGGTGGTCGGCGGCGGGGTCGGTGTGCTGCCGTCGAGGCCGAAGAACTGCACCGCCGCCTGGGCCATGCCGCCCATCGGCAGGCTGTGACCGGCGCCGTTGACACTGATCGCCTCGATCACCGAGACGCCGCCACTGGTCCAGCGCCGCCGGTTCCAGTTCGCCTGGGGCGTGTCCGTGGAGGTCGGCGTCAGGCTCAGGCCGTGCACGTTGGTCCACTGGTCGACCGCCTCCTGGAGCAGCTGGAACGGCACGAGGGTGTCGTTGGTGCCGTGCCACAGCTGGATACGCGGGCGGGCACCGGTGTAGCCGGGATAGGCCTGGCGGACGGCGTCGCCCCACTGCTGGGGGGTGCGGTCCATCCGCCCGTTGACACACTGGCTGTTCTGCGGTGGGAAGTCGGCCGCGTTGGCGAAGCAGTTGAACGGCACCCCCATGAACGCCGCGCCCGCCCGGAAGACGTCCGGGTAGAGCGCGAGCATGGCGTTGGTCATCATGCCGCCGGACGAGCTGCCCGTCGCGTAGACCCGGTTCGGGTCGCCGCCGTACTGCCGCTGTACGTACGTCACCATCGACATGATCGAGACCGGGTCGCTTCCGCCGCCCCGGCGCTTGGCCGCCGCCGACCAGACGTCGAAACAGTTGCCGAAGCCCGCCTGCTGGGTCGCGGTCGGGTAGATCACGATGAAGCCGTACCGATCGGCCTGCGAGGCGAACTCGCTGCCGGAGTAGAACCCGGGACCCGAGCCGCCACAGCCGTGCATCGCCACCACGATCGCCGGGTTGCCGGGGCGGGAGTCCGGCACGTAGACGTGCATCCGCATGCCGCCCGGGTTGTCACCGAAGCTGGTCACCTCGACCAGGGAGGCCGCCGTGGCCGGTGTGGCGAGCACGGCCCCGGCGGTCGCCGCGAGGGCGGCCGAAGCCAACGCGACGAGCGCCGTCCGGAGCCGGCGCCCGCTCCTTTCATTGATAGTCGTCATTGCCGCAAGCTAGCAACTTGACTGACGGTCGTCAATAAACTGTCGCGCGGGGACACCGGAACCCACAACGCCACGGCCCGCGACACCCGGGCGGCCCTGCCGCGTTCACGCGCGAGCCAGCAGCCGAGGCCATGATCCGGAGGACCCCGCGTCCGATGCTCAACATTTACATTGACGGCCGTCACTTCCCACCTTATATTGACTTACAACGGTCGATGGACCGACGGTGGGTAACGGGGTCGGCGCATGCCGACCCCGTCTCGCAGCAACGGGCCGGGCAGGTCACGCCGGCTCATGACTGGAAGCCGTCCGGTGAGTCCGTGACCGGACGGCCACAGCAATCGACACGCGCCGGGTCGGCCGCGCCGACCCCGATCAGTGAACCTTCTTCAACCTCCCCTTACGGTCCGTCGGAGCGCAAGGTCGGACGCGGTGTGTGAGCGCCGCGCGGTTCAGGTTGCCGAAGGTTCAGTCGAGGTGTTCCGGTGCGGCCGGCGCGAGTGCAACCTGGAGGAGGAAAGGTGATTGAGAGAGCAGCTCGCCGGGGCCGCGCGACGCTCCTGTCGCTGTCTGGCGCCGCAGCCGCCGTAGCGGTCACGATGCTGGTGGCGACCGCGCTGCCGTCGGGTGCGGCCACGCTGGGAGGTGCGGGGACAACCGCGTCGGACACCGGCGTCGGCATCCTCGCGGCCAGCGCCGGGTGCGGCCGGGCACCGACGCTGTCGAACGGCACCCATGCCATCCAGAGCGGCGGGAAGACCCGTAGCTTCGTCCTGCGGATCCCCGCCAACTACGACAACAACCACCCCTACCGACTGGTGTTCGGATTCCACTGGTTGGGCGGCAACGCCAACTCGGTCGTCAGCCAGGACTACTACGGGCTTCTGCCGCTGGCGAACAACAGCACGATCTTCGTCGCCCCCGAGGGCCTCAACAACGGCTGGGCCAACTCCGGCGGCGAGGACGTGACCTTCACCGACAACATGATCCAGACGATCAGCAACGCCCTCTGCGTCGACACGGCGCAGTTGTTCTCCCTCGGCTTCAGCTACGGCGGCGGGATGAGCTACGCACTGGCGTGCGCCCGGGCCGAGGTGTTCCGCGCGGTCGCGATCTACTCGGGTGGCGTGATCAGCGGGTGCAGCGGCGGGAACCAGCCGATCGCCTACCTTCAGGCGCACGGGCTCACCGACAACGTGCTGAGCATCTCCGGTGGGCGATCGATGCGCGACAGGTTCGTCAGGAACAACGGCTGCACCCCGGCGAGCCCGCCCGAGCCGGCACAGGGCAGCGGGCAGCACACCGAGTTCCACTACTCGGGGTGCTCGGCCGGGCACCCGGTCGCCTGGTACGCCTTCGACGGCGGCCACACCCCCACGCCGCGCGACTCCGGCTCCAACGCCGCCTGGCTGCCCCAGGAGACGTGGACCTTCTTCACGCAGTTCCAGAGCACGCCGACGCCGGGGCCCGGAACCCCGACCCCCGGACCGACGACACCGACGCCGGGACCGACCACTCCGACGCCCTCCCCCGGCGCCTGCCGGGTCAGCAGCACCGTGAACGCCTGGAACACGGGCCTGACCGAGAGCATCACCGTCACCAACACCGGTACGACCGCGGTCAACGGCTGGTCTCTGGTCTTCACCCTGCCGAGCGGCCAGAGCATCACCTCGGGCTGGAACGCGAGTTACTCGCCGGCCTCCGGGCAGGTGACGGCCAGGAACGTCTCCTACAACGCCGCCATCGCGCCCAACGCATCGGTCAGCATCGGCTTCCAGGCCACCCACACCGGCAACACCGCCAGCCCGGCCGCCTTCACCCTCAACGGTGCGGCCTGCGCTCTCGGCTGATCGTCGAAACTGCCCGACCGGGGGACCTGTCGAACGGATCCCCCGGTCCGGTCGGTGGACAGCAGACGGGGCCCGTCCATGACGGGCCCCGTCCTCACGCTCACGCGCACCCGACCCGACCCGACGCGTACGCCGTTGCCAGCGAGCCTGCGGAACACCCGAGCCGGGTCCTGGGTCCCGCGATCAGCGCTGCAGTGTCAGCAGGCCCGGCCGGTACGGCAGCAGACCGTAGTCGCCACCCGAACTGGGCGATCGCCCCTGGTAGTGCAAGTGCAGATTGCAGGCGTCGACCGTCATCGTCTGATCCG
>NZ_JBEEAC010000043.1:0-49010 GCF_040120695.1 Plantactinospora sp. B6F1 | reverse complement strand
CCCGCCCGCACCTCACCGAGGTGAGGTGTCGCAAGATTCTTGATGACCTGTGGTTCGTAGGGAACCGTAGGTCTCCAAGAATCTTGATGGCCATCCACATGGTGGGCGTCGCCGACGTCGCGCAGTGCAGGAGAGCTGTTGCGCCGGGATCTCTGACTATAGTCAGAGGAATGACCGGGATGCCCGCGCAGGGGGCGATGACCGAACAGGCGCGGTCGCTCCGCGACTTCAACCGCTACTACTCCCAGCGGATCGGGCTGCTCACCGACCGCTATCTCGGGCAGGACCGGCCGCTCAGCGAGGCGCGGCTGCTCTACGAGATCGGCGCGGGGGCGGCCCTCCGCGACCTGCGCGGCCGGCTCGGCTGGGACTCCGGCTACCTCAGCCGGTCGCTCCGCTCCCTCGAAGGGCAGGGCCTGGTCCAGCTCCGGACAGCCGAGACGGACGGTCGGGTCCGGATCGCCGAGCTGACCGCCGCCGGCACCGCCGAACTCGCCGAGCTGGACCGGCGGTCGACCGCCGCCGCCGCCGAACTGCTGGCGCCGCTCACCGGCACGCAGCGGGCGGAGCTGATCGCGGCCCAGCGGCGCACCCGCCGACTGCTCCGGCTGGCCACCGTCACAATCGAGGGCATGGGGGCCGACTCGGCCGCCGCCCGCGAGTGCCTGACCGGGTACGCCGCCGAACTGTCGCACCGGTTCCCCGAGGGATACGACAGCCGGGCCCTGGCAGACCCGGCCGAACTCGGCGGGACCGGCGGCGCGTTCCTGGTCGCCCACGAGCAGGGGCGCCCGGTCGGCTGCGGCGGGATCCGGACCCTTGGGCCGGGCGTCGCGGAACTCTGCCACCTGTGGGTGCACGGCGACGCCCGCGGCCTGGGGCTCGGCCGCCGGCTCCTCGCCGAGTTGGAACGGCAGGCGGTGACCCGTGGCCTGCACACCGTGCGGCTGGGCACCCACCGATCGCTGCCCGAGGCGGCGGCGCTCTACCGCTCGGCCGGCTACCGGGAGATCCCGGCGTACGGCGACAGCCCGTACAACCAGGTCTGTTTCGAGCGGACGGTCGCCGGGGGCGTACCCGGAGGCTCACCGCCCTCGCTGGACGGCCGGCGGTTCCGCGCGGTGGCCGAGGTCGACGGCGGCGAGGTCGGCGCCGAAACCGCCTTCGACTACCGGGAGCGCGACGGAGAGATCTCGGCGGCGTACTCCGGGGGCAGTGTCCGGCGCGGCCACCTGGTCGGCACCCGGGACGGCGACACCCTCGACTTCCGCTACGTGCAGCTGAACACCGCCGGCGAAACCTCCACCGGCCACTGCCACAGCCGGATCTCGATGCTGCCCGACGGCCGCCTCCGCCTCCACGAAACCTGGTCCTGGGAATCCCGCACCGGCTCCGGCACCAGCACCGTCGAGGAAATCCCCTACCGGTGACCTACTTCAGGGAAAGAGTGGGCTCGCCGCGCGCTGTAGGCACTCCTTCCGTGAAGTAGTGCCTCCCGTCTCGGCAGCGGAAGGTGTCAGACCCCGGAGGGGTAGGTTTCCAGTTCGCCGGGGGCCGGTGATGCGGGCAGCGGGTGTAGGGCGGTGGTGTGGTCGCACCAGATGAAGGCGTCGTAACGGTCGCCGAGCCGGGTCGGCACGTAGTTGCCCCACGCCTCGAACGACGGGTCGTAGACCACTCCGATCGCCCGGTGGTCGGCCTCCTCGACCAGCCAGTCCGGCCGGTCGGCCGCGCCCCCGTCGGCCGCGCCCCGGCGCGCAGCGCCCCGGTCGGCCGCGCCCCGGCGCGCAGCGCCCCGAGTGGCGGGGTCGAAGACCAGCAGGGCCCGCTCGGGGAGCAGGTGGTGCAGCCGCTCCTCGACCGAGCCGGCCCGGGCCGCCGGCACGGTCAGCACCTCGGCCGGCGCACCCCACCGGTTGGCGGCGACCACACTGCCCTGGTAGCTGCCGAAGCCGACCAGCACCACGTCGTCGGTGCCGTAGCGCTCCCTCGCCAGGTGGCCGATGTTGACCATCCCGCCGGTGGCCATGTCGGTGGCCCGGGCGTCGCCGACGTGCGTGTTGTGCGCCCAGACCACCGCCCGGGCCCGCGGGCCGTAGCGGTCGAGCAGCCGGTCGAGGGTGTCGATCATGTGGCTGTCCCGGACGTTCCAGGACTGCGGGCCGCCGCCGACCATCGCCCGGTAGTACCGCTCCGCGCCGGCCACCACCGCCGCGTTCTGCCAGGCCGAGAAGGCGTCGGCACCGTCGGCGGCGGCCCGTTCCCGGGTACGCGCCAACAGCCGCACCACCTCGTCCTCACACCGGGCCGAGACGAACCGGCTGGCCAGCCCGTACTCCTCGATCCGGCTGCCGTACGGCTCGAAGCACCGGTACGCCTCCTGGGCGGCCTCCAGCGACGCCGGGTCCTCCTCGCCCAGGTAGTCCAGGATCGCCTGCATCGAGTCCCACAGGCTGTAGACGTCGAGCCCGTGGAAGCCCACCCGCAGATCGTCCGCCCGGTCCAGGTTCCACGCCCGCAGCCACCGGCAGAAGCGGGCCACCTCGGCGTTCGCCCACATCCAGGTCGGCCATCGCTGGAACCGCTCCAGCGCGCGCTGCGGATCGTCGTCGCCGCCCGGTGCACCGGTCACCGAGCGGTGCACCAGGTCGCAGTCCGGCCAGTCGCCCTCCACCGCGACGAACGAGAAGCCGCACTCGGCGATCAGCCGCCGGGTCACCTGCTCGCGCAGCCGGTAGTAGTCGTACGTGCCGTGGCTCGCCTCGCCGAGCATCACCACCCGAGCCGAGCCGATCCGTTCCAGCAGCGGATCGAAGTCGTCCGGTGCCCCGAGCCGGTGAACCTGCATGGGCGCGGCTACCCCACGGCCCGGGACGGTAAACCCGTGGTGTGGCGGGGGAACGACCGGGTAATCGACCGGGTATGCGAGCCAACGCGATCCAGTTCCAGGAGTCGCTCGCCGGACTGGACTACCCGGTGTCAAAGGAGGACCTGGTCCGCTGGGCCCAGGAGACCGGGGTCGACACCCAGACCCTCAGGTTGCTCCAGTCGCTGCCGGTCGAGCAGTTCGAGACCCCCACCGAGATCGGCGACGCGATCATCGAAGTCTCCTGACCCGCTGTGAAACAACGGTTCAGGCGCCGGCAGCGCCGTTCAGGTATGCCAACACCGCCAGCACCCGGCGGTTGTCGTCGTCCGACGGTGCCAGGTCGAGCTTGCCGAAGATGCTGGCGGTGTGCTTGCCGACCGCGCTCTCGCTGAGGAAGAGCCGCTGCCCGATGGCGCTGTTCGAGCGCCCCTCCGCCATCAGCTCCAGCACCTCCCGCTCCCGTGGGGTCAGCCGGGCCATCGGGGCGTCCCGGCTGCTCCGGGCGACCAGCTTGGCGATCACGTCCGGGTCCATCGCCATACCGCCGCCGGCCACCCGGCGTACCGCGTCGACGAACTGCTCCGCGTTGAAGACCCGGTCCTTGAGCAGGTAGCCGACCCCGCCGGTGCCGTCGGCGAGCAGTTCCCGGGCGTAGAGCTGCTCCACATGCTGGGAGAGGACCAGCACCGGCAGGCCGGGCACCTCCCGGCGGGCCGCCAGCGCCGCCTGGAGCCCTTCGTCGGTCTGGGTGGGCGGCAGGCGTACGTCCACCACGGCCACGTCGGGACGCAGCTCCAGCAACGCCGCCAGCAGCTCCGGACCGGTCTCCACCGCCGCCACCACCTCGAAGCCGTGCGCGGTCAGCATCCGGGAAAGGCCGTCTCTCAGGAGATAGAGGTCCTCGGCGAGGACAACGCGCACGGCACCTCCAGCTTCACCGTCGTCGGGCCTCCCGGCGGGCTGCTCAGGTCGACGACCCCGTCGAATGTACCGAGCCGGCGGACAATGCCGCGCAGTCCGCTGCCCCCCGTCTCGTCCGCGCCGCCCCGCCCGTCGTCGGCGACCACGATCCGCAGCCGGCCGTCGGCGTACCCGAGATCGACGGTGATCCGGGCGGATCTGGCGTGCTTCACCGCGTTGGTGAGCAGTTCGCTCACCGCGAAGTACGCCGCCGACTCGATCGGCGGCTCCGGCCGGCCCGGCAGGTCGACGGTGACGTCGGTCCGGACGGGGAGGTCCAGGGCGAGTGCCCGGACCGCGTCGACCAGCCCGCGCTCGGCGAGTACCGGTGGATGGATGCCCCGGACCAGGTCGCGCAGTTCGGTGAGCGCCTGCGCGGACGCCTGCCGCGCCTCGGCCAGCAGCGCGCGGGCGGCCTGCGGATCCCGGTCCATCAGGTACTCGACGTTGCCGAGGTTGATCCCCATCGCCACCAGCCGGGCCTGGGCGCCGTCGTGCAGGTCGCGTTCGATCCGGCGCAGCTCGGCCGCCTGGCTCTCGGTGGCGTCGGCCCGGGTCTCGGTGAGCCGCTGGACCCGCAGCGCCAGCCGGGCCTTCGCGGTCGGGGCGAGCAGCAGCGCGACCCACCGGCCGTTGCGCCGCAGCACCGCCGGGGCGGCCAGCAGGCCGAGCGTGGTCAGGGCCAACCCGACCGGGATCGCCGCCGCCTCGGAGCCGGCGACCGAGGCGTACCAGTCGGTGCCGCCGTCGGTCCGCAGCCCGACCAGCATCCAGAACCGCGGCAGGGCCAGGCCGAAGATCCCGTAGCCGATCGCGGCGAGCGGGGCGGCCAGGGAGAGCCCGCCGACGAACGGGTCGAGCAGCAGCCAGCCGAAGTCCCGCCAGCTCGCCGGATCCCGGGTGAGCCAGCGCAGTCGCAGGTTGGAGGCCGCCCACCGCTCGGTCTGGTACAGGTGGTTCCCGACCTGGTAGCGGCCGTCCGGCCGCCGGTCCGGCATCCCCGGCCGGGGCAGGTACGGCGACTCCACCGGCACCCCGCTCCACCGCCCGGCCAGCCGGCGGCGCAGGTCCGGCAGCCAGCGGATGTTCTGGATCACCGGTGGCAGCACCACCACGATCCCCAGCCCGTAGGTCAACAGCAGGGCGACGGCGGAGAGCACGGCCAGCGGCAGGGCGGCCAGGCTCAGCCCGAGCAGGCAGAGCAGCCGGAGCAGCAGCATGAGTTGGCGGCCGTACCAGACGCGGAGGCGGCCGGGCTGGCGATCGGTCGGCGCCAGCCACCAGCGGGTCCACCCCAGGTGCAGGGTACGCAGCCAGGGCGCCACGGCCAGGCCGGCGGCGGCGACGGCGAGCCCGGCCGGTACCGCCCACCAGTGCCGGGCGGCGTTGCTGGCCGCATACCAGGCACCGGCGGCGACCAGCCCGACCGGCAGGCCGCCGAGGAGCAGCCCGACCGCCGGGGTGAGGGTCATCCAGCCGAGGTCGCGGAAGGTGGCCGAATCCCCGAGCAGCCAGTCCAGCCGGCGGAGGAACGCCGGCACCCAGGGCCGCCGGTAGAGCCGGTTGTCGTGCAGATAGCGCCCGTCCGCCTCCGGCCGCGGCGGCGCCGGCCGGGGCCGGTACGGCGAGCCGAGCGGCGCGGCGCCGGCCCCGGCCACCCGCCGTACCAGATCGGTGTGCCGCCGCCCGGCCAGGATCGGCACCGGCAGCAGGAAGATCAGCCCGAGCCCGAACCCCGGCAGGAAGAAGACCAGGTGCACCAGGAGCGACACCGCCCCGGCCAGGCCGAGCCCGGCCAGCGCCGCCCCGTGCAGCAGGGCGAGCCCGGCGGCGCGTACCGCTCTGGTTGTCATGCGATCAAGTCTGGCCTCTTCCGGTCGGCGGCGGCAGTGCCGGAACGCGCCGGGCGGGGGTGGGGTTAGCTACACCCCGGGTCGGCATCCGGCCCCATACTGGCCATCGCCGGGCATTCCTACAGTTCCTGCTATGAACGACAACTCCTCCCGGCCGGCCGAGCGGGCCGCCGGGTCGGCCGCGCTGCGGCTCACCGGGCTGACCAAGCGGTTCGGCCACACCACCGCCGTCGACTCCGTGGAGCTGACCGTGCCGGCCGGCTCGTTCTTCGGCCTCGTCGGCCCGAACGGTGCCGGCAAGACCACCAGCCTGTCGATGGCGGTCGGGCTGCTCCGCCCGGACGCGGGCCGCGCCGAGATCTTCGGTGTGGACGTCTGGCAGGACCCGATGGAGGCCAAGCGCCAGGTCGGGGTACTGCCGGACGGGCTGGCCTTCCCGGAGCGGCTCACCGGCCGGGAACTGCTTGGCTACTTCGGGCGGCTTCGGGGGATGCCGGCGGACGTGCTGGCCGGGCGGATCGACGAGCTGCTGCGGGTGCTCGACCTGGAGCGGGCCGAGCGGACCCTGGTACTCGGCTACTCCGCCGGGATGCGCAAGAAGATCGGCCTGGCCACCGCGCTGCTGCACGCGCCCCGACTACTCGTCCTGGACGAGCCGTTCGAGGCGGTCGACCCGGTCTCGGCGGCGTCCATCCGGGCGATCCTGCGCCGGTTCGTCGCCGGTGGCGGCTCGGTGGTGCTCTCCAGCCACGTGATGGCGCTGGTCGAGCAGGTCTGTGACTCGGTCGGGGTGATGCACCGGGGACGGGTGGTCACGGCCGGACCGCTCGCCGAGGTCCGGGGTGACCGGAGCCTGGAGGAGAGGTTCGTCGAGTTGGTCGGCGCCCCGGTGCCGAGCGGGGAGGAGCTGTCATGGTTGGCGTCCTGATCGACCTGCGGCTCACGCTGCTGCGCCGGTCGTTCGCCGGCACCCAGGGCTACAGCATCGGGTTCGGGGCGCTCTGCGGGCTGGCCGGAGCGGTCGGCATGTTCTGGCTCGCCACCCGGGGCACCCCGGCCCGGGCCGGCGACCTGCTGGGCCTCACCCTGGCCGGCGCCCTGGTCGGCTGGCTGGCCGGGCCGGCGCTGGGCGGCGGCGGGGACCTGGGCATCCGCCGCGAACACCTGACACTGCTTCCGGTACGCCGCCGCGACCTGATCCTCGGGCTCTACGGCGCCGCCCTGACCGGGGTCGGCCCGGCCGTCACCCTGATCGCCTCGACCGCCCTGGTGGCGTACGGCGCCCGGCTCGGCGTCGTACCGGCGCTGGTCGGGGTGCCGGCCGTGATCCTGCTGGTACTCCTGCTGGTGGCGCTCGCCCGACTGGTGGTGGCGACCCTCGGCGCGGTACTGGGCAGCCGGCCGAGTGCGGCACTGAGCGCGCTGCCCTGGGCGGTGCTCACCGCCGGGATGGCGCAGTGCTGGGTCGTCTTCGTCGCGCTCGGCGGCAGCGCCCGGCCGTTCGCCGACGGGCTCCCGTCCGCCGCCGCCCGAACGCTGCGGATCCTGCCGTCCGGCTGGCCGGTCGTCGCCGTCGAGTCGGCGCACCGGGGCGACTGGGCGCTGGTGGCCGCCGCCCTCGCCGGGCTGGCCGTACTCGCCGCGCTGGTCCTGCTCGCCTGGGCCTGTCTCCTGGACCGCCCCGCCGCCGCCCCGGTCTCCAGGGTCGCCCGGCGTACGAGTTCCCGGCCGCCGGGCTCCGCGTTCCACGCCGTACTCGGCAAGGAACTGCGTACCTGGTGGCGGGATCTGGTCCGGATCCACTACCTCAGCTTCGCCCTGGTCTACGGGCTGGTCTTCGTGCTGATGCCGTTGGTGATCCGGATCAGCGACCTGCTGCCGCTGGCCGGGCTGGTGGTAGCGATCATGATCGCCTCCTCCTCGGCACACCTGTACAGCTCCGACGGCACCGCGTTGTGGATGACCCTGATGGCGCCCGGTACGGAGCGGATCGACGTACGCGCCCGGCAGGTCGCCTGGCTGCTCGTCGTCGCGCCGCCGGCGGTGCTGCTCACCCTCGCCGGCCTGGTCGGCGCCGTGCACTGGTGGACCCTGCCCTGGGTGGCCGGGCTGCTGCCGGTGGTGCTCGGCGCCGGTTCCGGACTGGTGGTGCTGGTCTCGGTGCTGGTGCCGGTCCGGATGGCGGACCCGCACCGCCGGGGCGGCAACCCGGGTGAGGACGGCGGTCCGGTCGGCGGACTGGTCTGGCTGATGCTCGGGCTGCTCGCGGTGGCCGCCGCACCGACCGCCTGGCTGCTCTACCAGGGCACCCGGGCCGGCGACTCGACCATGCTCTGGTCCGCGACCCCGGTCGGGGTGCTCAGCGGGCTGCTGCTCGGCTGGGTGCTGGGGCGGCTCGCCCACCGGCGGCTGGCGGCTGGCGGCCCGGAGTTGCTGGCCCGGGTCGGCAGGGCCTGAGCAGCCGCCCGGCGAGTCCCGGGTTCGGGTTGGCACGGGGCGGCCCGAACCCGGGACTACCGCAGCAACGCCTCGGCCCGGCCAGACCGGCGAACTCGCGGTCAGGAGGGCAGAGTGACGGTCCTGCCCTGTTCGCGGGCGGTCTGCGCGGCGGCGAGCACCGTCACCACGTCCCGGCCGAACCGCACGTCGCACTGGTGGTCGCGGGTGCCGCTGTCGACCTCGGTGCAGAGCTGTTCGATCGCCAGCCGGAGCGCGTCCACCGGAGGGCCGGTCCGGTCCGGCACCACCGTGATGCCGTCCTCGCCGTAGAAGGCGAACTCGACGGTGGTCGAGGCCGGCGGGGCGTCCAGGGCCAGCGACACGCTGCTGGTCGCGGTCTCGCCGTGCGCCAGCGTCAGGTGCACGCTGTTGCGGGGCCCGCCCATCGCGGCGACCCGGGTCACCTGGCCGAGCACCGGCAGGATCAGGGAGAGCGCGTGCGGGCCGACGTCCCAGAGCGCGCCGTGGGCCCGCCGCCACGCCGATCCGCCGTACGGGTTCCCGGGCTGGAAGATCGACGCGTGGTGCACGCCCCGGGCACCGTGCCAGCCCCCGGTCGCCGCCGCGCCGGCCAGGAAGGTGGAGATGGCCGGATGGAAGCGGTTGGTGAAGAAGACCACCGAGGCGACCCCGCTCTGCGCGGCGGCCGCCACCACCCGGTCGGCGTCCGGCAGGCTCAGCGCCAGCGGCTTGTCCAGCAGCAGGTGCCGGCCGGCGGTGGCGGCCCGCACCGCCAGATCAGCCTGGACGTCCGGCGGCAGCGCCACGGCCACCGCCTGCACTGCCTCGATCAGCGCGTCGGCGTCGCGGTAGGCCGGCACGCCGTACCGGTCGGCCAGGGCTTCGGCCTTGGCCGGGTCCCGGCCCCAGACTCCGGCGAGGCGGGCCCGGGGATGCCCGGCGAGCGCGGCCGCGTGCACCTCCGCCGCCCAGTGACCGGTGCCGAACAGTCCGAACGTGAGCACGCCAGTCCCCTCTTCGCGCCGCTTTGAGCAGGGAGTTCTTCCTAGCACACCGGGGCGGTCCCGGCCGACCTAGCCGGCCCGCCGCTTCCGTCGCCGCCGGTCACGGCCGTGCCGCTGGTTGAACCGCTGAATCGTGTGGTACGCCTCCCGCGCCTCGGCGACCGACCGGTTCGCCTCGGAGAGCAGTTCCCAGGCGGCGGCCTCGGCGGTCCGGGCCTCCTGCTCGGCACGCCGGGCCCGGGCGGCAGCCCGGTCGTACCCCCGGCGCGCCTCGGCCAGGCACATCCGGGCGAGGTCGAGTCGCCGTTCCCGCTCCTCCTGCGCCGGGTCCCAGTTCCCGGTACGCCGGAACACCTCGCGCAGTTGCGACAGCGAGAGGTCGCCGCGCCGGTACGCCGCCAGGGCCGCCCGGGCCACCGCGCGGTCCCGTTCCGGGTCGGGACCGGAACCGCCGGTCGGTGCGCCGGCCGCCGCCTCCCGGCCGGCGAGTACCGCCTGCCAGGCCCGGTCGTACTCCCGCTCGGCCGCCTCCTGGTGCGCCCACGCCTCGTCCCGGTGCCGTTCCGCCTCGGCCAGCGACACCCGGGCGGCGGCGGCGATCGCGGCGGCCCGGCCGGCCTCGGTCTGGGTCGCCACCGCGTACGCCTCCAACTCCTCGACGGCGGCGCGCAGCCGCTCCGGGTCGGGGCGCGGGGTCCTCGGCCGGTCCGCGACCACGGCGAGGACGAGGAGGGAGAAGAGCACCACACCACCGGCGATCAGCAGCGCGGAGAGCGCGTCGATGCCGGACAGGTCCACGCGGCGGGGCTCCCGGTGAGGTGGCGGGGTCGGGGGTGTCGCCAATCATAGAAGGTGCTGATATTCCCACCATGATCGCCCAACCCCCGGCGCACCGGGCCGACCCGGACCAAGGGCCTACTACGCCGGTTAGTAGACTGCGGCGGTGAGCAGAGACCGGTCCCGCGCCGCCGCGCTGCCATCCCGCACCGGCGTTCACCCCGGGGCCGGCCGGTGAACGACTTCCTGGTCACGTCCTCGATCGTGCTCTCGCTGGTACTCGCCGGCTGGAGCCTGGTGACGACCATGCGCAACCGGCCGCCGGACGTCTCCCACCTCGCCGGCCTGGCCGTGCTGGAGCTGGTGCTGCTGGCGCTCGCCGCCGCGGCGGTGGCCGCCTGGATCGGCGGCGAGCAGCCCGCCGAGGCCGGCACCTTCGCCGGTTACCTGATCACCCTGGTCTGCCTGCCGCCGCTGGCCGGCGTGCTGGCCCGGATGGAACCGACCCGCTGGGGCTCGGTGATCGTCACCGTCGTCTGCCTGGTGATCCCGGTGGTCGTGCTGCGCCTGCAACAGACCTGGCAGATCCCCGGTGGCTGAGCCGGTGGCCACCGAGCCGACGACCTCCGGCACGCCGCGCAGGCGGATCAACAGCGGTCCGGGGCGGGCGCTGGTCGCGGTCTACATCCTCTTCGCGATCGCCGCGAGCTGCCGGGCCGGGGTGCAGATCATCACCAAGTTCGACGAGGCCCCGGTCGCGTACCTGCTCTCCGCGCTCGCCGCGGTGATCTACATCGTGGCCACCGTCGGGCTGGCCCGCGGTGACCGGGTCGGACGCCGCACCGCACTGGTCTGCTGCACCGTGGAACTCGTCGGGGTGCTCAGCGTCGGGGCGTTGAGCCTGTTCGATCCGGCGCTCTTCCCGGACGACACCGTCTGGTCGGACTTCGGCGGCGGCTACGGCTACGTCCCGCTGGTGCTGCCGGTGCTCGGCCTGCTCTGGCTGCGCCGCACCCGAACCGCCCGGAGCAGCTGACGGCAGTGGTCACCTGACGGCAGTGGTCACTCGACCGCGTCGGAGCGGTACAGCCGGATCCAGCGGTAGCCGTACCCGGCCAGTTCCAGCGCGTCGAGCTTGCCCACCGGCGGGTACTCCCGGTCGGCGAGTACGTCGATCGGCATGTCCGCCTCCGGCAGGAGCGCACCCAGGTTGACCACGGCCGGCCGAGCGCCGAGGTTGTGCAGGAAGAGCATGCAGCCGGTGAGCCCGTCTGCGCGGTGCGCCAGGACGCCGGGCGGCATCTCCTGGTCGACGTGCGTGCACGAGCCGGAGCCGACCTCGGGTGCCTCCCGCAGGGTACGGATCATCCGCTCGAACCAGGCCAGCAGGGATTTCGGGTCGTGCCGTTGCGCGGTGACGTTGACCCGCTCGTAGCCGTACTCGCCGCTGTCGATCACCGGCCGGACCAGCCTGTCGGCGGGCGCGGTGGAGAAGCCGGCGTTCGGCTTACCCGACCACTGCATCGGGGTACGGATCGACTCCCGGCCCGGCAGCGAGAGGTCCTCCCCCATCCCGATCTCCTCGCCGTAGCGGAGCACCGGCGTGCCGCGCAGCGAGAACTGGAGGGCGTACGCCAGCTCGATCCGGCGCCGGTCGTTGCCGAGCATCGGGGCGAGCCGTCGCCGGATGCCCCGGTCGTAGATCCGCATGCTCTCGTCCGGGCCGAACTGCTCGTAGACCTGGGCCCGCTGCTTGGCGGTGAGCCGGGACAGGTCGATCTCGTCGTGGTTGCGCAGGAAGGTGGCCCACTGGGCACCGGCCGGCAGCGCCGGGGTGTCGCGCAGCGCGTCGATGATCTGCTCCGGGTCCTGCCGGGCCAGCGCGAGCATCAGCCGGCCGTTCAGCATGAAGTCGAAGAGCATGTGCAGCCGGTTCGCGGAGCCGCCGCTGTCGCCGAAGTAGTGCACGAGGTCCGCCGGTTCCACGTTCGCCTCGGCCAGCAGCAGCGCGTCGGCCTGGCGCCACTGGACATGCTGGCGCAGCTCGGTGAGGAACTCGAAGTCCTTGGGCGAGTCCGGGTTGCCCGGCTCGGTCAGCTCGATGATGAACGGCGCCGCGTCGAGCCGGAACCCGGACACACCGAGCTGGAGCCAGAACGACATGATCTTCTTGATCTCCGCCCGTACCGCCGGGTTGCCGAAGTTGAGGTCCGGCTGGAAGCGGTAGAAGCGGTGGTAGAACCAGGCCCTGGCGGTCCGGTCGTAGCTCCAGGTCTCCTCCTGTTCGCCCGGGAAGACCATGCCCTGGCGCCGGTCCGGTGGCGCCTCGTCCGACCAGACGTACCAGTCCCGGTACGGCGAGTCCGGCGACGACCGAGCGGACTGGAACCACGGGTGCTGGTCGGAGGTGTGGTTCACGACGAGGTCGATGATGACCCGGATGCCCCGGTTGGCGGCCTGGTGCAGCAACTCCGCGAAGTCCCCGAGGGTGCCGAGTTTCGGGTCGACACCGTAGAAGTCGGTGGCGTCGTAGCCGTCGTCCCGATGCGGCGAGGGGTGGATCGGGTGCAGCCAGAGACAGGTCACGCCGAGCCGGGCCAGATAGTCGAGGCGGCCGATCAGCCCCTTGATGTCGCCGACCCCGTCACCGTCCGAGTCGGCGTACGTGTCGATGTCCAGGCAGTAGACGACAGCCTTGGCATACCACCGGTCCCTCATAGCCGAAGCTCTTTTCCGATCGGCCGGACCGGCAAACCGGAGGTCGACCACACCCGCAGGATTCTCGTGGATCCGCGGTGAGCGGTTCCCCTGGATCCGCGGTGAGCGACTCGACGGTGTAACCGGGGCGATCACGGGGTAAAGCAGACCTCCTCCCCGGGCTCGTCCCTGGATCTCCGGGGCTTTCCGCCGAACCGACCTACGAGCCGACGAAGGAGTGGGTGCGCGGTGGCCCTCGCCCAGGACGTGGACCCGACGCAACTCGGCGGCCTGACCGGCTGGATAGCCGGGGTGATCGACGCGATGGGTGTACCCGGGGTGGGTCTGCTGGTCGCGCTGGAGAACGTCATCCCGCCGGTGCCGAGCGAGCTGGTGCTGGCGATGGCCGGCTACCTGGCCGGCGAGGGCCGGATGAACGTGGTCCTGGTGGTGATCTCCGCCACCGCCGGCTCGGTGCTCGGCGCCGTACTGCTCTACTGGCTCGGCGCGGCGCTCGGCGAGGACCGGCTCAAGCGCTGGCTGGACCGGGTCCCGCTGGTGGACACCGACGATCTGAACCGGGCCGACCGCTGGTTCGAACGGTACGGCTCCTGGGCGGTGTTCTTCGGCCGGATGATTCCGGTGTTCCGCAGCCTGGTCTCGATTCCGGCCGGCGCCGACCGGATGCCGGTGAGCCGGTTTCTGATCCTCACCACGCTGGGCAGCGGCATCTGGAACACGGTCTTCGTCGGCCTCGGCTACGGTCTCGGGTCCCGTTGGCAGCAGATCGACAGGTACGCCAGCTACTTCGACTATGCGCTGCTGGCCGTCTTCGCGGTCATGATCGGGCTGTGGGTGGTCAAGAAGCTGCGTCGGCGCTCGCACCGGGGCCAGCCCGCCAGCCCGCGCTGACCGCCCGGCGCCGTACCCGGCAGGTGCAGGGAAGGGCCCACGCTTGTCGCTTTCTGTGGTAGCGGGGGGCCCTTCCTCGCACCTCAGTGGCGGAAGGTGAACCAGTTGAGGTTGGCGAAGTCCGCCGGCTGGCCGCTGCTGAAGGTCAGATAGACCGTGCGTACCCCGGTCACCGCCGAGACGTTGCCGGGAATCGACTGCCAGCTCTGCCAGCCGCCGGTGTTGCCGACGGCGAGGCTGCCCAGCACCGGACCGGTCGGACTGTCCACCCGGACCTGCACCAGACCGCTCACCCCGCCGCCCGCGCCGGAGGCGAGCCGGGCCACGAAGTCCCGGGGCGGCGTCGACCCGAAGTCGACCCGGTCGTACCGGACCCAGTCACCGTTGGCCAGCCAGCCGATGTTCTGGCCGCCCTCGCTGCACGTCTCGACCCCGACACCCTGCTGCCCCTGGTACGCCTCGGCCTGGATCGTCGAGTACGCGCTCACCGTGCCGCCCGGCGGCGGCGTGGTCGGCGGCGGGGTCGTCGGCGGGTTGGTCGGGTTGCCGCCACCGCCCCGGCTGTACACGGCGACGTAGTCGACCAGCATCGGCCGGCCGGAGACGGTCGCGGAGGTCGGGGTGGTGCCACCGGCCACGCCGTTCGGGAACGAGCCACCCATCGCGACGTTGAGCAGCAGGAAGTAGCCGGCGTGGTCGGTCATCTGTGACCAGTACGAGCCGACCTGGGACTGCGTCACGGTGTGGTAGTGCTGGCCGTCGACGTACCAGCGCAGTTGCTGCGGGCTGACCGAGGCGTCCCACTCGAACCGGTAGGTGTGGAACGCCGACTGGCAGGTCGAGCCGGGGCAGGCGCGCTGGGCACCGATGCCGTTGAACTCGTTGCACGGCCCGCCGGGCGCGACGCCGCAGTGCAGTACGCCCCAGACCGAGTTGATCCCGTTGACGTTCTCCATCACGTCGAACTCGCCGATCCCCGGCCAGTTCTGGTAGTTGCCCCGGTACGGCGCGCCGAGCGCCCAGAACGCCGGCCAGTAGCCGGCCGCCGCCGCGCCGGTCACGTTCGGCATCTGGATCCGCCCCTCGATCGCCAGCACCCCGCCGGCCGGCGGTTTGAAGTTGCTGCGGACGGTCTCGATCCGGGACGAGGTCCACTGGCCGGAGGCGTTGCGGACCGGGGTGATCCGCAGGTTGCCGCTGCCGTCGTGGCTGACGTTGGCGGTGCTGTTGGTGTAGGTCTGGATCTCGCCGGTGCCCCAGTTCGCCGGGCCGCCGGGATAGCTGGTGCCGGTGTCGATGATCCAGTTCGTCGACGAGGGCAGCGTGTTGGCCGCGCCGGTGAAGTCGTCGCCCCAGACCAGGCTCCAGCCGGAGGCCGGCGGTGGAATGGCGGCGCGGGCCGTCACGGTCACCGTGCCGAGGGCGGCGGCGAGCAGGGTGGACGCGGCGACCAGCAGGGCGAGGCGGCGTCTGGTGTTCCGGCCGGCGGAGTCCGGCCGGGCGACCCGGATGGTGTTCATGTGCGGGCCTCTCTACAGGGGACGGGGGGTGCCCTACGTAGTGGCGGGCCCCTACGTGGGGGTCGGAGCTGAGAGAGCGCTCTCTCAGGAGTTGTACGTCCCGGGCCCCCACATGTCAACACTTGTCGATGCCCTGCCGCGCCGCAACACCTGGATGCCGCGATCGGTGGGGGGCGGATGCCGCGATCGGTGCCCCCAGGGAGTTTTCCGGCATCGACACTGAGGGTAATGAGCTACCGGTCGCGCCAGCGACGCTGTGCCGAGCGAGTGACGGCGGTGATGGTGATGGTGATGGTCGATGAGACGGCCGCGCCCGCAAGACCCGTACCGGAAGCCGGACCCGACCCCCTGACGGTCGGGGTCGAGGAGGAGTTCCTCCTCGTCGACCCGGTGACCGGCGCGGCGGCACCCGCCGTGGAAGCGGTACTCGCCGAGGTGCCGGACGAGTTGCGCGGGCAGGTACAGCACGAGTTCCAGACCAGCCAGATCGAGATCGGCACCCCGCCCGGCCTGGAGCTGAGCGCACTGCGGCACTCGCTCGGGCTGCTGCGTACCGGGCTGGCCGACGCGGCGGAGGCGGCCGGGGTACGCCTGGTCGCGGTCGGCACCGGCCCGGTCGACGGCCCGATGCCGCCGCTGGTGGAGAACCCACGGTTCCACCGGATGATCGAGCAGTTCGGGTTGATGGTCCCGTCCCCCGGGGTGAACGGCATGCACGTGCACGTCGGGGTGCCCGAGCCGGAGATCGGGGTGCAGGTGCTCAACCACCTCCGCCCGGCGCTGCCGATCCTGCACGCCGCCACCGCGAACTCGCCCTTCTACCAGGGCCGGGACACCGGGTACGCCAGCTGGCGCTCGGTGCTCTGGGAGCGCTGGCCGTCGGTGGCGCCGACTCCGTGGCTGGAGTCGCACGCGCACTACGAGAGCCTGGTCGACGATCTGATCGGCACCGGGATGATGCTCGACGAGGGCATGCTCTACTGGTACGCCCGGCTCTCGTCGAGGTATCCGACGGTGGAGATCCGGATCGGCGACGTCTGCCCGGGCCTGGACGACACCATCCTGATCGCGGCCCTGGTCCGGGCGCTTGTCGACACCGCGCTGGCCGACATCGCGGCCGGGCTGCCGGCGCCCCGGGTGCCGCACCACATGCTGGTGGCGGCGCACTGGCGGGCGGCACACGACGGACTCGAAGGGCTGGCCGTGGACCCGGTCGACGGCGGTCTGCGGCCGGCCTGGCACCTGATGCGCCGGCTCTTCCACCGACTCCGACCGGCGCTCGAACGGCACGGGGACCTGCCGGTGGTCACCGAGCTGCTGAGCCGGTTGCAGGCACACGGCACCGGCGCCGCCCGGCAGCGGGCCGCCTACGCGGGGCGGCACGAGATCTCCGACGTGCTGGACGATCTGGTCCGACGTACCCGGGGCAGCGCCGGCCATGCCTGAGAAGCTGGTGGTGGTGGGCGCCGACGCGGCGGGGATGTCCGCCGCGTCCCAGGCCCGCCGCCGCCGGGACGCCTCGGAACTGGAGATCGTGGCGTTCGAGCGCGGCAACTTCACGTCGTACTCGGCCTGCGGCATCCCGTACTGGGTGGGTGGGGTGGTCGACGACGTGGACCAGCTCGTCAGCCGGGATCCGGCCACGTTCCGCAGGGACTTCCAGGTCGACGTACGCCTCCGGCACGAGGTGGTCGACATCGACCTGGACCGGCGTGAGGTGGTGGCCCGGGATCTCGCGCGCGGCGGGCGCGAGGTCCGGGAGGGCTTCGACCAGTTGATGTACGCGGCCGGCGCGGTACCCGTCACCCCGGACTGGGCCCGCACCGACGCGGCCGGGGTGTTCGGGGTGCAGACCCTGGACGACGGCGCGGCGCTGATCGACTGGCTGGACGGAGATCCGGCGCCGCGCCGGGCGGTGGTGGTCGGCGGCGGCTACATCGGCGTCGAGATGGCCGAGGCGATGATCAAGCGCGGCCTGTCGGTCAGCCTGATCGAGCGGGGCCCCGAGCCGATGTCGACGGTCGACCCGGACATGGGCGCCCTGGTCCGTCGCGCGCTGTGTGGGCTGGGCCTCGAGGTGCGCAACGGGGTCCGCGTGACCGGGCTGGAGACCCGGGACGGCCGGGTCACCGCCGTGGTCACCGACGCCGGCACGCTGCCGGCCGACGTCGTGGTGCTGGGTCTCGGGGTACGCCCGAACACCGCGCTCGCGGCCCGGGCCGGCCTGCCGCTCGGCCCGACCGGCGGGATCCGGGTGGACCTGCGGATGCGGGTGGTCGACACCCCCGGGGTCTGGGCGGCGGGCGACTGTGTCGAGTCGGTGCACCGGGTCTCCGGCCAGGCGGTATTCGTGCCGCTCGGCACCCACGCCAACAAGCAGGGCCGGGTCGCCGGGATCAACATCGGCGGCGGCTACGCCACCTTCGCCGGAATCGTCGGCACCGCCGTCACCCGGGTCTGCGACCTGGAGGTGGGGCGTACCGGGCTGCGCGAGGACGAGGCGGCGGCGGCCGGCTTCGAGTTCGTCACCGTACTGGTGGAGTCGATGAACCGGGCCGGCTACTACCCCGGGACGAAGATGATGACGGTGAAGCTGATCGTCGAACGGCGCAGCGGGCGGCTGCTCGGCGCCCAGATCGTCGGCCGTTCCGAGGCGGCGAAACGGATCGACGTGCTGGCGGTGGCGCTGTGGAACCGGATGACCGTGGACGAGATGGCCGGGCTCGATCTCGGCTACGCGCCGCCGTACGCCCCGGTCTGGGATCCGGTGCTGGTCGCCGCCCGCAAGGCGGTCGAGTTGATCCGCTGAGCCGGCGGTTCCGGTGTCACAGCGTTTTCGATCCTCAGGAGTCGGTCCAGCACGGGATCCACGTTGGGTCCGGTGAGTTCGCCGATGATCGCCAGCGCTTGCAGACAGTAATCGTACGCGGCCTTCCGGTCCCCGCGGGCCCGGAAGGTGTCCGCCAGCACCGCCAGTCCGGCCGCCCGGCGTCGCGAGTCCGCGATCGCGGTACTGAGCGCAATCGCCGCGGACGCCCGCTCCAGCGCGGCCGCGTGGCGGCCGAGTACGCGCTCGGCGTCGGCAGCGGTGATCAGAATGTCACAGCGAGTGGTATCGTCCCGGCCCCGCGCCTGGATCGCCAGCGCCAGTTCGCAGCGGCGCAGCGCCTCCTCCGGCCTGCCGGTGTCCAGCCACAGCGCCGCAAGCCGCTCGTGGGTCATCGCCTGGTCACGCCACGTCCCCAGATCCTCCCGGATCGCCAACGCCTCCTCGTAGCAGGCGGCGGCCCGGTCGTACCGGCGCAGTTGCTGGTGCGCGTCACCCAACCGGTGCAGCGTAGCCGCCTGGCCGAGCAGGTTTGTGCTCTCCCGGCAGCCGGCCAGCACCCGTTCGAAGATGCCGATCGCCGTGCGGACCTCGCCGGTCTTGAGGTAGACGTTCGCCAGGTTGTGCGAGCAGACGTCGATCGGACCGCCCGTACCGATCTCCTGGGCCAGTTGCAGCCCGGCCTGGAAGGCGCTTGCCGCCCGATGGTAGTCGTGGAGCACGAAATAGGTCCCGCCGAGATTGTTCAGCGTACCGATCTGCCCGATCCGGTGCCCGTCCGCCTCGGCGGCCGTCAGCGCGATCTGGTGCATGACCAGGACGTCGTCCTGGCGCCCGTACCGACCGAACGCCTCGTGCACCGCACCCGGGATCTGCCATGCGTGCCGGTGGAACCCCTGGTCCGCCGCCGCCCGTACCACCGCGGCCAGGTTCGCGCGCTCCGCCTCGCACCAGCGCTGGGCCTCGCCGTCGCTGTCGAACCGCAGCGGCTCGACCTTCTCGCCGATTGGCAGGTCCGGCACCCGGCGTCGGTGCGGGGTCAGCACCCGGGCGGCGTCGACCGCCGACAGCAGGTACCAGTCGAGCAGTCGCCGCAGCGCGGCCCGGCGGCACTCGGCGGGCTCGTCCTGCTCGGCCCGGTGCGCAGCGTAGCGTCGCAGCAGGTCATGCAGTTGGTACCGGCGGGCGGTGTCGTGGTTGACCAGGTGGCGCTTGGCAAGCGCGTCGAGCAGCCGCTCCGCCTGCCTGGGCTCGATGCCGACCAGCGCGGCGGCGGCCGCTGGACTGACGTTCCGGCCGGGG
Organism: Plantactinospora sp. B6F1; assembly: GCF_040120695.1. Taxonomy (NCBI): domain Bacteria; kingdom Bacillati; phylum Actinomycetota; class Actinomycetes; order Micromonosporales; family Micromonosporaceae; genus Plantactinospora; species Plantactinospora sp. B6F1. Next base: position 29,829 of record NZ_JBEEAC010000043.1, on the reverse strand, counting down.
TGCAGACCCAGCAGGCGGAACAGCCGGCTCGCCGGCGGGTCGAGTTCGTTGTACGACCAGGCAAAGACCGTACTCAGCCTGACGTCTTCCTCATCGTCCTCCGGGAAGTCCAGCAGCCGGCCCCACAACTCGTCGACGAGGTCCGCGATGCTGGCACGAGGGCGGGCGGTGATCTGCTCGCCCATGATCCTCAGTGCGAGTGGCAGTCCATCGGAGAACTGTGCCAGCGTCTCCACCGGTCCGGGTTCACCTCCGGCCCGGTCCGTGCCGATCACCCGGCTCAGCAGGGTACGGCGGTCGTCGTCGGGAAGCGGCGGCACCGTGATGCTGCGGATGCCCTGCCGGATGGTCAGGCTCATCAGCCGGTTGCGACTGGTCACCACGGTCACGCAGCCCTCGGCGGCGGGAAGCAGCGGGCGGACCTGGTCGGAGTTGCGGACGTTGTCCAGGATGATGAGCATCTGCCGGCCGGCGAGAAGTTGGGTGAACCGCTCGCGGCGCTGCTCACCTCCGGTGGGGACACGGTCGGCCGGGACGCCCAGCGCGCGCAGGAACCGTCCCAGGGCGTCCTCCGGGGACACCGGCAGCGTCGGTCCGTAGGCGTCGGCGTTGAGGTAGAGCTGCCCGTCCGGGAAGCGGTCACGGTGCCGGTGCGCCCAGTGCAGCACCAGGGTCGTCTTGCCCACTCCCGGCATGCCGTTCACCACGACGACCCGGCCGCCGGCCGCCGGGGTCCGCGCGGCCGCGTCGAGTTCGGCCAACACCGGGCGGTGGCCGGTGAAGTCGGGGATGTCGGCGGGTAGCTGTCGCGGCGGGCTGAACGCCGCCGGCTCGTCGGGGTCCCGCCCGGTGGGTACGGCGCGCACGGGTTGATTGCGCATGCGTAGTGCCGGCAGATCAATTGTCGGCTCGGTCCGCATCTTCCGTCGGTATCGCTGACGGAAATCGATCGAGAACCGCCGGCCCTCATCCTCGCGCCCGCTCGCGTAGAGGGCGGTGATCCAATACCGTGCCAGGGTCTGATCGACGTCGTAGGTCAACAGCAGCGGTTCAAGCCGACTGAGCACCGCGTCGTAACGGCCAATTCGGCCATGGCTCTCGGCGAGCAGCTTGTGCGCCGCAAGAAATCCCTCCCTCATGGCCCGGCGGATGTGTTCGGATCGGGCGCTTCGAAGATCGGCGAGTGGCTGACCCCGCCACAGATCGACCGCCGTGCACAACAGTGCGACGGACCTTTCGTGATCGCCCTCGTCGGCAGCGGCGCGGGCGGTCTCGACCAGGCGACGGAATCGGTGGTAGTCGACCAGTTCCGGATCGACGCCGAGCCGGTACGCCTCGCCCGGCATCCGGACGAGAGCGTCCGGCAGACCGGCCGACCTCAGCACGGCACGAGCGCGGCTGACCAGGGCGTGCAGGTTTCCTCGACAGGCATCGACCGGCCGGTTTCCCCACAGGTGATCGACGATCACGTCGACGGACACCGGGGAACCCTTGTGATAGAGCAGCAGCGCCAGTAGACCACGTTGTTTCGCCGCACCCAGCGACACGAGGTGGCCGCCGACGCGCAACGCTGTGGGGCCGAGTATCACGAACTCCACGGGCGTCGTCCCTCCGTCGGACCGACTTACCCTTCATCAGTTTCTTCCCGACCACTTCGACGACCAAGCCCTATTCCCATCGTCAAACTTCCGACATTCCGCTATGTGGACGCTGCAAGCCGGCTGCAAGCCGTCCTGCAAGCCGACCGGCAACATTGTCACCGACTCTCCCATCGTCTACGACGAGACGAAGGGGAGGATGAGATGAATACCCATGAATGGTCACGGGTGCCCATTGGAATCGAGGCACCACAATGGGTTACCAGAAATGGCTGCCGTGAAGTGTTGATCGTCGCACACACCATTGTCAGCTGTCATCGACTGCTGGATGCCGTCGAGTTGTTGGAGGAGGATTCCCGGATCCAGACGGTCTTCACCGTCCCGCCGGACGCGTTCAACCGGGGCGTGACCCGGCGCCTGCACCAGATCGGCGCGCTCGTGCTGCCCTGGCAGCAGGCCATCCGGGAGAGGTTCGACCTCGCGCTCACCGCCGCGTACGGCGGCCTGGCCGATCTGCACGCACCCGTGCTGCTGATGGCGCACGGGGCCGGACACGGCAAGCCGACCCGACCGTCCGGCCAGCGCGGGCCAGCGTTGGCAACGGCACCGGTGTACGGGCTCGACCCGCAACGGCTGACCCGCAACGGCGAGGTACTGCCGTCCTCGATCGCGCTCGCCACCGAACACGAACTCGAGATCCTGCGACGGCAGTGCCCGGAGGCGGTGCCGGTGGCGGTGGTCGCCGGCGACCCGTGCTTCGACCGGCTCGTCGCGAGCCTGCCCGAGCGGAGCCGGTACCGCCGGGCGCTCGGCATCGACGACCGGGAGTTCGTGGTGGTGACTTCGACCTGGGGCCGGACGGGCCTCTTCGGCAACTGGCCGGACCTACTGCCGCTGGTGATGGACCAGCTCCCTCCGCAACGGTTCCGGGTCGCGGCACTGTTGCATCCGGCGGTGTGGTCCGCGCACGGCCACCGGCAGGTCCGCGCCTGGCTGCGGAGCTGCCGCGAGGCCGGGCTGATCCTGCCCGACCCGGAGGACGACTGGCGCAGCCTGGTCGTGGCCGCCGATCATGTCATCGGCGATCACGGCTCGGTAACCACGTACGCGGCGGCGCTGGGTCGCAACATCCTGCACCTCACGCCCGGCCTGGCCGCCGTGACCGAAGGCTCGGCCCAGGCGGCGGTGATCGCCGGCACCGACCGGCTCGACCCGCACCGGCCGCTGCTCGACCAGCTCCGCGTGGTACGTCCCATCGACCCGGTGGCGGTGGCGGCCCGACTCACCTCCCGGCCGGGCCGGGCGAACTCCCTGCTCCGGCAGGCCATGTACCGGCTGCTGCGGCTCCCCGAACCGGGCCGGCATCGCCGGCCGGCACCGGTACCGGAGCCCCGGCTCCGCCCGGAGCACCCGGCGTGAACGGGGCGCCGGAGCCGGTGATCGGGTGGATGGGCCCGTCCGGGGTAGCACCCCGACAGGCTGGGCTGGCGGACGTACTGGTCGCGGTCGCAGACCGGCAGGTCCTCGCGGACCGCTGCACGTACCTCTTCGGCCGGTACCCGGGGCTGACGCTGGTCCTGTTCCTGCCCGGCGGAGTCGGCACCGCGTCCGGCGGTCTGCCCGACGGCGCCGGCCACGTCGAGACCTGGGACGGGCGGCCGTCCCCGTCCGGGCGCCGCCTCGCCGCCGGGCTGCGCGACGGCCTGCTGCTGACCGTCTCGGTCGACCGGTCACGCCGCACCGCACCGCATGGCGGCGACCGGGATGGGGACTCGGACGTACTCGCGGCGGGACGTATCGAGCAGGTCGCCAGCTGGATCTACACACACTGGTCGCTCGGCGTCGACCTGACCGGTTCAGCCGGGCGGGCTCTGGCCGCGACCGCCGGGTTCCGGCTGCACACCCGGACCGTCCGCTGGTCCCGGCGGCGACGTCGGACCGTTCCCACCCGGGCTGCCGGCCAACTCGGACAGGTGCCGGTCGACGTCAACCACTCGTGACGAATCCAGCCGCAGAAAAATCTCCCGCGCCCGCTGGTAGTGCTCCCGCGCGGCGGTGGAGTCCCCCCGCCGCCGCGCGACCCGTCCGAGCTTGCCGAGAGCCTCCGCGTACTCGTATTCGGAGCCGAGCTCGCGCATCCGCCGGGCCCCCTCGGTCGCGGCCCGATCCGCGCCGGCCAGATCCCCGGTACTGAACAGCGCGCCGGCCAGGGCGATCAGCACCCGGGCGCCGTTGTACGGGTCGACCGAGGTCAGCTCGGCGAAGATGCACTCCGCCTCGCGCAGAAATCCGATCGCCTCGTCGGGCCTGCCCACCTCGGCGAGCAGGGTTCCCAGGTTGATCAAGGTGAGCCCGATGCTCCGGTCGTTGCCGAAGGCCCGGTTGTCCCGGACCAGCCGGACGAGGAGTTCCACCGCTTCCGCCGGCCTGCCCGACTCGCGGTAAAGGGTGGCCAGGCCGGCCTCGGCATCGAGGCAGCCCCGGAGGTCACCAGCCTCCCGGTAGCGCTCGATGGCATCCCGGAGGTGCCGCTGCGCGGCCTCGTGGTCACCGAACTTGCGCAGCAGCCGCCCCAACCGCTCGAGCATCACCGCCTCGGCCCAGGGGTCGCCGCAGGAACGGGCGGCCTCGACACCGCACCGGTCGACCTCCAAGCGGTCGACATAGTGCTTCCGGTACAGCAGGAGTGGCCACACCACGTCGGAGAGCTGCCAGGCCAGCCTGGCGTAGCCGCACCGCAGGGCCGTGCGTCCCGCCGTGAAGAGGTTGGCCCGTTCCCGGTCCAGCCACGCCAACGCCGACCGCCGGTCCGGAAACCGGGGCAGCTCGGCGGGGCTCCCGACGAAGTCGTACGGGAGCCGGCGACGGTAGGGGGTCAGTACCAGGTCGGCCCGAGCCGCGGCGGCGAGGTACCACTCGAGCAGCCTGCGGAGCACGATTCGGCGTTCCGGCTCCGGCTCGTCCGTCTCTGCCTTCTGCCGCGCGTGCAGCCGCATCAGGTCGTGGTAGCGGAAACGGTCCTCGGCGACCTCTTCCAGCAGGCTCGCTGCCAACAACGCCTCGACCAGGTCCGCCCCGGCAGGTCCCTCGGGCTCGTCCCGGCAGGCGGATCCGTCGGACCGCTCGGGACCCGGATCGTCGGGCCCGCCCGGTCTGTTGGGCGGTTCGGCGGCATCCTCCGGGCTGGTGTCTCCCAGGGCGGGTACCGGCAGCACCGCCGCAACGGCACCGATGCCGAACTCCGGGCCCGGATGCAATGCCATCCGCCGGTAGACCGCAGCAGCCTCGACCGGCAGGGATCGGTAGGAGATGTCGAAGATCGCCTGCACCGAGAGTCCGTCCACGGAGGACAGCTGACGTAACCGGTGCGTCTCGGAGGCAAGGTCCAGCGTCATCCGGCGCACGGACAGGCGTGGCCGAGCGGCCAGTCGCGCGGCGGCGACGCAGAGGGCTATCGGCAGTCCGGCACAGATCTCGGCAAGTCGAGCCGCCTCGGCCGGCTCCCGGTCGATCCGATCCGGCCCGGCCGCCCGGGACAGGAGCAGAACGGACTCCGCCGGGCGAAGCGGACTCAGCTCGATGAGTCGACCGCCGTCGGCGACCAGCCCGACCAGGCGGGCCCGGCTGGTCACCAGTACCTTCGAGCGCCCGGCGGGTAGCAGTGCCCGGACCTGGGCAGTCGAGCGCGCGCTGTCCAGGAGTACCAGGACGGCCCGCCGGGCGGTCGCCGACCGGTACAGCGACCGCCGCTCGGCGAGCGTCACCGGGACCCGCTCCGGCGGGCTGCCCAGCGCCCGGAGAAGTTCGCCCAGGGCTTCGCTCGGATCGACCGGCTCACCCTCACCGAACCCGTTCAGATCGACATGGAGTTGTCCGTCAGGAAAGCTGTTCCGCGCCTTTTCTGCCCAGCGCACGGCCAATGCCGTCTTGCCGACACCGCCGGGACCACTGAGGACCGCGAGCCCAGGGACATCACCGCCCAGAATTTCATCAAGTTCGGCCATCTCCCGCTTCCTGCCGACGAAGTTCGGGGTCGAAACCGGGAGCTGACGCGGAATTGGGGGTACGTTTTCTTCTGACGCATGAATGTGCACGTTGCCGGCAACGGAGCCGACCTGCAGGCTCGGTCCACTGACCGTTCCCGACATGACGTTGGACGTTCCCGAACCGGGTGTCGCGAGGTCGTTGGTTCGCGGGTCTCCGTCGGACCGCTGTCGCACCGGCGCCTCCGCAGATCGGCGTACAGATACTCAGAGTGAGGCGTCGCCTCCGATGTCCCGGGCCTGCAGCACCCGGTCGGCAACACCGCTGAACTGGTTGATCACCCCGCCGGACTGCATCGCCAGCTCGGCTGCGGCGCCCCGCCACAACGCTTCCACCCGAGTGCGGAGATCGGGATCCGCGGCCATGAGCCGGCCGATCTTTTCGGCAAGTTCGACCCGGTCGACCTCGTCCGGATCATCTGTCGCCGCGTCCAGACCCGACGTTCCGACTCCGCTGGAACGGAATCGATCTCGCAACAACCGGTAGAGCCGTCCCAGGGCACCACCGCCGCCCGTGATCAGCGCTTCGCTTCCCTTGGTCGCCAAGGCGGTGGCAACGGCCAGAACGAGTTGATCCTGCATCGACGATCTCCGTAATCCTCCGACAGGTCGCACCCGGGGTCACGGATTGATCAATGTGAGCGACCCTGCTCGATCATTCCGGTGACCAACACTCTACCGCCCGCACCAGCGCACCCCCACCAACCGAGAGAACCTACGGGTTGTCCCTTGCGCGACAACACGTCAACAATACACAAAAACATTGACGGATCAGAATAAGTAAGAGGCAAGCTGCCAATTTCGCCAGAGACATGGCATCCCGGCTGAAACCACAACGGATGCCTAGGGTAGGTTACCCGCCGTGGCCGCCGCCTTGATCGTTCTGGTCGTGAACCTCGTCAGCCCGATAGCCCTGAAGCCACTCTCAGTAACACATTGGATCGCTTGGGTAATCAATTGGATGGACTGGCTGGCGATCGGCCGGAGGTCACTAGACGTAATTATTGCGTCGCTCTCCTGATATCCCCGGCGCCGAAACCACTCCACTGGTTGCCGGAGACCACAACTCAAACGGTCCCTTTGCCAGCCGAGGAGACGCCGACGCTTCGGGCTGCCCCGCCTTCCGGTGCCGCCCGCTAGGCTGTGCCACCGTGGAGCGCGAATCGCAGGACGACGCCGACCGGATCCGGGTCTCCGACCGCGAGCGCGAGCAGGTCGTCGAGCTGCTCGGGACGGCGGCCGCCGAGGGCCGGCTGACCCTGGACGAGTACGCCGACCGCGCCACCGCCGCGCACGTCGCGAAGACCCGGGGCGAACTCGCCCGGCTCACCGACGACCTGCCGACCGACTCGACGGCCGCGCCGTTGCCGGCCCGCCGACCCGGGTCCGCCGTCGCCGGGCCGGCTCAGGAACGCCTGGTCGCCATCTTCGGCAACGAGTCCCGCAAGGGGCGCTGGCCCGTCCCGGCCCGACTGGAGGCGCGTTCCGTCTTCGGCGACTGCCACATCGAGTTGCAGGACACCACGCTGCCGCACCCGGTCGTCACGGTCGAGGCGACCGCGATCTTCGGGTCGGTCACGATCTTCGTACCGGAGGGAGTGGAGGTGCGGCTCAGCGGTACGGCGATCTTCGGCAGCAAGGAGTCCAAGCTGCGTGGCGCCACCTCGCCCGGCGCCCCGGTGCTGGAGGTGCACTCCAGGGTCATCTTCGGCTCGGTGACCGTACGCCCACCGGACCGGCACTGACCGCCCGCCGCCAGGCCTAGCCCACCCCGCGAGTCGCTTCCCCGACCTTGACAGTGCGGGGCGCTGGTTGGATGGTTAGTTACATGAGTAATGAACCAACGAAGCCGAACCCGGCCGCTCCGCCCCTTGGACCCGGGCGGTGGGCGGGCGGGTCCGGCTGATGGAGGACGGGCGTCCGATCTTTCTCCAGATCGCTGAGCTGATCGAAAACTCGATCATCGACGGCACCCTCGCCGAGGAGGGTCAGGTGCCCTCGACGAACGAGCTGGCCGCCTTCCACCGGATCAACCCGGCGACCGCCGGCAAGGGCGTCAACCAGTTGGTGGACGACGGAATTCTCTACAAGAAGCGAGGTATCGGCATGTTCGTCGCCACCGGCGCCCGCGCGAGACTGCGGGACCGCCGCCGCGAGGAGTTCGCCCAGCAGTTCCTGCACCCACTGCTCGCCGAGGCGAACAAGCTCGGCATCGACGCCGACGAACTGAAACGGATGATCGACCGATGGGAGCAGGACCGATGACCACGGCGGTGCGGGCCGAGCGGGTCACCAAGCGGTACCGCGACGTCACCGCGCTCGACGACGTCAGCTTCACCCTGGAGGAGAACCGGATCCACGGCCTGCTCGGCCGGAACGGGGCCGGCAAGACCACCCTGATGCAGATCATGACCGGGCAGCTGCTGGCCAGCTCGGGCCGGCTGGACATCGGTGGAAAGTCGCCGTACGAGAACGAGGCGGTGATGTCCCGGGTCTGCTTCATCAAGGAGAGCCAGACGTATCCGCAGTACTTCAAGGTGCGGCACGCGCTGGAAGCGGCGCGGCTGCTATTTCCCGGCTGGGACGAGGACTTCGCGCAGGCCCTGCTGGCGGACTTCCGGCTGCCGCTGGGTCGGCAGGTCCGGAAGCTGTCCCGGGGCATGCACTCGATGCTCGGCATCGTCATCGGGCTCGCCTCCCGTGCCCCGCTGACCCTCTTCGACGAGCCGTACCTCGGTCTGGACGCCGTCGCCCGGCACCTCTTCTACGACCACCTGCTCACCGACTACGCCGAGCACCCCCGGACCGTGATCCTCTCCACCCACCTCATCGACGAGGTCGGCGAACTGCTCGAACACGTGCTGCTGCTGGACCAGGGCCGGATGTTGCTGGACACTGCCGCCGAGGCGCTGCGCGGCCAGGTGGTCACCGTCGCCGGGCCCGCCACCGCCGTCGACGAGCTGGCCGCGCGCAACGAGGAGCTGCACCGCGAGACCCTCGGCCGGTACGCCCGGGTGACCCTGCGCGGCACCTTCGACACCGCCGAGCGCGCCCAGGCGAAGGCGCTCGGGCTGGACCTGGAAGCGGTCTCGCTCCAGGACATCGTCATCCGGCTCACCACCGCACACGCCCGGTCCGGCGACGGCGTCGCCGGTACCCGGAAGGGGGAGGAAACCCGATGAACCGCGTGCTGACCGTGACCCGGGTGCAACTGGTCGGCTGGCAGAACACCCTCGGCTGGCCCTGGCTGCTGCTCCTGATGATCTTCGCCGTGAACTACGCCCTCTTCCTGTTGATCGCCGACCGGGAGGGCAATCCGACGACCGGTGCGCTCATCTCGATCTACATCGTCGTCTTCGTCACCTGCATCCACTGGATCACCCAGCTCCTGCCGTTCAGCATGGCGCTGAGCGTGATCCGGCGGACCTTCTACCTGGCCTCCGCGCTCTTTCTCCTGGTCCAGTCCGTCCTCTTCGGCCTGCTGCTCTTCTGCTGCCAACTGATCGAGGACGCCACCGACGGCTGGGGAATCCGGCTGCGGTTCTTCGGGCTGAACTTCATCGACGACCTGAACCCGCTGCTCCAGATCGCGATCTACACGATGCCGTTCATCGTGCTCGGCTTCCTCGGCATCTTCGTCGCGGTCTTCTACAAGCGGTTCGGGCTGACCGGGATGTGGCTGCTGAGCACCGCCACCCTGCTCGGGCTGGCCGGGCTCGCCGCGCTGATCACCTGGCTGGACCTCTGGTCCGGCATCGGAGGCTGGCTGGCCGGGCAGCCGATGGCGGCCTGGTTCGTCGGCTGGCCGGCGTTGCTGGCCGCACTCTTCGCCGGGGCCGGCTACCTGACCATCCGCCGCGTCACGCCCTGAGGGTCCGGGAGCGGCGCGGCGCCCGCTGGCAGCGCGGGCACCAGTACGAGTTGCGGCCGGCCTGGTCGGCCCGGAGGATCACGGTGCCGCAGAGATGGCAGGGCAGCCCGGCGCGGCGGTAGACGTACACCTCGCCGCCGTGCCGGTCGACCCGGGGCGGCCGGCCCATCGCCTCCGGCAGATGCTCGGGGCGCACGGTGTCGATCCGGCCGGTCGCGACGGCCGCCGTCATCAGCTCCACCAGGTCGGCCCAGATCCTCCGCCAGCCCTCCGGGCTGAGCTCCCGCCCGGGAGTGGTGGGTGGCAGGCCGGCCCGGAACAGCGCCTCGGTGACGAAGATCAACCCGGTGCCCGCCACGATCGACTGGTCGAGCAGCAGCGCGAAGAGCGGGGTCGGGCTGCGCCGGATCCGGGCGTACGGGGCGTCCGGGTCGGCGTCGGCGCGCAGCGGGTCGGCGCCGAGCCTGGCCCGCAGCGCGTCGACCTCGGGCGGGGCGAGCAGCTCGCAGGCGGCCGGGCCGCGCAGGTCCAGCCAGTGCAGGTCGGTGTGCAGCCGCAACCGGATCTGGCCGACCGGCGCCGGCGGCTCACCCTCGCCGTCGGTGAACCTGCCGTAGAGCCCGAGATGTACGTGCAGCGTCTGCCCACCGTCGTAGTGGTGCAGCAGATGCTTGCCGTACGCCTCGGTGGCGTCGAGTACCGTCCCGGAGATCAGTGCGGCACCCTCGGCGAACCGCCCCTGTGGGCTGCTGGCCAGCACCTTCTCTCCACCGAACAGCTCCCGGTGCCGGGCGGCCAGCCGGTGGATGGTGTGACCCTCGGGCATGGTCGTCAAGCTTAGCCAGCGGTGGTCGGCCACCCGACACGACCGGTCCGATACCCCGACCTCTTAGGAGCGCGCGTGACACCGCGCCCGTTCCGGCTGGACGTGCCGGAGGCCGAGCTCGCCGACCCACGCCTCGGCCCGCTCAGCACGCTCCGGGCGGAGGGTGAGCGACTCAGCCGTGCCAGGAGCGCCAGAGGGCGGCGTACGCGCCGTCGGCCCGGAGCAGCTCGTCGTGGCTGCCCAGCTCGGTGATCCGGCCGTCCGCCATCACCGCCACCCGGTCGGCGTCGTGCGCGGTGTTCAGCCGGTGCGCGATCGCGATCACCGTACGCCCGGCCAGCACCGCCGCCAACGCCCGCTCGGTACGCCGGGCCGTGGTCGGATCGAGCGCGGCCGTCGCCTCGTCGAGGATCAGCGTGTGCGGATCGGCCAGGACCAGCCGGGCGAGCGCGAGCTGCTGCGCGTCGGCGGGACTCAACTCCCGGGCCCCGTCCCCGAGTTCGGTGTCCAGGCCGTCGGGGAGGTCGGCGTACCAGTCCGCGCCGACCGCGACCAGCGCGGCGCGCATCTGCGCGTCGGTGGCGTCCGGGGCGGCGAACGCCAGGTTGTCCCGCAGCGAGCCGAGGAAGACGTGGTGCTCCTGGGTGACCAGGGCGATCCGGCGGCGCCGCCCGGCCGGGTCGAGGTCGGTGACCGGGCAGCCGCCCAGGCTGACCTCGCCGTGCCGGGGGTGGTCGATCCCGGCCAGCAGCCGGGCCAGGGTCGACTTTCCGGCTCCGGAGGGACCGACGACGGCCAGCCGTTCGCCGGGCCGGATCGCCAGGTCGATGCCGTGCAGCACCTCGGGGCCGTCGGCGTAACCGAACCGCACACCCCGGACCTCGATCTGCTGCCCGGACGGGGCGGTGCCACGCCCGCGCGGCTCCGGCGGCACCTGACCGACGCCGAGCACCCGGGCGAACGAGGCGAGGCCGCGCTGGGCCTGCTCCATCCATTGCAGGATCTGGTCCATCGGGCCGATCGCCTGTTGCAGGTAGAGCGCGGCGGCGACCACCTCGCCGAGGGTGACCAGTCCCCCGTCGATGCCGAGGCCGCCGACCAGCAGCACCGCCGCGATCGGCAACGGATAGCTCGACTCCACCACCGGATAGAAGACCGAGCGCAGCCCGAGGGTGCGCCGCCGGGTCGCCCAGACCTGCCCGATCCGGGCCCGGCCGTGCGCGACCCGTTCGTCGGCGAGCCGGAGCGCCTCGACGGTCCGGGACCCCTCGGCGGTGGTGGTCAGGGTCTCGGTCAGCTCCGCCGAGGCGGCGCCCTCGGCGAGGTACGCCGTGGAGGCCCGCCGCAGATACCAGCGGGTCACCGCGACGATCGACGGCAGCCCGGCCAGCGCGGCGACGCCGAGCACCGGATGCAGCAGGAATATCGCCCCGAACAGCAGGATCAGTTGCGCCGAGGCGATCGCCACCACCGGTACCACCTGGCGGACCGTGACTCCGACCGTGGCGACGTCGACCGAGCTGCGGGTGGCGAGGTCTCCGGTGCCGGCCCGCTCGACGACCGAGACCGGCAGCGCCAGCGTCCGCCGGACGAACTCCTCGCGCAGCCGGGCCACCGCGCGCTCCCCGAACCGGTGCCCGGCGTACTGGGCATAGCGGGAGAGCACGGTCTGCACCAGTACGCAGCCGACGATCGCCAGCGCCAGCCGGTCGATGGTGCCGGTGCCGGCCCCGGCCACCACCTGGTCGACGATGATCCCGAGCAGCCAGGGGGCGGCCAGCCCGGCGACGGTCGCCCCGACGTGCAACACCAGGATGACGGCGACCGCCCGCCGATCCCGGTCGATCAGCTCCCGTGCCGCCCGGCGTACGGTGGCCGGGTCCGCCACCGGCAGTCCGGTCACCGCAGCGCCCCCTCGCCGTCGACGGACCCGCCGGCCGGGACCGGCTCGCCGTCCCGGGAGACCAGCGCCCGGTAGCCCGGGTCGCGGTCGAGCAGCTCGGCATGGCTGCCGAGGTCGACGATCCGCCCGTCGCGCAGGTGCGCCACCAGCTCGGCGTGCCCGAGCAGCAGCGGCGAGGTGGCGAGCAGGACCGTGCTGCGACCGGCCCGGGCGGTCCGGAGCCGCTGCGCGATCCGCGCCTCGGTGTGCGCGTCCACCGCCGACGTCGGGTCGACCAGGATCAGCACCTCCGGCTCGACCAGCAGCGCCCGGGCCAGGCGTACCCGCTGCCGCTGACCGCCGGAGAGCCGGCGGGCCCGGGTGTCGATCGGGGTGTCCAGCGCCTCGGGCAGGGCGTCCACGACGTCGTCCGCCGAGGCGACCCGCAGGGCGGCCCGCAGCTCGGCGTCGGTGTGCCACCGTCCAGCGTGCAGGATCTCCCGCAGTGTCCCGGCGAAGAGGTAGGCGTCGTGGTCGGCGACCAGGATCCGGGCCCGCACCTCGGGTAGCCCGATCGCGGTCAGCGGCACCCCGCCCCAGGTCACCCCGCTGGGGACGTACCGCCCGAGCCGGTCGGCCAGGGCGATCGCCTCGGCCGGGTCGGCGGCGGCCACCCCGATCAGCCGCCCGGCCGGTACCGTCAGCCCGGTGGCCGGATCGTGCAGCTCGGCGGGGCCGGCCGGGCCCGGCCGCTGCCCGGCGCCATCGCCGCCGTCCCGGCTGGAGCCACCGACACGGACCGGCCCCGAACCGGTGACGCCGTCCGGACCCGAACCGATGACACCGTCCGGACCCGAACCGGTGACACCGTCCGGACCCGAACCGGTGACGCCGTCCGGAGTCAGCCGGAGCAGCGCGATGATCCGGCGGGCCGCGACCCGACCCCGGATCAGGTGGTAGCTCCCCTGCATCAGGAACCACACCGGGACGATCAGCACCGCGACGTACCCGTAGACGGCGACGAGCTGCCCGATCGTGATGTCGCCGTCGACGGCCATCCGGGCCGCCAGCCAGATCACGGCGGCGAGGAACCCGGCCGGGATCGCGGCGGTCAGCGCCTCGATCCAGCTGCCGACGGCACCGACCCGGTAGCCCTCGTCCTTCAGCTCCTGCGACCGGGCCGCGTACCTGTGGGCGAACAGGTCCCGGCCACCGACCCCGGCAAGCACCCGCAGCCCGGCGACGATGTCCCCGGCCCGGGTGGTGAGGACGCCCTGCCGCTGGCGGTAGACGGACTCGGCCCGGTCCAGCCGGCGCAGCAGCGGCCCGATCAGGACGGCGACCGCCGGCACGCCCAGCAGCACGCAGAGGGCGAGCAGTGGCGAGATCGACCAGAGGATCACCGCGACGACCGCGTACGCCACGACCGCGCCGACGCCCGGGCCGGTCAGCGTCAACACGTACGAGGTGTGCCCGATGTCGGAGCCGCCGACCGTGGCGACCTCACCGGCGGCGAGCTTGCGCGGCAGTACCGCGCCGATCCGGGAGAGCTGCCGCAGCAGTACGGCGGCGGAGCGGGCGCTCGCGTCCTCCCGGATGAACGTCATCGTCCGGTGCCGTTGGATCCCGAGCTGGGCCAGCCCCAGCCCGGCGACGACGATCGTGGCGACCCAGAACAGCAGGGAACCACCGTTTCCGGTGCGCAGCCCGTCGTCGATCGCCCGGGAGACGAGGTACGGCCGCAGTGAGAGCCCGACCATCCACGCCGTGCCGAAGAAGCTGCCCCGCAGCACGCGCAGGGGCTGGCGGCGCGCGAGCCACCAGATGTACCGCAGGGGTCCCCGGGTGTCCGGCACCCCCGGTTCGGGATGCGGGATTTGCGGAGGCACCGGCCCAGGCTACCGACGGGGCGGCGACGCACCCACCCATTTCGGGCCGGTGCCGGGCGGCGGTGCCGGGCACGGTACGCCCGGTCGGTACGGGCGGATCTGCATGCCGGGCACCATGTCCGCTGGTACCGCTCTCACACCCGCCCCGCCGAACCGTCGCGTCGGCAGGCGTGCCCCCTGGACGCCCGTCGGTGTCGGCACCGGGTCCCGCGTACGGTGGGGTGGTCCTCCACCGGCCCGCGACCCGGGCCCTGACCTCGCGGAAGGCCGACCGATGTACATCCCCGCCCGGTTCAACGGGCCGCCCGGCTCCGGCAACGGCGGCTACTCCGCCGGCCTTTTCGCACACGGCGAGACCGCCGAGGTGACGCTCCGGATGCCGCCGCCGCTGGACACCCCGCTGTCGGTGCTCGACTGTCAGGTCCGCACCGCCGACGACGCCGTCGTGGCCGAGGTCGCCGCGAACGCCGAGGTCGACACCGTGGTCCCGCCGATCGGGTGGGCGGACGCGGTCGAGGCCGCCAAATGGTACGCCGGATTCGCCGACCATCCCTTCCCGACCTGCTACGTCTGCGGCCCGGACCGGTCCGACGGGTTGGGCATCTTCCCCGGGCGGCTCGCCGACGGCAGCACCGCCGCACCGTGGACCGTCCCGGACGACGTCTCGACCCCGACCGTCTGGGCCGCGTTGGACTGCCCCGGCGGCTGGGCGGTGATCGCCGCCGGCCGGCCGTACGTGCTGGGCCGGATCGCCGTGCGCGTCGACCGGCTGCCCGCCCCCGGCCAGCAGTGTGTGGTACGCGGCGCCCTCGCCTCCGCCGAGGGCCGCAAGGCCCTGGTGCACACCACCCTGTACGCGTCGGACGGCGCGGAGCTGGCCCGCGCCCGTGCCACCTGGATCGCCCTACCCGGCTGACGGTGGATGACGGGTCGGCGTGCCGGTCTCGTACGCTACGCCGATGTCCGAGGTGTCGGGGGACTTCGAGATCCACGTTACGGTCCATGCCGAGCAGGCCGGGAAGCTGGCGGCGTTCGCGGCGCAGCACGGGGTGAAGTACCTGCACATCGTGCTCGACCGCGGCGCGTACGCCTCGCAGCCGATGCTCACCCTGACCGGCCGGGGCAGCCTGGCCGAGCAGCACGCCACGGTCCGGCGTTGGCAGGACGAACTGCGCGCGGCGGGGGTGCACCCCTGCCGTGCCAAGATCGAGGCTGCACCGTGGTGCGTCGGCGTGCCGCGCTCCGATCGGGAAGCGGCGGGCGAGCCGGCGGGGCGGTACTTCGAGCACGACGTCAAACTGCTGCTGCCCGGCACGACGGTCGCGGAGCTGCTGGCCGTCACCGACGTCGTCACGCCGCACGGCGCCCGGCTGTCCCGCAACGCCCGCCGGGAGCGGGCCGATGGCGCGCAGGAGAGGTTCGTGACCCAGCGCTGCCACGGGGTCGGGCTCGACACCGCCGGGCAACGGCTCGACGCACTCGTCGAGGCCCTCCGGTCGGCCGGACACGAGATCGTGGCGGTCGAGCAGGAGTACGTCGTCTTCGACGACCAGCTGTCGCACGACCAGGGCTGGCTGACCGACGTTCACGACCGGCACACGAGCGACCAGGCGAAGAGACACGAGGACAGGATGAGGATCGCACCGGCCGGTTCCCCCAACTATCCGCCGACCTACCGGCCGCTGCCCGCCGAACCGGCCGTCCGGCAGCGGGCGGCGTTCGACCCGGCGCTGAAGCAGTACCGGCACGCCTACCGCGCCGGTGAACCCACCTTCCTGGTCGCGGCCACCGGTGAACGCTGGTGCGGCGCCCGGCACGCCGCGATGAACCGCATCCTGACGGCGATCGCCGGCACGCGCTGGGGAGCCGAGCACCTGGTGCTGCGCGGCAGTGTCACGATGGCGGCCTGGGTCGGCGACGCGGCGCGGGAGCCGGGCGACCTCGACTTCGTCGTCACCCCGCACACCGTCACCAGCGACAGCGCGGACGCCGGCGCGCTGCTGGACGACCTGAAGGCCGCCGTCCGGCGCATCCCCGAGGACGACGCCGGGCTGCGGGCGGACCAGATCACCGAGACGGCCATCTGGACGTACGAACGCGCGGACGGGCGGCGGTTGGCGATCCCGTTCCACCCGCCGGAGGCGCCGGAGGGCCACGTGCAGCTCGACATCGTGTTCGGTGAGCGGCTCCCCCTCGCACCCGAGGCGCTGATGCTGCCCGGCGTCGACGAGCCGGTGCGCGCCGCGTCCGCCGAGCTGTCCCTGGCGTGGAAGCTGCTGTGGCTGGCCACCGACATGTACCCGCAGGGCAAGGACCTGTACGACGCCGTGCTCCTCGCCGAACACACCACCGTCGACCCGGCCCTCGTCCGTACGCTCATGCGACCCGAGCTCGGCGCCGAAGCCGACACCTTCACCGCCGAGACGGTGCTCGGCTGGAAGGTGGACTGGACCAACTTCGTCGACGAGTACCCCGGCGTCGGCGGCACCGCACAGCAGTGGGTCAACCGGCTGGCGTCGGCACTCGACCGGGCCTGGGCCTGACCCGCGTCGCGGCCCGGGATCGTCGGTCCACCTCGGGTGCGGACGCGGAGGGTGGAGGCGGGCAACCGCACTCCACCCCACCGACCCGGTCCCGGGCAACGGCGGGCTACCGAACAGCGTCCGACGACTCGGTCCGGCACTTCCATCGCCGGCCTGCCCGTCGTCGATGTCTCCCCACACCGACGACGTACGGCAGGCTACCGGCTGCGCGATGGTGATCCGGTCGCCGTAGGAGCGTCAGCCGCCGTATTCCTCCGCCACCGTCGTGATCAGCTTCCGGGACAGCTCCTCGGTGAGGCTGATCTCCTCGAAGTCACGCCAGACGGCGGCGTGACTGTCCACCTCGTGCGGCTTCTCCAGATAGAGCGCGCCGGTGAGGCCGCCGCTGTAGACGATCGACGGCTCGATGCGGCGCCCGAGTCCGTCCTTCGGGAACTCCAGGATGGCGAAGCCACCGTTGGCGCGCTCGGCCCGGTAGAGCCCGGCCGAGAACGACAGTACCCGGATCGAGATGTTCGGCTGCTGGCTGACGGCCACGAGGTGCCGTAGCTGTTCGCCCATCATCTGCCCGCTGCCCGCGACCCGGCGCAGCACCGCCTCGTCGAGGACCACGTCGAGCTGCGGCGCATGCCGCCGCCGCCCGTTGAGGATCTCCTGCCGGGCCAGCTCGACCCCGACCGCCCGCTCGCGCTCGACCGGCCCGAGTTCAGGATTGACGATCCGGACGACCTCCGAGGCGTACGCCGGTGTCTGTAGCAGCCCCGGGACGAACCGTGGCTCGTACATCCGGAGATGGCTGGCCGCCGCCTCCAGCCCGGTGTACGGCTCGAACCATCCGGGGATGGTGTCGCCGTAGGAGTGCCACCAGCCGCGTGCCCTGGTTTCCTTCGCCAGCCCGGTCAGGGCCTTGGTCATTTCTGGTGACGCACCGTATATCCGGCACATCGCCTCGACGTCCAGCGAGCGCATGCTGGTCGCCCCGCTCTCGATCCGCCAGATCTTCGGCATCGACCACTCCAGCGCCTCGGACACTGTCTTGATGGTGAGCCGGGCCTCCTCTCGGAGCTGGCGTAGATGCCGCCCGAGCGCCCTGCGAGGAACGGTGGAGTCCACCCCTGCCTGCACTTCACTCCCCCTCTCGGTTATTACGTTTCGAGCGAACCTTTCACTCGATGTGTAACGTCCACTGAGCACTCTCCGTGATACCCGCAATTACAGATCGCTAGAGGGAAATCGTTCAGCCAAGACGTAATATTGCATTATTTCGCGCTCTAGTAAAGCATCGATCGCATGGCAGCCGAACCTCTGACGACCCAAGCGGGGGAAACGGAAATGTGGGACCACGACCCCACCGCTCCCCTGTGGACCTGTACCGGATGCGGCGACGACTGGCCCTGTGCGGTCCGAAGGCGACAGCTACGAGCGGAGTTCGCAGGCAGTACCGTCTCACTCCGGTACTACCTCGCCCATCATCTCGTCAACGCCGCCGAGGATCTGCGACACGTTCCGGCCGGCTGGCTGCACAATCGTTTCATCGCCTGGACCGACCGGGCTGCGGATCCACCGCCGTACACGTCGGCCGACATCCTCGTCAACAGCTATCTGCTGGCCGACTCACACAGCCCCGATCGGTTCGGAAGATGCCCCGTGTGTGGCGATGCCGTCAACTGCTGGGTACGGCTCGACCCGAACGGGCCCGGCTTTCTCATCCCGGTGCCGTGATGCACGGGCCACCCCGCCCCGGAATGTTGGTGCAGGTTGGGGCGGCCGCGAGCATACAGTTCAGCGGTCGGCGGGGACTGCTGTTCAGGGTGACCCGGGTGGACGAAAAGCCCACCTATCACGGCTGGTGCTGGCTCACCGGTTACACAGTCGACGAATACGGGGAGGCCGTTGCGCGACGTGAGATCTACGTCCAGTTCGCTGGCCTGCGCCCGGTCCGCCACCCCCCGCAGAAGCCGAAACTTCTGCCTGCACAGCGGCGCGACAGGACACAAACCGGCCGGCGTCCCCTCCGGGTGTAGGCGGACCCGGCGTGCGCAAGTCGGATTGACGTAGGCCACTGCATAGACGGTCCTCGACCGGCACCGGATGTGGATTTCCAGCATCGGACTTCCTACTCGCCCTCCACGCATCCTCTACTCGCCTTCGACGCACCCACTACTCATCTCTACGCCGTCTTCTGGTGGTCGGTATGCCGGCAATCGCCGCTTCCGCATCACGACGGCAGCCGGTCCCGTGAACGGTACCGGCAGCCGAGGCGGCGGCGCCCCGCACAGGAACCCGGTCGGCAAACCATGGGAGGGGGCGACCGGGCTCAGAAACGGGCGCCGCCGCCCGGCAGTATCCGGCCGGCCAGGTCGAACGTCGGCTTGGCGACCTCTGCACGGTGTCGAACATCGGCTTGACGACCTCTCCAACGGGACAGCCGGACAACCGACGGTGCCGGGATTACCGGATGGTGCCGGACTACCGGATGGTCCGGTACGACCGAACCGGCATCGGCCTTCCGGGACACCCCAACAGATGGGAGGCTGTCAATGTTCCTAGCGGGTGGCACGGGTCACAACCGCCGACGGGCAACGGCGGCAGGTTCCGCACGCCCGACTCCGACCCGAGAGGAAACTGATGAGTCGCAATTCCGTACGCCGCTGGTCCGCCACCTTCGCCACACTGGCCCTGGCCGTCACCGGGCTGGCCGCTCCGGCCGCGCCCGCCTCGGCCGCGCCCGCCCCGGCCGCGGTCGCCTGTGAGGTCGACTTCACCTCGAGTATCTGGACCGGCGGCTACGTCGGCAATGCCCGGATCCGCAACGTCGGTGACATCCCCTGGAACAGCGTCCTGGTGGAGTTCACCCTTCCGGACAACCACCAGCTCACATCGATCTGGAACTACAACGTGCAGGTCTTCGGCCAGCACGTCCGGGCGGAGCGCGCGATCGGAGCGCCTCCGGTGCCACCCGGCGGCTCGATAGACCTCGGTTTCGTCGTCCGTTACACCGGGACCGCCCTGCCGCCGTCCAACTGGCGGGTCAACGGGGTGGCGTGTTCGGCGCCGGGCCGGTCGCCGGCCGTGCTCGTCGACCCGGCTACGCGGACCGTGCCCGAGGGCAGCAGCGCCTCGTTCACCGTACGGTTGAGCCATCCGCCGACCCAGTCGGTCCAGGTCCAGATGACGATCAACGGCACCGGCGTCTGGGCCTCGCCGCCGATGGTCATCACCTTCAGCCCGACCGACTGGAGCACGCCGAAGTCGTACCTCCTCTACAGCACGCAGGACGCCGACTCGTTCGACGACGTCGCCGTCCTCACCCTCACGGTGCCCGGCTACCGCCCGGCCACCGTCACCTTCACCCAGGTCGACGACGACTGAGGCTCGACTCGGCCCACCATCACTCGACTCGGCCCGACCATCACCAGGCCAGTTCGACCCACCTCGCCCGATGTGTGTGGTGGATCGCCCATCGGGGTACACCGATCCCAACGCTGCGTAGGCGCCATCGACGAGGCTCCACGCATGGATCAGGAGGTGTGTTGTGGTCAGGATTCCATCACTGATGCGCCATACGGAGCCGGCGCCGACGCGGGACGAGAACCGCGACGGCCGGGTCGACGGCCGCGACGAGCGCCCTGGCGACCGCAACGAGCGGTCGACCGGCACCGCCGCCGACACCGCGGGCACCCGTACCCGGTCGGCCGACCGGACCGCGGGGCGGGACGAGGCCGACCGGACCGACAGCGGGCCGAACCGCCGGGCCGGAAGCACGGTCACCGAGCCCGACCCCGCACCCCGGAAGGCGCCGCCGGTCGCCCCGACTCCCCCGGCCGGGGCCAGGACCGACACCCGGCCCGAAACCGACCGCAGGGCCGAACCTGAGCGCGGGCTCGGCGAGCGTACGCCGCAGACCGAGCCGGTCGTGGTGGAGCGGGGTCCGCGTCCCCGGGCCAGCATGCTCGCCACGCTGAGCCTGGTGCTCGGGGTGGCCGCCGCCGCCTTCGTGCTGACCGGCGCCCTGGCCGGGTACGGCATCGTGCTCGGCACCCTGGCCCTGCTGCTCGGCGTCGGCGGTGTCTCCGCGACCGCCCGCCGGCACGTCGCCGGCCGGACCGAGGCGCTGATCGGCCTCGTCCTCGGGGTCGGCGCCGTCGTCGTCGCCGTGCTGGCGATGACCGGCCAGTTCGACTGGCCCAACACCGACGGCGACAACGTCGTCCGGTTCCGCGAGTGGCTTGATTCACAGTTTGTCGACCGGTTCTGATCGGGTAAGGACCGGCGCGGAGCGGTGGTGCATCGCTCCGGCCCCGCCAGCCGGTGGTGGTTCACCACCTGAGCGCACATTCTCGGGGGCGGCGTCGACGCCGCCCCCGAAGTGCGTCCGGGGCCAATCCTGCTCCTGCCCGGAGGAATCCCGGGCCCGCGCAACGGTTCGTGGCTGCCTCCCCCGCCAGACGCAACGATCAGCCGGGACAAGCAATTCTCAACCGTGGTTCCGGCCGGCGGGCCGCGCATAGCGTTGAGGTTCGGCGCCAGCTCGTGAGCCGTACGGAGGCCGGGCGCGCCCAACCCCCCAGGAGCAGGAGCATGACGTTGGACGCCACCGCCACCGGCGGGCGTACCCCGGCCGGCCCGGCGCAGACCCGGCGCTACCTCATGTGCCGGCCGACGTACTTCACCGTCGAGTACGCGATCAACCCCTGGATGGATCCGACCGCGCCGATCGACACCACCCTCGCGGTGCGGCAGTGGGAGGCGCTGCGGCAGACGTACCTGGACCTCGGGCACAGCGTCGACGAGATCGAGCCGCTGCCCGGGCTGCCCGACATGGTCTTCGCGGCGAACGGCGCGACGGTGCTGGACGGCCGCGCGCTGGCGGTGCAGTTCCGCGACCCGGAGCGCGCCGACGAGGCCCCGGCGTACGCCGGCTGGCTGGACCGGGCCGGCTTCGAGGTGCACGAGGCGAAACACGTCAACGAGGGTGAGGGCGACATCCTGTCGGTCGGCGGGCTGTTGCTCGCCGGCACCGGGTTCCGGACCTCGCACGCCGCGCACGCCCACCTCCAGGAGGTCTTCGGGCGGCCGGTGATCACCCTGCAACTGGTGGACCCGCGTTTCTACCACCTGGACACCGCGCTCTGCGTACTCGACGACGAGACGGTGGCGTACCTGCCCGAGGCGTTCTCGCCGGGCAGCCGGGCGGTGTTGCGCCGGCTCTTCCCCGACGCGGTGCTGGCCGGGATGGCCGATGCCGAGGTGCTCGGCCTGAACGCGGTCAGTGACGGCCGGCACGTCGTACTCCCGGCCCAGGCCACCGGACTGTCGGCGGCGCTGCGCGAACGCGGGTACGACACAATTGGTGTTGATTTGTCCGAGCTGCGCAAGGCCGGCGGCGGACCGAAGTGCTGCACCCTGGTGCTGCGGGAACGAGAGGCGACCAAGTGATCGTGGACGACGTGCTGCGCGGCTCCGAAGCGGATGGCGCGTTGCGGACCCCGGAAGCGGTACGTGAGGCGGAACGCTGGACCGCGCACAACTACCACCCGCTGCCGGTGGTGATCTCCTCGGCCGAGGGCGCCTGGGTCACCGACGTCGACGGCCGGCGCTACCTCGACTGCCTGGCCGGCTACTCCGCGCTGAACTTCGGGCACCGGCACCCGACGCTGATCGCCGCCGCGCACGCCCAGCTCGACCGGCTCACCCTGACCAGCCGGGCCTTCGTGCACGACCAGTTCGCCGACTTCTGCCGGGAGCTGGCGCAGCTCTGCGGCAAGGACCTGGTGCTGCCGATGAACACCGGCGCCGAGGCGGTGGAGACCGCGATCAAGGTGTCCCGGAAGTGGGGCTACCGGGTCAAGGGCGTACCGGACGGGCGGGCCACGATCGTGGTCGCGGACGGCAACTTCCACGGGCGTACCACCACGATCGTCAGCTTCTCCACCGATCGGGATGCCCGGGACGACTTCGGGCCGTACACCCCCGGGTTCCGGATCGTCCCGTACGGTGACCTCGCCGCGCTGGCCGAGGCGGTCGACGAGACCACCGTGGCCGTCCTGCTGGAGCCGATCCAGGGCGAGCAGGGCGTCGTGGTGCCGCCCCCGGGCTACCTGCCCGGAGTACGCCGGCTCTGCACCGAGCGGAACGTGCTCTTCGTGGCCGACGAGATCCAGTCCGGGCTCGGCCGGACCGGCGAGACGTTCGCCTGCGACCACGAGGACGTCACGCCGGACATGTACGTCCTCGGCAAGGCGCTCGGCGGCGGCATCGTGCCGGTCTCGGCGGTCGCGGCCGACGCGGGCGTGCTCGGGGTACTCCGGCCCGGCGAGCACGGCTCGACGTTCGGCGGAAACCCGCTGGCCTGCGCGGTAGCCACCGAGGTGGTCCGGCTGCTCGCCACCGGCGAGTTCCAGCACCGGTCGGCCGAGTTGGGCGCGCGGCTGCACGCCGGACTGCGCGGGCTGGTCGGCGAAGGGCTGGTCGCGGTGCGCGGCCGGGGACTATGGGCCGGCATCGACATCGACCCGGCGCTGATGACCGGGCGCCAGGCGTGCGAGCGGCTCGCCGAGCGCGGCGTACTGGCCAAGGACACCCACGGCTCGACGATCCGGCTCGCGCCGCCACTCGTCATCGAGGCACCCGAACTGGACCACGTGCTGGAGCAGCTCGCCGCCGTACTGCGCTGACCCGGCCGCCCCGGACGGGTCAGCGGCGGTCGGGCAGCCGGATCGCCATGGTCGGCGCCTCGGCCATCACCGAGGTCGGGTTCGTCATGCCGCCGGAGGTCCAGGTGCTCGCCCGCCCCACCTGCACGCCCGGATAGAGCTCCACGATGTCGCCGCCGCGCATCACCCGGGACTGCTGACGGGCCAGCGCGACCCGCTCGGCCTCGTCCATCGAGCCACCCGGCCGTACGCCGGAGCCGTTGGTGCTGACGTCCTGGGCGACCAGGTCGCCGCCACGCAGCTCGAACCGGACGTGGCTGCGGCTGATCCAGCGCCGCGCCTCGTCGTTGAGCCACTGGCCGAGCCGGATCCCGCCGGAGTCGTCCGGCGCCCGGCCGACCACCACCGGGCGTTCGGCGGTCACCACGAACCGGCGTCGGACCATGCCGCCGATCCGGATCGACAGCACCTCCTCGTTCGGCCTCGGCCCGGCGTCGCTGAGCCGCTGGTCGTGCCGGGGGCACATCGGCATCCCGCCACGCAGCGTCGGCGGCGGCTGGCCGCTCGGCTTGCGGTCGATCTCGGCGAGGTCGGCGAAGGCACCGCCACCGCCACCGCCGCCGAACAACACGCAGCCGGGCTCCTTGCACCGCCAGGTGCGGGCGAGCAGCTTCCGGCCGGTCGGCGACGGCCCGGTGGCCGCCGGCGTCCCCTTCACCCGCTGGGCCAGCACCGGGCCGCCGGCTCCCGGCAGCGGGGCGAGCAGTCGGCCCGGCGCGCTGGTCACCCACGGGAAGCGCCCGGAGATGCCGTCGAAGCGGCCCCGGCTCAGCACCGGCAGGCCGAGCAGGTCGGCCACCTCCAGCACGCGGTCACCGGGGTTGACCAGTACCTCGATCAGGCCGTTGTCGGCCCAGCGCCGGAGCACCATCCGCTCGTTGGAGGTGAGGTCGGCCTCGCTGAGCAGCGCGCGGTGCACCACCGCGTACACGGGGACGTTGTCCTCCTCCAGATGCCGCCCGAGCGCGTCGATAACCATGCCGAGTCGCAGGGTGCTGGCCGGACGGCCGCCGTCGAGATCCTGGTAGCGGACCACCTCGGCCAGATCCAGCACGCCCCGGACCAGCGACGGGTCGGTGCTGACCCGGTCCTCGATCGCGTCGAGGACCTTGCTTATCTCGAATCTCACACCGCTCCCCGGACTGTCTCGTCGATACGCCGCGCCAGCTCGACGTCACGTCGGGTCACCCCACCCACCGAATGGGTCGCGCAGCGGAAGGTCACCGTGCGCCACCGGATGTCGATGTCGGGATGGTGGTCGAGTTCCTCGGCGACCACTGCCACCCGGTCCACCACACCGATGGCGTCACGGAACGTGGGCAGTTCGACGGTACGGGCGATGCCGGCCGGGTCACCGGCCCAGCCGTCCAACCCGGCCAACCCGGTCCGCACCGCCTCCGCGTCCAGCACCTCTGCCATGGCCAGACCTTACCGCCGGGGCCGGCGGCCGTGGTGTGCAACCCGATTCGCCGGCAGCGGCGACCAGTACGTCGGTCGCCGGGCCCACGCCCGGCGCGGTTACGCCTTACGATGAGCGTCCCGACCCGGTCGGTAGCTGACGCCGCCCCTGACCCTGGCGGTCGCCGCGTCGCCCGCTTCAGTGGTTCGGTCGGATCCTGCCGGTAAGGGTCCGGGTACGCGTGCTCTGTCAACGGGAGGAACGCAGGTGCCTGCTCTGCGGTCGGCTGTACCAGTGTTCGTCCTCGCCGCGGCGATGTGCCTCTCGGTCGCGGGCTGCGGCATCCGTGCCGGACTCCCCGACCGGGCGGCGCCACGCGAGGCGGAGACGCCCGCACCGAAACAGCTCAGCCCGGTGGAGAAACTGGCGGACGCGGCGGCGAAGACGAACCAGGGCGTCATCACCGTGGTGAAGTGGGCCCCCGGCGTGCTCACCGACACCAGGATCGACCTGGCCGGCAGGAAGGCTAGGATGACCATCACGCTGCGGGACCTGGATGACCAGATCCTCCGGATCGAGGTGCTCCAGTTCGACACTGACGTGTACGTGCGGATGCCCGACCTGCCCGGCGCGCCGAAGAAGTGGATGCGCGGCAAGGCCGCCGACCTTCCGGCGGGCAACCCGCTGCGCCTGCTGCGCGGCGGCGACCACACCGGTGCCGCCGACCTCGCCGACTGCGTCGTCAGCGCGGTTCGGAAGGGCGGGTACGAGTTCGTCGGCATGATGGACCTCACCCGGTCGCGGATCACCAGCCGGAGCCTGCTTGCCGCACTCGGTCCGAGGGCCGGCGCCGTCCCGTTCCGCGCCCGTACGAGTTCCGGTGGGCACCTGCACGAGATCGTCATCGACGTGCCGGCCGTGCTGCCGGGATCCGGCGAGGTCAGGTACAGCTACAGCAGGTCGGAGGCGGTGGAGGCAGAGCGCCCCGCCGCCTCCGAGGTCGTCGAGCTGCCGGGATCGCTGGTCGACAGCCTGGAGGTGTGACGAGCCCCGTCCCGCAGCGGGGCGCCGACCGAGTGCAGGTGCCGCAACGCCTGCCGGTACGAGTCGAAGAGCCCGGTCTCCTCGTACGGGATGCCCTGCTCTTCGCAGTACCGCGCGACGATCGGTTGGGCCCGGCGCAGGTTCACCCGGGGCATGCTCGGGAACAGGTGGTGCTCGATCTGGTAGTTGAGGCCGCCCAGCGCGAAGTCGACAAGTACCCCGCCCCGGACGTTGCGTGAGGTCAACACCTGCTTGCGCAGGAAGTCGAGCTCGTCCTCGGCGGTCACCACCGGCATGCCCTTGTGGTTCGGCGCGAACGAGCACCCCATGTAGAGCCCCCAGAGCCCCTGGTGCACGGCGAGGAAGACCAGCGCCTTCCCCGGGGAGAGCACGGTGAAGAGCGCACCCAGGTAGCCGACCGCGTGCAGGGCCAGCAGCACCGCCTCGGCCCGGCGGCGCCGGATCGGCGTACCGTCGGTCAGCGCCCGGACGCTGGAGACGTGCAGGGCCAGCCCCTCCAGCAGCAGCATCGGAAAGAACAGGTACGCCTGCCGCTGCGCCAGCCACCGGCCGAAGCCCCGGGTGGCCTGTGCCTGCTCCTCGGTCCAGACCAGCGCGCCCGCCCCGACGTCCGGATCGTCGTCTTCGTGGTTCGGGTTGGCGTGGTGCCGGTTGTGCTTGTCGATCCACCAGCCGTAGCTGAGCCCGACCGCGAGGTTGCCGGCGAGCAGCCCGGCCACCTCGCTGGCGCGCCGGTGCCGGAACATCTGCCGGTGCCCGGCATCGTGCCCGAGAAAGGCGACCTGGGTGGTGGCGCCGGCCAGGAAGACGGCCACCAGGATCTGCCACCACGAGTCGCCGACGACGGCGAAGGCGACCCAACCGGCGACGAAGAGCACGACGGTGAGCGCGATCCGGGTGACGTACCAGCCGGTTCGGCGTTCCATCAAACCCGCCGCACTGATCCGTCGAGATAACCGTGAGTAATCGCTTCCTCGACGGACCTCCGGTTCGGCCGCGGCAGCGAGGACCGCCATTTCATGCTCCCTACGTCGCTTTTCGCCACGCCGGTCGGCGAAGCGCTGACTTCCAGTCTCCGGGCCAAGATTGCGCACAGTAAACCCGGAAACCCCCGTATCCGGGGTAGTGCTAGCACCACTGCCAGGACGCCCGCCCGGCCGCCCGCCGCCGGCTCACCGCTCGGCGAGCCGTCAGCTCGACGCGGCGGTCAGCTTCGACGCGGTCAGCTCATCCTGTTGACGGCCGAGCGCAGTCGGCGCAGATCGCGGCGCCTCCGCTCGTACGTCATGGCCAGGCCGATCAGCGCGAAACCGCCGACGGCCAGGAAACTCCACCGGGGCAGCCGATCCCACACATCGACCACCTCCCGCAGCGACAGTATGGCAAGGACGCCGCCGCCGAGCAGCACCGGTGCCTGGCGTCGCCACCGGGCACCGGCCAGTACCGCCAGCAGGGCACCGGCGCCGAGCAGCAGCCGCCGCCACGGCTGGTCGCCGGCGACAATGACCGACACCAGGCTCGGCAGCAGCGCGGCGCCCAGCCCCGGGCCGTACGCCAGCCAGCTGCTCAACGCGGGCCGGGCCCGCAACGCCAGCGCGCCGGCCAGCAACCCGAGCACCGCCGCCGGCAGTGTGTACGCCTCGACCAGCGCCACCCGGACCGAGCCGAGCAGCAGCCAGGCGGCAACCAGCTCGGCGACCCCGGCCGCTGCCACCCGGGCCCAGCGCCGCGCCACCGGCTCGGCCGGGCGCAGGGCGCGCAGTCCCAGCGCCACGCCCCAGAGCGTGCAGACCGCCGCCGCGTACCGGATCTGGCCGGCCGTCAGCAGTAGCGCGATCCCGGCGGTCACGTGGCTGGCCACCTCGACGGCGACCGCCTCGGCCCCCCGGCCCGGCCGCACCCCACCCGGCCCGACACCGGACGCGCCCTCGCCGACCGGCCCGCGCCAGCCGGCCAGCAGGGTGCTGCCGGCCAGGGCCAGCGCGGCGACGCCGAGCACCACCAGTGCGGTGATCCGCAGCGGCAGGGCGGCGGCGACCGTCGCGGTGCCGGCCAGCGCCGCGAGACCGGCGACGCCGGTCAGCCACCCCGCCACCCGGGCCGCCGACGTGCGACCGAGCACACCGGCGGCCAGTCCCGCCGCCCCGACCAGCGCCAGTCCGGCGAGCGTGCCGGACCTGGTGGGCAGCAGCCCGGCCAGTCCCGCCGCCCCGAACGCGATCCCCACCGGTAGCAGCCAGAGGCGGCGGCCGGCGTCCCGCCGCAGCGCCACGGCGAGCAGGCCGGCGATCCCGGCGAGCAGGCTCGACGCGGGCACGATCGGCCAGGGTGCCCCGGCGGCGACCAGCCCGACCAGCGCGGTACCGACCGCGAGCGGTGCCGCGACGAGAGCGACGGTCCGGACCCCCCGCCACCGGGCCCAGCCGGCGACCACCGCCGCCACGGTGAGCAGCAGCAGGGTCAGCGTGGCGGCGGCGTCCAGCCCCGGCTCGAAGCCGCTCCCGACCGGATACAGCCCCACCCCGACCGGCGGGCCCGACCAGATCCGGCCCAGCCAGCCGTACGGGGTGACGAGCACGACCAGCACCGCCGGCACCGCCACGGCGGCGGTCCGGAGGAGCAGGATCGCCCCGGAGACCAGCGCCGGTACGCCCGCCGCCACCCGTTCGGCGGTCCGGTCGACGCTCCGGTCGGCCGGGAGCGGTCGACCCCGCCCCGTCAGCCACACGCCGAGGTTGAGCAGCAGCGCTCCGGCGGCGTACGGGCCGGCCGGTTCGCCGACACCGGGCAGCCCGGGCGCCAGGCCGACCACCAGCGCGACGGCCGCCAGCGCCGCGTTCGCGTACGGCTGGTAGTGCGGCACCGCCCGACGCACCGGCACCAGCCCGGCGGCGAGGAGTACCGCGCTGGCCAGCACCGCCCGCGCCTGCCACCACGGCGGTACGTCGACGGCGAAGAGTCCGAGTAGGACGGTCAGCGGGGCGGCGAGTACCGCCACCGCGAGCCCGGTGCCGCCCAGCACCCGCCGGAACGCCGGGACCGGCGGTCGGGCGTCGCCGCGAGGACTGGCCGAGCCCGCGTCGCCGCGAGGACTGGCCGAGCCCGGTCGGCCCTGCGCTGCCGGACCGGGGACGGTGCCGGGACGCGGCGCGGTCAGCGCGACCGCCACGCCGAGCAGTACCAGGCTGCCGAAGACGGCGGCGGCACCGGCCGGTCGGGCCAGCCCGACGAGTACCGCGTGCCCGGCCAGCGGCACGGCGGCGAGCGCCATCGGCAGCACCGCGCGAAGGCGCCGGTCCGGCCGGGCGGCCGCCAGGACGAGGGCGCCGGCCACCACCAGGTCCAGGGCGGCAACGAGCCACCAGGGCAGCGGCAGCGCGGCCGGCGCCGCCAGTACCGTGCCGACCCCGGCGGCCAGCACGACCAGCGACCGGTCCAGACGCCGGCCGAGCAGGACGAGCGCCGTGGCGGCCAGCGCCAGCGCCAGCGGAAGCTGCCAGTCGAACGGCCCGGATCGCGCGGTCAACTCCGCCCGCCAGGCCGGCTGCGAGCGCAGTGCCACGGCCGTCGCGACCACCAGCGCCATCGTCCCGGTCAGCACCGCCAGGGCGCCGGCCACGACCAGGCCGCCGGCCCGGGGACCGACCCGGAGATTGGCCGGCACCAGCCGGGCGGTGCCGGCGATCGCGGCGGCGAGCAGCGCGACGACCCCGGCGGAGCCGAGCAGTGGCCACGGCGTCTCGACGACGGCCCGGACCAGCGCCGCCGCGAGCGCCACGACGAAGACGACCGCCGCGCCGGTCCCGACGGCGGCGCTGCGCAACCGGACGGCTGCGGCAACCGGCAGCAGGGCCGTCACCAGCAACGGACCCCCGGCGAGTACGGCCAGCGGGCCGTCGATGGTGGCCATCGCCGCCATCCCGCAGAGTGCCGAGGCGAGCCCGGCCACCCCGTACCCGGCCCAGGCGACGGACCGGCGGACCACGCTGCTCGGGTC
>NZ_JBEEAC010000042.1:0-52763 GCF_040120695.1 Plantactinospora sp. B6F1 | reverse complement strand
GGTGGCTCATCCGGGGCATCCGTGGCCAGACCAGCGGTGGCAATCAGTCGTACGAGGCTTTCCCTCAGACCCCAACTCGTCGCCACCCACCGGACCAACCGGGGATGCTCATGCAACCCTGGAACCCCGGACTGATCAAGTACCGGAGCTCCTTACATGACCTCCTCGGCCCAGGCCCGCCAGTCGTCGAGCACGCCGTACAGGGCCGGGGTGAGCCAGCCCGGCGCGGAGCGGCGGAACACCCCGGGCTCCAGGGTGCCGGCCCCGTCCGGCAGCCCGCCGATCGTGTTCGGGACCAGTTCCCGCAGGTTGGCCCAGTGCACCAGCTCGGGCTCGGCCGGCCAGGCGCCGAGCACCACGCCGCAGGGCACCGCGCGCCGGTCCAGCGCCTCCAGGGTGAGCGCGGTGTGGTTCAGCGTGCCGAGCCCGGCCCGGGTGACCACCACCGCCGGGGCGCCGATCGACACCGCCAGGTCGGCGAGGGTCCACGCCTCGCCGGACGGGCGCAGCCCCATCGGAACCAGCAGCCCGCCGGCCCCCTCGACGAGTACCAGGTCGTGCTTTTCCGCGTCGGCCCTGATCTCGTCGGCGACCGCGTACAGCTCCAGGGGCTCGGCCTGGGCGACCCGGGCCGCCGCCAGCGGTGACAGCGGATCGGGATAGCTGACCAGGGTGCGCGCGGTCATCGGCGCGGCCAACCGGTTCACCGTGTCGACGTCGGATTCCGCCCCGGTCGCCGTACCGGTCTGGCCGGGCTTGATGACCGCGACCCGCAGCCCGGCGGCCTGGGCGGCGGCGGTGATCGCCGCGGTGACCACCGTCTTGCCCACGTCGGTGTCGGTGCCGGTGACCAGGATCGGGCCCCGCCACGCCACGCTACTCACCAGACACCTCCGGTCCCGGTCACGGGGCACACTCCACGATCACGCCGAGGGCCCGGTCGAAGTCGGCCCGGTCGATGCCGACGTTGATGGTCAACCGCAGCCGGGAGCGGTTGTCCGGGGTCGACGGCGGCCGGAAGCAGCCGACCGCGACACCCCGGTCCCGGCAGTCCGCCGCCCAGGTCACCGCGGTTTCCGGGCCGGGCGCGGTCACCGAGACCACCCCGGCGGCCGGTGCGGAGACCTCCAGCCCGGCCGCTCCGAGCCGGCGGGTCGCCGCGGCCGCCCGGTCGGCCAGCTCGGCCCGGAGCGGGTCGCCGACCCGGGCCAGCCCGGCGGCGGCGCGCACCCCGGCGACCACCGCCGGCGGCGGGGCGGTGTCGTAGATGAAGGTGCGGCCGGTGTCGATCAGGTGCCGGACCAGCTCGACCGGCCCGGCCACCACCCCGCCGGCTCCGCCCAGCGCCTTGGAGAGGGTCGCCGTCACCACTACGTCGGGCTCACCGGCCAGCCCGGCACCGGCCACCGCGCCCGCCCCGGCCGGACCGAGTACCCCGAGCGCGTGCGCGTCGTCGACCAGCAGCAGGGCGCCGTACCTGCGGGCCACCGCGTGCAACCGCCCGAGCGGGGCGAGGTCGCCGTCGACCGAGAAGACCGACTCGGTGACCACCACCGCCGGCCGGCCCGGTGCCCCGGCCAGGGCCGCCTCGACCGCGTCGACGTCCAGGTGCGGGGTGACCCGGGTCTCCGCGCCGGAGAGCCGGCAACCGTCGATCAGCGAGGCGTGGTTGTGCGCGTCGGAGATCAGCAGGGTGCGGGGCTGCACCAGGGCGCGGACCGCGCCGAGGTTGGCGAGGTAGCCCGAGGAGTAGACCAGGGCCCGCCCGGTGCCGAGCCAGTCGGCGAGAGTGGACTCCAGCGCGTGGTGTGCCTCGGTGGAGCCGCGTACCAGCCGGGACCCGGTGGCGCCGAGGCCGTACCCGGCCAGGGCCTCCGCAGCGGCGGCGATCACCGCCGGATGACGGGAGAGTCCCAGGTAGTCGTTGCCGGCGAGGTCGACCGTGTCCTCGACGGCGCTCCTCGGCCGCAGCCGGCGGCTCAGCCCGGCCTTGGCGCGCAGCCGCGCCCGCCGGTCGAGACCCTCCAGCCAGCTCGGCACCGCCACCCCCACTGGTCCGCGTCCGCCCCCGGGCGCTGTCGGAAACCCGATCGCCGCACGTTCCGCAGTTGCGGCCCGCCGGACCGCGCGGAAGTCGGGCCCGGTCGGCGGGTCGCGCGACCTGGAGCCGGTGGCGTCGCCCGCGCGACGGGCCCCGACCGGCGAAAATACCACCCGTCGCGGTCTTTGGTCGTCCGCCGTACCGGTCGGACCCCGGCCGGTACGTCCGCAGCGCCGTCCGGGCAGCTCGGCGGGTGGGGCCGACATCGATCGGCGGTCCGCTTGTAGGGTACGACCCATGCCAGAAATCCTCGACCGGGCCCGTACCCAGGTGCTCGATGGTGGTGTCGGTCTCGACGAGGCCGGTGTGCTCGCCGTGTTGCGGCTGCCCGACGAGCACCTGTCGGCGACGCTCCAGCTCGCGCACGAGGTGCGGGTCCGCTGGTGCGGCCCGGAGGTCGAGGTCGAGGGGATCGTCTCGCTGAAGACCGGCGGCTGCCCGGAGGACTGCCACTTCTGCTCGCAGTCCGGGCTGTTCGCCTCGCCGGTCCGGTCGGTCTGGCTCGACATCCCGTCCCTGGTCGAGGCGGCGAAACAGACCGCCGCCACCGGGGCCACCGAGTTCTGCATCGTCGCGGCGGTCCGGGGCCCGGACGAGCGGCTGATGAAGCAGATGCGCGAGGGCGTCGCCGCGATCCGGGCCGAGGTGGACATCCAGGTCGCCGCCTCGCTCGGGATGCTCACCCAGGACCAGGTCGACGAGCTGGTCGCGATGGGGGTGCACCGCTACAACCACAACCTGGAGACCTGCCGCTCCTTCTTCCCGAACGTGGTGACCACGCACTCGTGGGAGGAGCGCTGGGAGACGCTGCGGATGGTCCGCGCCTCGGGCATGGAGGTCTGCTGCGGCGGCATCCTGGGGCTGGGCGAGACCGTCGAGCAGCGGGCCGAGTTCGCCGCGCAGCTCGCCGAGCTGGACCCGCACGAGGTGCCGCTGAACTTTCTCAACCCCCGGCCGGGCACCCCGCTGGGCGACCAGCCGGTGGTCGCGCCGCGCGACGCGCTGCGGGCCATCGCCGCGTTCCGGCTGGCGATGCCCCGGACCATCCTCCGGTACGCCGGCGGCCGCGAGATCACCCTCGGCGACCTCGGCACCCGGGACGGCCTGCTCGGCGGGATCAACGCGGTGATCGTGGGCAACTACCTGACCACCCTGGGCCGCCCGGCCGGCCAGGACCTGGCGCTGCTGGACGAGCTGAAGATGCCGGTGAAGGCGCTCTCGGCGACGCTGTGACGATGTCGACGGAGACGGCCAACTGGTGCGACCGGTGCGGCGAGGCCGCCGCCACCGGCAGCCACGACGCCTGCCGGGCCGCCCGCGAGTTCGAGCCGCCGCGCTTCTGCGCCTCCTGCCGGCGCAGGATGAAGGTCCAGGTGCTTCCCTCCGGCTGGTCGGCGGTCTGCGTCGCGCACGGCGAGACCACCTCCGCCGGCTGACCCCTGGATACCGGGCCACGCCGGGAGCCCGGTAGGGCGCCGGCCCGGCGTGGTTCGCACCCGTCCGGGCCGGTCAGGCCGGAATCCCGCCGGCACCTGCCCCGGGTCGGGGGTGCCGGAGGCCGTCCGCCCGGCTGCGCCGTCGACGCCACGACCCGAACAGCACGGCCAGTGGGACGCCGACGACGATCAGCAGCAGGCCGAGCGGGACGGCCAGGACCAGCGCGACCGGCCGGGCCGGAAGGGGCGCCGGCGCCCGGGCGGGTCCGCCGAACCGGCCGGCTTCGAGCAGATTCCGGGGTACGTCCATCGCCAGCACCTCGCCCGGGGAGTCGACCAACACCTCCGAGCCGCCACCGGGCCGCAGCGCGACCAGGGTGGCGTCGCCGACCTCCCACCATCCGGTGTCGTTGAACCCCGGACCGCTCCGGGCACCACCCTCGGGCCGGTAGGTCAACACGACCGGGTCGGTGCCGAGCCGCCAGCCGAGCATCCGGACCGCCATCGCGGTGACCGGTCCGAACGCCGCCCCGGTGCCGTCCGCACCGGTCCGCGCGTCGAGGTAGCCGAACCGCCAGGTCCGGGCGGCCAGCGCGACACTGTCGCACTCGTCCCGGCAGCCGTCCAGGGTCACCGTGGCGATCCGCCGGCCGTCCGGGGTGAACGCACCCACTCCGGCCAGGTGGCGTCCGGGGCCGAGGTCCCGGCTCCAGGCCACCGCGCCGGTCCGGCTGACCAGGCTCACCCGGCTGCCCTGGCTGACCGCGATCCAGCGGCCGTCCGGGGAGAAGGCGACCAGGGACGCGGTACGCAGCTTCCACCGGTCGCCCAGTTCGTCCACCAGCACCCGGCTGGTCCCGGTGGTCAGGTCGTGCAGCACCAGCCTGGCCGGCTGGATCACGTACCCGGTGACCGGATCGACGCCGACCGGCGTCTCCGAGGTCTCCATGGCGAGCACCGCACCGCCGTCCGGGGCCCAGGCGAGCGGGGTGGCGCAGCAGGTCCGGCCCTCCGGTCCGGTGACCGTCCGGCTGCGCCCGTCGACCAGGTCGGTGACGACCAGCCAGCCCCGCTCGGCGCCGGCGAGATGCCCCTGCACCACGTACCTGCCGTCGGGGGAGATCTGCACCGCCTCCCCGGCGACGGTCTCCGCTCCGCCGTACAGCAGCATCCGGTACGACCCGTCCTGCCCGACCACCGCCACCTTGCCCTCGTGGTCGAAGAGGTCGGTGCCGCGCAGTCCGAGCCCGTCGCCGCTGAACAGCAGCGTCGCCGGCCCGTTTGGATCCTGCCCGACCGTGCCCTGCCACATCCACGGGGTCCAGACCCGGTTCGGCACCGCCGCCTGGCCGCCGGCCGGCTCCGCCAGCGGCCGGTAGCGCAGCACCTGAGGCACCAGGCAGACCAGCACCGCCAGCACCACGGCCAGCCGGGTGGCCAGCCGGAGCCGGTCGCGTCGGCGCATCCGCCGCCCGGCCCGCCACACGTCGCCGGGGGATGCCGGCGGCATCCGGTCGGCGAGTTCGGCCAGGACCGTACGCAGCCCGTCGCTCATCCTCGTCCCTCCCTGTCCACCGCCGACACGTGCACGGTCGAGGGTCGCCCGCCGGCCATGCCCGGGCCGATCAACTCGGCCAGCTCGGGAGCGAGACTCCGCAGCCGGGCCAACGCGTCCCGGGTCTGGCTCTTGACGGTGGAGACCGAGCAGCCGAGTGCGGCGGCCGCCTCCACCTCGGTCAGATCCTCGAAGTAGCGCAGCACCAGCACGGCGCGCTGCCGTGGCGCGAGCCGGCGCAGCGCGTCGCGTACCACCAGGGCTCTGGCCAGCCCTTCCGTGCTGTCCGGAGCGGTCACCTCCGGCGGTTCGGCGCGCAACTCGACCACCCGCCACCGGCGCCGCCACATCGAGACGTGCTGGGTGTAGAGGGTCCGCCGGACGTACGCGTCCGGGTCGCCTCGGGAGACCAGCCGCTCCCAGCGTCGGGCCACCCGGATCAGGGTGAGCTGCACCAGGTCCTCGGCCAGGTGCCGGTCGCCGGTCAGCAGATACGCGGTGCGGGACAGCGCCGCCACCCGGCCCGCGACGTACTCCCGGAACGACTCCTCTGGATCCACACGCACCTCCTGACCATCACCACGCTCGGGATGGTTCGCTCGGGTGGGTGGACCCGGCGGTGGCACGGGTTGCCGATCCACGACCGCCCGGCCACGGGAAACCGGCAGCGCTTATCCGCCGGGCGTCGCCCGCTCGGCGAGCAGCAGCAGATCGGTGACGACGAACCCGGGCAGGAGCAGCGCCTCGGCGTGCCCGGCGCCGGTCAGCACGAAGGTGCCGCCGATCTCCTCCGGTTGCCAGCCGTGCCGGAGGGCGTGGTCGATCACCGCCCGCACGTGCCTCGGCCCGGGATACCCGTCGTCGATGACCTCTCGGTCGCCTTGTCCCGCCGAGTCCGGCGTGGAGAGCAGGTCCGCCTGGAGGGCCCGGCTGTTCTTGCCGGCGCCCCAGACGCGTACCCGGACGCACCGGCGCGCCCCCTGCCCGGTCCGGACGTAGTGGATCCGGGCCGTCCAGGCGAACTCTCGGTCCTGGGCGTACAGCCGACGCAGTCTGGACTTCACGGCGACGTCCACCCCTTCTCGATTTCGGGCCAACGCGGCGCGGCTACCGCCCCGGGATGCCCCGGTCCGCTTCACTTGCCGAGGGTACGGCGACCACGGACCGGGGAGGGTCCGCGCCGATGCCGGTCGGCCGGCGGGTCTGCGAAGCTGCGGGGCAGATCCGCCGGTTCCGGGCCGGGGGCGAAGCCGTCACCCGGTCCTGCGGCACTGACAAAGTTCACCCCATGAATCCCCATGAAAGCGAACAGAAGGCTACACAAAGAGCGCTTTCAGGAAGGACTCCTTACAGTCAGATATTGACGTTGTCTTATCGCCGACGGCAGGATCGGGCGTGGCGCGCACCCGATCCGTTCTGGAGGCACGACATGCGTCCACACTCGCGATCCCGGACATCACTGATAACGCTGCTCACCGGAGTACTGATCACCTCGCTGCTACCCGCCGGCAGCGCGGCGGCGGCACCCGAGGGCACCGCCACCGGAGCCATCGCGGCCGGGCACGGCGGCAAGCCCGACTACCGCAACGCCAGGCTGCCCATCGACCGGCGGGTGGACGACCTGCTCCGCCGGATGACCCTGGCCGAGAAGGTCGGCCAGATGGCCCAGGCCGAGCGGGCGGCGGTGGACGCCGACCCGACGCTGGTCGCCCAGTGGGGCCTCGGTTCGCTGCTCTCCGGCGGCGGTTCCGTCCCCACCCCGAACACGCCGGAAGCCTGGGTGTCGATGATCAACAACTTCCAGCGGCAAGCCATGAGCACCCGGCTGGGCATCCCGATCATCTACGGCGTCGACGCGGTGCACGGGCACGCCAACGTCTACGGTGCCACCGTCTTCCCGCACAACATCGGCCTCGGCGCGACCCGCAACCCGGCGCTCGTCCGGCAGATCGGCAAGGCGACCGGCGAGGAGGTGAAGGCCACCGGCATCCCGTGGAACTTCGCCCCGTGCCTCTGCGTGTCCCGGGACGAGCGCTGGGGCCGGGCGTACGAGGCGTTCAGCGAGGAGCCGAGGCTCGTCGGCGAGCTGAGCAGCTACATCGACGGGCTGCGCGACGCCGGGGTGCTGGCCACCGTCAAGCACTACGCCGGGGACGGCGACACCGAGTACGACCAGGCCGCCGCCGACGCCAACGAGAGCCTGCCGCCCGGCTCCCAGCGGTACGTCATCGACCAGGGCGTCACCGTCACCACCCGGGCCGACTTCGCCCGCACCAACCTCGCACCGTTCTGGACCGCGCTGCGCCGGCACGACGTGGACAGCGTGATGCCGTCGTTCTCCAGCGTGGACTGGATCGAGGACGGGATCGGCAACCCGGTGAAGATGCACGCGCACAAGGAGCTGCTCACCGATGTGCTCAAGGGTGCGCAGCGGTTCAAGGGCTTCGTCGTCTCGGACTGGGAGGGCATCCACCAGATCCCCGACCCGGACGAGCCGGGCGTGGCCGGGCTGACCGCGTACAAGGTACGGACATCGGTGAACGCCGGCATCGACATGTTCATGGTGCCGAACAACGCGAAGCACTTCATCGACCTGCTCCTCGCCGAGGTGCGGGCCGGCCGGGTCAGCCAGTCCCGGATCGACGACGCGGTACGCCGGATTCTGCGCGCCAAGTTCGAGATCGGCCTCTTCGAGCGCCCGTACGCCTCCGCCGACGACGTCGACGAGGTCGGCAGCCGCGCGCACCGGGCGCTGGCCCGACGGGCGGTCGCCGAGTCGCAGGTGCTGCTGAAGAACAGCAACCGGGCGCTGCCGCTGCGCAGGGACGCCAGGATCTACGTCGCCGGCCGCAACGCCGACGACATCGGCAACCAGGCCGGCGGCTGGACCATCACCTGGCAGGGCGCCTCCGGCGACATCATCCCGGGTACCACGATCCTGGAGGGCATCCGCGAGGTGGCGCCGCGCGCCCGGGTCACCTACAGCGCGGACGGCTCCGCGCCGACCGCCGGCTCGGACGTCGCCGTCGTGGTGGTCGGCGAGACGCCGTACGCCGAGGGGTTCGGTGACGTGGGCGGCCCGGAGTGCGCCTGGTGCACGACGCCGCAGCAGGAGGAGAAGTCGCTCTCCCTCCAGGCCGGCGACAGGGCGGTCATCGAGCGGGTCTGCGGCGCGATCGACACCTGCGTGGTGCTCGTCGTCTCCGGACGGCCGCAGGTGGTCACCGACCAGCTCGGCCAGATGGACGCGCTGGTCGCCTCCTGGCTGCCCGGTAGCGAGGGGGCCGGCGTGGCCGACGTGCTCTTCGGCCGGCGGCCGTTCACCGGCCGGCTCTCGGTGAGCTGGCCGCGCAGCGAGGCGCAGGTGCCGATCAACGTCGGTGACCGGAACTACCGCCCGCTCTTCCCGTACGGGTACGGGCTGCGGACCCGCTGAGGCCAGGGTCGACGAGGCGCCGCCGCCGGCCCGGTGATCCGGAAGCCGGCGGCGGCGACGTCCGCAGGACGGCTTCCCGCCGTACCGTGCTTGAATGGATTCCTGGCTCCTCCTCGCCGTCGTACTCCCCCTGCTCGTGCTGCTCTGGACGGAGTCGTCGTCGGCCGCGCGACGCCACCGGGACGGCATCGCCCGGCTGCGCCGGGTCGAACGCAAGCTCGACCTGGTGATGGAGCATCTCGGCCTGACCGATGCCGAGCCGGTCCTGCCCGAGGTGTCGGCGTACCTCGAGAAGGGACAGCGGATCGCGGCGATCAAGGCGTACCGGGACGCCACCGGCGTGGGGCTGCGGGAGGCGAAGCAGGCGGTCGACCGGATCGCGGAACGGCACGGCCACTGACCGGACCGGGCCCGTGCATCCGGGCGCGCTGGACCGGTCGGTGGGGTGCCCGGGCGTCGGACCAAGGGATCCCGGCGTGCGGCTGCCGGCGCATCACCGCGGCTTCCTGCGGTAGCTGGGCCGGGGCACGGACGGCTCGGCCCGCCGGACCGGGGCCGTCAGGTGGCCTGCTGGTACCACCCGACGGCCCCGGCGGGGACCGGCCAGGGACGGTTCAGCCGGTCGCGCAGGCCGCGCCGTTGAGCGTGAACGACGCCGGCCGGGGGTTGCTGCCGGTGTGTGTGCCGTTGAAGCCGAAGCTGGTCGAGGCGCCCGGGGCGAGCGTGCCGTTGTAGGAGAGGTTGGTGGCGGTCACCGCCGTTCCGGACTGGGTGACGGTGGCCGACCAGGCCTGGGTGATCCGCTGGCCGGCGGTGAAAGCGAACTCCAGCGTCCAGCCCTGGATCGTGCTCGTCCCGGTGTTGGTGACGGTCACGGTGCCGCTGAACCCGGTACCCCAGTCGTTGCTGGTCCAGCCGATCCGGCAGCCGCTGGCCGGCTCGGCGGTGGTGGTCACCGAGACCGGCGCCGACGCCGCCGAGACGTTGCCGGCCGCGTCGAACGCGACCACGTAGAACTGGTACGTGGTGCCGGCCGTCAACCCGGTGACCGGGTACGTCGTGCCGGTCACCGTGCCGAGCAGCACGTCCGTGGCGCCGGCCTCCCGGTAGACCCGGTAACCGGTGACCCCGACGTCGTCGGTGGATGCGGTCCAGCCCAGGGTCGCCCCGCTGGTCGTCACCGCCGAGACGGTCAGCCCGCCGGGCGTACCGGGCGGGGTGGTGTCGCCGGTCCCGGCCGGACTGGTGGTCACCGAGACCGGCGCGGACGCCGTCGAGCGGTTGCCGGCGGCGTCCTTGGCCACCACGTAGAACTGGTACGTCGTCTCGGCCGCCAGCCCGGTCACCGCGAACGTCGGGGTCGGCACCGAGCCCAGCAGGACGTCGGTGGCGCCGTTCTCCCGGTACACGTCGTAGCCGGTGACCCCGACGTCGTCGGTGGCGGCGGCCCAGCTCAGGGTGG
The DNA here is from genome assembly GCF_040120695.1 of Plantactinospora sp. B6F1. NCBI lineage: Bacteria > Bacillati > Actinomycetota > Actinomycetes > Micromonosporales > Micromonosporaceae > Plantactinospora > Plantactinospora sp. B6F1. The sequence continues at coordinate 42,773 of NZ_JBEEAC010000042.1, read as the reverse complement.
CACCGGTGGCGGTGACCCCGGCGGCGCTCGGGGTGCCCGGCCGGCTCGGCGCGGTGGTGTCCGGGGCCGACGGTGCCGGTTCGCTGCCCCAGATCAGCGAGCCGCCCTCGTAGAGGGCCACCTTCGGGTTCGGCCCGGCGGCGGCCTGGTACGACGGGTCGTTGCTCGGATCCCAGGTGCCGCCCTCGGGTACGCCGATCTTGAACTGCACCTCCATCCGGTGCGCCGACTGTCCCGCCGGGGCGATGGTGTAGTCGGAGCAGTCGACCTCGACGTACCAGATGTCGCCGGAGAGTTGCCGGGCGGCCGTCGGTGCCGGGCAGCCCTGGGTGTAGCCGCTGGTCACCTGGATCGCGCTGTCGCCCTCCGGCCGGAAGTAGTACCGGAACGAGGAGTCGGTCAGCGCCCGGGCCGGGAAGGCGGACTTGTTGTAGACGATCGCCTTGATCCCGGTCGCCCTCGGCTCGGCCTGCATCACCGTGGTCTCCACGGTGATCTCGTCGATGTCCGGCGTCTCGGTCGGCGGGAAGTTCGCCAGCGCCGTGCCGCCGTACTCGGAGACGAGCCGGGCCAGCGCGGAGGTCAGCCCGGCGTTGTAGTCGGTGGCGACCTCGTTCATCACGTAGTCGCTCCGGTTGTCGGTGTACGCGTCGTTCGGCGAGGACGGGCCGCCGACCAGGGCGCCGTAGAGGGTGTGCCGGGTCGCCTCCGGCACCTGCATGCTGTCCCACCAGGAGCCGTGCGCGGTGCGGTGGTGCGGGTTCTTCGGCGGGTTGGCGCCGAAGCCGATCATGTAACTGGAGTTGCGCGGGTTGTCGCCGAGGGCGTAGTTGATCTGCCGGACCGCGAAGTCGTGATACCGGGTCTTCCGGGTCGCGTCGGTGGTCTTGTCGGCGTAGACCAGCGCCGCGAACGCGGTGTTGGCGGCGTACCGCAGCGCGCCCCAGGTGTCCAGCACCGCCATCCCGCCCGGGGAGGTGCGCACCTTCTCCCCGTTCACTCCGACGGTCCAGTAGTCGAGCCAGCGGTTGGCGTCGTCGACGTACTTCTGCTTGCCGGTCAGGTTGGCCAGCAGCACGTACGCGCCGAACTGCTTGTTGTCCCAGGCCACCGTCCACTTGTACATCCGGGTACTCGACTGCTGCTCGGTGCCGAGCCGGTCGTACTCGGTCTCCGCCTTGGTCAGGTAGCTGGCGTCCCCGGTGGCCCGGTAGAGCCAGATCGCGCCCCAGACGAGTTCGTCCTGGTAGCCGCTCCAGGATCGGTAGAAGTTCGTCACGTCCGTGATGCACTCGTGGTAGGCCCGGCGCACGGTGTCGGCGAAGCTGTAGAGCTGGCGGGCGTGCGTGACCAGCCGGTCCGCGTAGGCCGGGTCGGTGGGGCGGAACACCATCGAGGAGGCGGCCATCGCCGCCGCCGTCTCGCCGGCCAGGTCCGAGCCGCCACAGCTGGCATCGATCTTGTACGCCGGCCGCGCCATCGGCAGCACCTCGGCCGGACCCCACCACTTGTGGTCGTCGTCGCCCTTGCCGACCTGTCCGTAGAGGACGTTCGCGGACGGGTGTGCCCTGATGAAGTAGTCGTTGACGAAGCGCAGGTTGTTGAGCAGGTGCGGAAGCTGGCCGGAGGCCTGGTAGCCGCTGCGGTACTCGACCGCGCCCCAGGCCAGCATGGTGGTGCTGAACGCCATCGGGAAGCCGAACTTGACGTGGTCACCGGCGTCGTACCAGCCGCCGGTGAGGTCGAGCCGGACGTCGGAGCCGTCGGTCAGCGCCGAGTCGCCGCGCCAGGAGACCCGGTTCCAGTCGGGCAGCTCGCCGGACTGCTGCGCCTCGTAGAAGTAGAGCGACTTCTGTAGCGCCTCGGCGTAGTTGAAGGCCGGCGCGGCGGCCGCGGCCGCTCCCGCTCCGGCGGTCGGGCCGTCCGGTGACGGTGCGGCGGCGGCCGGGGCGACCCCGGTGAGGACCAGCGCCGCGGCGGCGGCCAGCGCGGTGGTGCCGGCGGCCACCGCGCGGAGGTACCAGCGGCCCGGCCGCTGGCCGCGGTCGGGTCGCTGCCGGCCGTCGGGTCGCTGCCGACCGTCGAGGCGTTGCCGGGCGCCTGGTTTGGGCCGGGGACCGGGCCGGGGACGTTGCCCGTTCGGCCGGGCCGGGGCGATGCGGTCGCGCACTAGAATTGCTCCTGTCCGTGGAGCCGCGCGCGGCGACGCGTAGCGGAGGACACGAGGGGCGGATGTGGGCGCATCCGCCCCTCTCCCTGCGCGGTGCACGACGCGGGTGCTGGGCCTGGGAAAACCGTGCTGCGGTGATGCCGGTGCGAGGGGGTTGGATCTTGGTCCATCGAAGCCCGGGAGCGCTCCCATGGATAGCCAACAATGTAACCGCGCCATTGCCGGTTTGTGAAGCACCCAAACCGCCGACCCCTCGTCCGCGACGAGCGCAGGATCGTACTGTTTCAGGGAAATAGTGCCTTCGCTGGGCGCCGGAGGGCACTACGAGCAGAAGGACTCCCCTTGGCGGCGGTGGGGATCTCAGGGGGTCGGGAGCTCGACGGGCGGAGGCGCGGGCACGGGGGGCGCCACGGCGGGCCGGTCGTGCAGTGACACCGTGACGGTCAGCAGCTCGCCGTCCCGGTCCACCGTGCTCGGGAGGGACAGCCGGTCCAGGATGCGCAGCATCCCGACGTTTCCCGCCGGGGTGTGTGCGAGCAGCGCGGCGTAGCCGGCCCGGGTGCCGTACCCGACCAGGCGGCGAGACAGGGCGCCACCGAGACCACGCCGCTGCCAGCCCTCCTCGACCAGCAGGGCGAGTTCGGCGAGCATCCCCTCGGCCGCCAGGTTCGCCATCGCCACCACCCGCTCGGGCTGGCCGTCCGCGCCACCCGCGCAGGCCAGCAGGGCGACCCCGCGCGCCGGGGAGAGCAGCCGGCGCAGCCGTCCCGGCGTCGCCGCACCGCTGGCCGGATAGCGCAGGCGCAGGCTCCGCGCCGAACAGCGCCGGTGCATAGCGAGCACCGCCGGTAGGTCCTCGGGGAGAGCGGGACGTACGGTCAGCTCGGCACCGTCCGACAGCACCAGGGTCACCGGATCGACGGCCCGCCTGGCCACCGCACCGGCCAGTTCCACCAGTGCCCGGGCCCGGGCGTACTCGGCCGGGGTGAAGCTCGGGGCCGCCCGGTGCACCTCGAACGAGCCGCCGTACGGGTCGGGCAGTCGCATCGCCCCGGAGCCCCGCTCCGCACCGGTCGGGCCGGCCACCACCGGCCGCCAGGTGACCGAGTCCGCGCCGAGCAGGCTGCGCAGCGACTCATCGAGGGCGCCCGGGTCGCGTACCAGCCGGCTGGCCAGGCCGAGTGCCCGGGTCGGCTGATCGGCCAGCCCCTGCGCCTCGCAGCGGGCCACCCAGCAGTCCCGGCCGCGCCCGCGCTGCACCGCCGCGACCAGGTCGTCCGCAGTCAACTCGGCCGGCGCGTCCACCAGGAAGTCGTCGACCGCCCCCGCCTCGGTGGTGTGTACCTGGACGGTCAGGATGTTCACCCCGCGCAGTGCCAGGCTCGCGGTGAGTACGGAGAGAAATCCCGGCCGGTCGGCCACGGTCGCCCTGAGCTGCCACAGTGCCATCTGCGATCCTTCCCGGTCCCGCCTGCCCGCCCCCGCTGTCACCCGCCTGTCGTGGCTCAGCCCGGCCGGGTCACGATCGCCGGCAGCCGCCCGACCGGCGGCCCGGCGACGGGCCCGCGCCGACGGACCTGGACGGCCCCGCGCCGGCCGGGCTGGTCGGTGGCGGTGGCGCGCTGACCAGGTCGAGTCGGTCGCCGAGGATCGTCGCGGCGGCCCGCACCAGGTGGGCGATCCGGTCCACCTCGGTTCCGTGGAAACCGGCCGCCGACAGGCCGTCGCCGTCCACCCGGGCCAGCACCAGCACCAGCCCCGCCCGGCCGAACGGGGCGACCGCGAAGTGCGTGCCCGCCGGCCCGTCCAGCGCCCGGGCCCGCAGCGGGGTCACCTCGGGCAACTCCAGCGGGGCCGGTGCCCGCCAGCTCGCGTACGCCACGGCGGGTGCCCCGCCGCCCCGGACCGTCCCGGCGCCCGGACCGGTCCGCGCCGCCCAGTCCGCCGGTACCACGGCCGCGGCGGCCCAGTCGGCGGCCAGCAGGCCGGGTACCGCGTCGACGAGGGTGGCGAGCCCGTCGGCCGGGTTCGCGGCGATCTGGGCGAGCAGCTCGGCGTCCTGTCCGCCCCCGCTCGACGCGCCGATCGCCCGCCACATGCCGTCGACCCGTACCCCGGGGATGGCGCCGAGCCCGGCACAGAGCCGGTCGACCCGGGAGGCACCGGGCCAGACCACCGTGAAGTCGTCGACGGCCCGGCCGCCCAGCCGTTCCAGGACCACCACCGCGACGATGTCGGCACCGGCGACCCCCAGCGTGCGAGCGACCTGACCGAGCGTTCCGGGGCGATCCGGCAGGGTCACCCGAACCCTCAGCAACATGTTCCGTCCCCCTCCGTCGGCGGACCGGCGCGCGTGCCGCCGGCGAGCTGTCAACCAGGCTGCCCGATGAGCATTTCGCCCCTGTTGCCGCTGCATGTCCCGGCAGCGACATCCCGGGTCCGTCCGGAGGACGCCGGGGTGCCGCCCCCGGTGGGTGGGCCGGCAGCGGCCCGGGCTTGACTCGACGGCCGGGATGCCATCAACTTTTCGGATGACTGATCCGCCGGCCACCGCCGTCCGGCCGGAGCCACCCGCCGGGTCGCCGTCCGGGCTCGACCTCGACCGCCTGGCCGGGCATCTCGCGGCGCACCGCCCCGACCTGCTGGCCGGTCCGCTCCGGGCGGAACTCATCGCCGGCGGCCGGTCGAACCTCACCTACCTGGTCCGGACCGGCGGGCGCGAGTTCGTGCTCCGCCGGCCGCCGCTCGGGCACGTGCTGGCCACCGCGCACGACATGGCCCGGGAGTTCCGGGTGATCTCGGCGCTCGCCCCGACCGGGGTGCCGGTGCCGGCCACCCTGCTGCACTGCGCCGACGAGGCGGTGCTCGGCGCGCCGTTCTACCTGATGGAGCGGGTGCCCGGGGTGGTGTACCGGAGCCGGAGCCAGACCGACCCGCTGACGCCGGCCCAGCGCCGGGCGCTCGCGCTCGGCATGATGGACGTGCTGGCGACGCTGCACGGCGTCGACCCGGCCGATGTCGGGCTGGCCGACTTCGGCCGGCCGGAGGGCTTCCTGGCCCGGCAGGTGCGCCGCTGGGGTGGGCAGCTCGACCGGTCCCGCAGCCGGCCGCTGCCCGGCATCGACGAGCTGCGCCGTCGGCTGACCGCGACCGCACCGGACGGCTGGAACGCCGGGCGGATCGTGCACGGCGACTACCGCCTCGACAACCTGATCGCCGACTGCGGGCCGGCCGGTGGCGATCCGCCGGAGACCGCGACGGTGACGATCCGGGCGGTACTCGACTGGGAGATGGCCACCCTCGGCGACCCGCTCGCCGACCTCGGTCTGCTGCTGACCTACTGGGAGGTGCTCGGCGACTCCGACGCGGCCGAGAACAACCCGGTCGCCGACGGGCTCGGCCCGCGCGCCGGCTTCCCGTCCGGCGCCGAGCTGATCGAGCGGTACGCGGCCGGCAGCGACGTCGACGTCGGCCCGCTGGACTGGCACGTGGCGCTGGGCTGCTTCAAGCTCGCCGTCATCTGCGAGGGCATCCACTATCGGCACACCCTGGGGCAGACCGTCGGCGAGGGCTTCGACCGGATCGGCGACCTCGTCGATCCGCTGGTCGAGTACGGGCTGACCGCGTTCCGTCGGGGCTGACCCCGGCCCCCGCCGCACAGACCAACGGGAGCGCACACCGGAAACCACCCACGAGCTGACCTGCCGAGGAGATTCGATGGACTTCGGATTCGACGCACGCACCGCCGAACTGCACGAGGCGCTGCACGACTTCCTGACCGACCGGATCCTGCCGGCCGAGCCGGTCTACGCCGAGCAGGTCGCCGCGGCGGCCGCCCCCGGGGCGGCCCATCCCACCGCGACCGACCCGGGGGCGGCCGGACCGACCTCGGCGGGACCGTGGCGCCGGCCGCCGATCGTCGAGGAACTCAAGGCGGAGGCCCGGCGCCGGGGCCTGTGGAATCTCTTCCTTCCGGACCCGGAGTACGGCGCCGGGCTCAGCAACCTCCAGTACGCCCCGCTGGCCGAGCTGACCGGCCGCAGCCCGCACCTGGCCCCGGAGGCGCTCAACTGCGCCGCCCCGGACACCGGCAACATCGAGCTGCTGGTCGAGTACGGCAGTCCGGCACAACGGGAGCGCTGGCTGCGCCCGCTGCTCGACGGCGAACTGCGCTCGGCGTTCTGCATGACCGAGCCCGAGGTGGCCTCCTCGGACGCGACCAACATCGCCACCCGGATCGAACGGGACGGCGACGAGTACGTGGTCACCGGGCGGAAGTGGTGGTCGACCGGGGCGATGGACCCGCGCTGCGCGTTCTTCGTCGTGCTGGGCAGGACCGATCCGGCGGCCCCCCGGCACCGGCAGCACGGCATGGTGCTGGTACCCCGGGACACCCCGGGCGTGACGGTGCGGCGCGGCCTGACCGTCTTCGGCTACTCCGACGGCGCGCACGGCGGGCACGCCGAGGTGGACTTCGACGGCGTACGCGTGCCCGCGGACCATCTGATCGGCGGGCCCGGGGACGGCTTCGCGATCGCCCAGGCACGGCTCGGGCCGGGCCGGATCCACCACTGCATGCGCCTGATCGGGATGGCCGAGCGCGCCCTCGAACTCCTCTGCCGGCGGGCGGCCGGACGGGTCGCGTTCGGCCGGCCACTGGCCGAGCAGGGCGTGGTGCAGGAGTGGATCGCCGAGTCCCGGGTCCGGATCGAGCAGGCCCGGCTGCTGGTGCTGAAGACCGCCTGGTTGATGGACACCGTCGGCAACAAGGGCGCGCACACCGAGATCCAGGCGATCAAGATCGTGACTCCGGCGATGGCGGAGTGGGTGATCGACAAGGCGATCCAGGCGCACGGCGGGGCCGGGGTCAGCCAGGACACCCCGCTGGCCGAGTTCTGGACCCACGCGCGGACGCTGCGGTTGGCCGACGGCCCGGACGAGGTGCACCGGGCCGGGCTGGCCCGCCGTGAACTGCGGCGCTGGACGGGCGACTGAGCCACGGGCGACTGAGCCGCACCGAGCCGTCCGCCTGTGGCGCGGCCTTCCGGGAGGCAGGCGGAGGGGTTAGGCGGAGGCGCGGTGCACCAGGTGGGTGTCGAGCAGCACGTACGGCACCTCGCGCTCCTCCCGCTTGATCCGCGAGACGAGCAGCCGGGCCATCTGCCGCCCCATCTCCTCCATCGGCTGGAAGATGGTGGTCAGCGGCGGCTCGGTCTGCCGGGCGATCGGGGCGTCCTCGAAGCCCACCACCGCGACGTCCTCCGGCACCCGGCGGCCGGACTCGCGCAGCGCCCGCAACGCCCCGCAGGCCATCAGGTCGGAGGCGACGAAGACCGCGTCGAGTTCGGGGCAGCTGTCCAGCAGCCGGCGCATCGCCGCCGCGCCACTGGTCTCGCTGAAGTCGCCGTACGCGATCATGGCCTCGCTGATCAGCCCGCCGCTGGTGCGTACCGCGTCCTGGTAGCCGGCGAGCCGGGCCACGCCGACGCCCATGTCCTGCGGGCCGGCGATGGTCGCCACCCGCTTGCGGCCCTGCCCGACCAGGTGCTCGACCGCCTGTCGGGCGCCGCCGGCGTTGTCCACGTCGACGAAGTACGCCCCGGACGGGTCGCCGAGCATCCGGGCCGGCCGGCCACCGAGCACGGTCGGCAGCCCGCGCTGCTCCAGCAGGGTGGGCAGCGGATCCGCGTCGTGCAGCGAGAGCAGGAGTACCCCGTCCACGTGCTGGTTGGTCAGGTGGTGCTCGACCCGCTCCCGCTCGGCCGGGGACTGTGCCATCGCCAGCCAGAGCTGCATCGGGGTTTCCAGCAGTGCGGAGCTGATCCCGCGCACGATGCCGGCGAAGAACGGTTCGCCGAAGACCCGCTCCTCCGACTCGGAGACCACCAGGGCCACCGAGTCGGTCCGCTGGGTGACCAGGGCCCGAGCCGCCCGGTTGGGCACGTAGCCCAGCTCGGCGATGGCCCGCTGCACCGCCGCCCGGGCCTCCGGGCTCACCTGTGGTGATCCGTTGACGACGCGGGACACGGTGCCCCGCCCCACTCCGGCGCGGGCGGCGACCGCATCCAGGGTGGGCCGCCCGAGCGAGCGGGTGCGCTGGGTTGTCATCGTCTGTCCCTCCGACGTCGGATGTCCGGCACCGGCCCCGTGCGGGCCGGTGCCGGGCACCCCCAATACTGGCTGACCACGCCTATTGAACCTTCTTCAACCTGGACGGCACGGTGCCGGCGTCCCGACTTTCACCTGTGGTCACGACGGACCGCGCAGCGGGGTTGACGAAGGTTCATTGTGCGGCCAGACCGTTACGTCGGATCACCTCGGCGTACCACCTGGCGCTCGACTTGGGAATCCGGCGTTGGCTGTCGTAGTCGACGTAGACCATGCCGAAGCGCTTGGTGTACCCCCACGCCCACTCGTAGTTGTCAAGCAGTGACCAGGCGAAATAGCCCCGCAGCGGCACTCCGGCGGTGATCGCGGAGTGGCAGGCCCGCAGGTGTGCGTCGAAGTAGTCGAGCCGGTCGACGTCGTCGATCCGGCCGTCCACCACCTCGTCGACGAAGGCGGAGCCGTTCTCGGTGATGTAGAGCGGCAGCTCCGGGTAATCCCGGTGCACCCGCTCCAGGGTCTCGACCAGCCCGGGGGCGTCGATCTCCCAGTTCATGTCGGTCACCGGCACGCCCCGGGTGACGAACCGGACCTGCTCGCTGCCGGGCCAGCTCGACTGGGCCCGCCAGTACGGCTCCGGCTCGACGCCCTCGACCGGGGCCGCCACCACGTGCCGGCTGTAGTAGTTGATGCCGAGGAACGACATCGGGGTGGAGATGGTCTCCAGGTCACCCTCCTGGACGTGACCGAAATCGGTCACCGTGGCCAGGTCGGCCACCACGTCCGCCGGGTAGCTGCCGCGCAGCACCGGGTCCAGGAAGATCCGGTTGGCCAGCCCGTCGATCCGGCGGGCCGCGTCCGCGTCGCCGTCGGAGGAGGTCTGCGGGGAGACCGCGTACAGGTTGAGGGTCACCCCGACCTCGGCGTCCGGCCGGGCCGCCCGGATCGCCCGGGTGGCCAGGCCGTGCCCGAGCATCAGGTGGTGCACCGCCCGGACCGCCTCACCCGGATTGGTACGCCCCGGCGCGTGCACCCCGGAGCCGTAGCCGAGGAACGCCGAGCACCACGGCTCGTTGAGGGTGATCCAGTGCCGGACCCGGTCGCCGAGGGCCGCGACGGTCAGCTCGGCGTACTCGGCGAACCGGGCGGCGGTGTCGCGGTTCGGCCAGCCGCCGGCGTCCTCGATCGCCTGCGGCAGGTCCCAGTGGTAGAGCGTGATCCACGGCTCGATGCCGTGCTCCAGCAACTCGTCGGTCAACCGCCGGTAGAAGTCCAGCCCGGCCTGGTTGCCCGGGCCGTGCCCGTCCGGCTGGATCCGGGGCCAGGCCACCGAGAGCCGGTACGCCTTCAGCCCCAGCTCGGCCATCAGCGCCACGTCGTCGCGGTACCGGTGGTAGTGGTCGCAGGCGACGTCACCGGTGTGGCCGTGCAGGACCCGGCCCGGGGTGTGGCTGAAGGTGTCCCAGATCGATGCGCTTCGACCGCCCTCACGCACCGCGCCCTCGATCTGGTACGCCGCGGTGGCGGTGCCCCAGACGAAACCGGGCGGAAACGTGGCGCCCACACCCTTTTCGAGCAGTTGCGTGGACTCTGGGCTCGCGGTGTTGCTCACGACTTGACGGCGCCTTCCATGATGCCGCCGATGATCTGGCGGCCGAAGATGATGAACACGATCAACAGCGGCAGGGTCGCCAACGCGGTACCGGCGAACAGAGCTACATAATCCGTCTGGTACGGGCCCGAGGAAAGGATCTTCAACGAGTACTGCACGGTCGGCGTGTCGGGGGTGAGCACGACGAACGGCCAGAGGAAGTCGTTCCAGGTCTGCATGAAGATGAGCAGGCCGAGCACTGCCGCGGCCGGCCGCAGTGCGGGCAGCACCACGTTCCAGTAGACCCGCCAGGTGGAGCAGCCGTCGAGCCGGGCTGCCTCGATCAGCTCGTCACTGATCGCGGACGTCGCGTACTGGCGCATCATGAAGACCCCGAAGCCCTGGACCAGGAACGGCACGATGACCGCCTGGAGGGTGCCGGTCCAGCCCAGTTCCACCATCATCAGGTAGAGCGGGATGATGCCGAGCTGGGTCGGCACCATCATGGTCAGGATGATCAACAGCAGCAGGGCGTTGCTTCCCCGGAACCTGAGCTTGGCGAAGGCGAAGCCGGCCAGCGTGGAGAAGAAGATCACCGAGACGGTCACCACGGTCGACACGACGAACGAGTTGGCCAGGCCGTAGAGGAACGCGGCGTCCTCGTTGGCCAGCATCCGGTCGATGTTCTCGAAGAGCTTGCCGCCGGGGGTGGGCGGCATCTCGTACACCGCGCCGTTGTCCCGGGAGGCGATGATGAACGACCAGACGATCGGGAAGATCGAGAGTATCGAGCCGGCGACCAGGGCCAGGTAGGTCAGAGGGCTGGCCTCCCAGAGCCGTGCTCCGGGCATGGTTCGGCGCCGGCGGCGGGGCGGCTGCGGGGCGACCGAGCGGGGCAGGGTCTGGATGGTGGTCACTTCTGCTCCCCCTTGACCGAGCGACGTACCAGCACGAAGTTGATCACCGCGAAGATGATGATCATTAGGAAGAGCAGCCAGGACATCGCGGCTCCGGAGCCGTACTCGAAGTTTCCGGTGAAGGTCCGCTCGTAGATGTACATCGCCAGCGTCTGGAACTCGTTCTGGGCACCACCGCGGATCAGCCCGTAGCCGTACATCAGGGGCTCGGTGAAGAGTTGGAGACCGCCGATGGTGGAGATGATGATCGTGAAGAGAATGGTCGGCCGGATCAGCGGCACGGTGATCTTCCAGAACTGCCGCCAGGTGGAGGCACCGTCCAGGGCCGCCGACTCGTACAGGTCCTTGGGGATCGCCTGCATCGCGCCCAGGTAGATCAGCGCGTTGTAACCGGTCCACCGCCAGTCGACCATGAAGGCGATGGCGAACCAGGAGGCGTAGCGATTGTCCCGCCAGGCGATCGGGTCGATCCCCACGGTGCCGAGCAGCCAGTTCACCAGCCCGTACCGGTCGGCGAAGATCAGCGCGAAGATGATGCCGACCGCCGCCACCGAGGTGATGTTGGGAATGACGATGCCCATCCGGAACAGGGTGCGGCCCCGCATCTGCCGGTTCAGCAGGTTGGCGATCATGAGCGCCACCACGAGCTGCGGCACGGTGCTGACCACGAACATGCCGACGGTGTTGTAAGCGGCGTTCCAGAACTGCGTGTCGGCCAGGACGACGCGGTAGTTCTCCAGGCCGATGAACTCCTTGGTGTCGCTGAGCAGGTCGTACTCGAAGAGCGAGACGTAGACCGTGTAGAGGACCGGGAAGAGGCCGAAAATCCCGAAGAGGATGAAGAAGGGTGCGATGTAGAGGTACGGGGAGTACTTGATGTCCCAGCGGCCCAGGCGGTACGACCGCTGACGGTGCGCCGGTTCCGGAGTGGGTGGCGTGGCAGCGTGCCGTGGTGGTGCCGCGCCGACAGCAGAGCTCATTGCGGGTCCTTCCGGGGAGGTGGGCCGCCGTGACCTCGCGCTGGTGCCCACACCCTCCGCGGGTGTGGGCACCAGCGCCGGCCCACGGGCACGGGTCACCCGTGGGCGCGGCAGGTCATCGGTCGACCTAGCTGGTCAGCTTCTTGGCCTCGTCCATCGCCTTCTTCCAGGCGGCGTCCGAACTGAGCTGACCGCGCTCGGCCGCCTGCATCTGCGGCTCGACCACCGTCTCCCAGATCTGCTGGTGCTTGGCGCCGAGGAAGACCGGCTGCATGTTCTTCACGCTCGCACCGAAGATCTCGCCGGTGGGGGCGTTGTTGAAGTACTCGCTCTTCTGGTCCTTGAAGGCCGGGTCCTCGATGCCGGCGATGTCGGACGGCATGGCGCCGGCCTCCTTGAACGCCGCCAGGTGGCCTTCCTTGCTGGTCAGGTACTTGGCCAGCTTGTAGGCCTCCTCCTTGTGCTTGCTCTGCTCCGGGATGCCGAGGTAGGAGCCGCCCCAGTTGCCGCCGCCGCCCGGGATCGTCGCGATGTCCCACTTGCCGGCGTTCGCCGGGCCGGAGCGCGGCTTGATGACGCCCTCGGTCATCCAGGCCGGGCAGGGCAGGGTGGCGAAGGCGGAGTTCTTGAAGGCGGCGTCCCAGTCGGCGCTCCAGCGCTGCGCCTTGGCGGTGAGCCCGTCGGCCGCCATCTGCAGGCCCATGTCCCAGGTCTGCTTGATGATCGGGTTGGTGTCACCGATGAACTTGTTGTCCTTGTCGAAGAAGAACGTCTCGGAGTTCTGCATGATGTACGGCTGCATCAGGCTGGTCCCGCTGTCCAGCCAGGCAGCCTTGACCTTGCCGCTGGCCTTGAACTCCTTGCCCAGCGCGATGTAGTCGTCCCAGGTGGTGATCCGCTTCGACACCTCTTCCCGGTCGGTCGGCAGACCGGCCTGCTCGAAGAGGTCCCGGCGGTAGCACATGGCCAGGCCGCCGACGTCGGTGCCGAGCCCGATCAGCTTCTTGCCGTCCGGGGTCAGGGCGTTGTTCCACTTCCACTCCGGGAAGGTGGACTTCAGCTCGCCGGCACCGAGGTCGAGCAGGTTGGCGAACTTGTCGTGGTTCTGTACGTAGCCCAGCAGTACGCCCTCTTCGAGCCCGACCACGTCGCCGGCGCCGCTGCCCGCGGCGAGCCACTGCACCAGCTTCGGCTGGAAGTCGCGCAGCTCGCCCATCTTCTGGTGCTCGACCTTGATGTTGGGGTTGGCTGCCTCGAAGTCCTTGATCGCCTGGTCGTAACCGAAGTTCTGGAAGGTCTGCAGGACCAGCTTGACCTGCCCCCCTTCGCCGCTGGACCCGTCGTTGTCGCTCTTGCTGCACGCGGTGCTGCCGAGAGCCACGCCCGCGGCGAGCGCGGCGACCGCGGCCGTGCGGAGCCGGCGCCTGATGACGCTCATCCCTGACCCCTCTCAGGTGGGTAACTCGTGTAGTGGTGGTGGCGGAGATTCGTGTGTGTCCCGCTGCTGGTGCCGTGCTTTCCCGGTGGTGCCGAGGTGCGTGTCCGCCCGCCGACGCAACCGCCGGACGGAGGCCCGGAGCCGCGCGGTGGGATTTCGGTGCGACGCGTCGCCGGTGGTTGTGTGGCGTTGACCACAGACCCCGGGAGCGCTCCCATGAGATTGCCGGCGCGCTTCTGGGGTGTCAATGGGCATCTGGGAGCGTTCCCATTTCGTTACCGACGGCGCCGGGTCACTCACCCGCAAAGCGGGCGTTATCCCCGAGGTAACGCCCCGGCATCCCCGAGGTGACGCCCCGGCCGGCGGTATGGACCAACCGGTGGGTAACCGAATCCCTAGCTGAGCCAGCGCGCCAGGGTGGTCGCCCGGCCCGGGTCGAAGGTCGACGGGGCAAAGGGGCGGCCGAGCCACTCCCGCAGCGCCTCGTGCTCCGGATGGGCCGGATCGGCCATCGCGGCGAGGAACCGCCGGTAGCCGTACGGGCCGCCGACATCCTCCGGCGGGCAGGCCCCGGCGCCGGCGGAGCAGACCGGGTACCGCTCGTCGGGGTCGGCACCGAAGACGTCCTCGACGGTCACGTCGTGTTCCCACCAGTCGCCGAAGTCGTAGGTGTAGAGGAAGCGGCCGCCTTTCGTCGCCACCGCGTCCAGCCGGGTGTCCAGCTCGTCGCGGAGCGTCAACTCCCCCTCCGGGTCCGGCACCCCGTACTGCACCCCGTCGATGTCGAACGAGTGCAGGTGGCAGTTCTGCCAGCCGAGTACGGACTGGAACACCCGGTGCACCCGGTCCAGGGTGTAGCCGCCCGGCACCAGCACCCGCCGCCAGACCGACGGCGTGACGTCGGCGAGCGACACCTTGAGCTGGAAGATCTGACGGCGCATCGTCTCCCACCCTCCGGGCATAGGCTTACCGGCATGATCTGCCGAGCCTGCCGTGACAACAGGCACGTCGACTGCCGCGGTCGCAACTGGTGCGACTGCCAGCACCGTACCCCCGCACCCGTCCCTCCGGTCACCGGTCCGGTCACCGAATGACCGGTAATGTCGGAATAACCAGGTTGTGGCCTGACCCGGCGGCGACGCCGCTGGACGAGCCGGCACTGATCGCGCTCTATCCGCGCCTCGCCCGGCCACACCTGCGGGTGAACTTCGTCGCCAGCGTCGACGGCGCGGTGGAGCTGGACGGGCACTCCGCCGGGCTCTCCAGTGCGCCGGACAAGCGGGTCTTCGGGCTGCTGCGGATGGCCTGCGACGGGCTGCTGGTCGGCGCCGGCACGCTGCGGCACGAGGCGTACCACTCGCTCCGGCTGGACGAGCGGCGGCGGGCCTGGCGCCGGGAGCACGGGCTGGCCGAGTACCCGACCCTGGTGGTGGTCTCCCGGGCACTGAACCTCGACCCCGAGTCGGCGGCCTTCGCGGACGCACCGGTCCGGCCGGTGGTGCTCACCACCGAGCGGGCCGAGGCGCCGGCCGGGCTCGCCGACGTCGCCGAGCTGCTGCGGCACGGCGAGGAGCAGGTCGACCTGGCCGCCGGCCTCGCCGAACTGCACCACCGTGGGCACGGCCAGGTGCTCTGCGAGGGCGGACCGCACCTGTTCGGCTCGCTCACCGCCGCCGGTCTGGTCGACGAGGTCTGCCTGACGGTGGCGCCGATGCTGGCCGGTCCGGGCGCCGGACGGATCACCGCCGGGCCGACCACCGCACCGCGCGGGATGTCGCTGCGACACGTCCTCGCCGCCGGGGACGAGCTGCTGCTGCGGTACGCCCGCGACTGAGCCGCCGGAGGCGGTGCCCCGGACCTCGGGGCACCGCCGGTGCGCCACTACTCCTGCGCGGAGTTCCAACCGACGAGTTCGGCCGGGCGGTTGGTGATGATTCCGTCCACGCCCAGGTCGTCCACCTGCCGCCAGCCGGCCGGGGCGTCCACCGTCCAGACCATCACCGCGACTCCGGCCCGGTGCAGGTCACCGATGATCGCCGGCCGGGTGAGCAGCGCCGCCGAGGAGGGGTTGTAGGTGGCCAGCCCGAGTTCGGTGGAGATCGCCACCGGATCGGCGTCCAGGGTGCTGCGGAGCAGCCCGAGTGGCAGCTCCGGGGCCAGCTCGCGGGTGTACCGCAGCACGTCGACATCGAAGCTCTGCACCAGTACCCGGTCGGCCATCTGCTGCTCGCGAACCAGCGCGACGATCCGGGAGACCTCGGCCCGGCTGTGCGCCCCCTTGATCTCCAGCACCAGCCGACCGCCCCGGGTGCGCAGGTCCGCCAACTGCTCGGCCAGGGTCGGTATCGGCACCCCGGCGTAGTGCGGGGCGAACCAGGAGCCCGCGTCCAGCGTCTTGAGCCGGGTGCTGGTCAGCGAGCGGATCGCCCCGGTGCCGTCGGTGGTGCGGTCCACGGTCGAGTCGTGCAACACGAACGGCACGCCGTCGCTGCTCGGCTGCACGTCGTTCTCGATCCAGTCCGCGCCGCCCCGCCGGGCGACCTCCTGGGCCACCAGGGTGTTCTCCGGTGCCGCGGCCGAGGCACCCCGGTGCGCGATCACCGCGACCGGGCTGCCCGGCGAGCGGAGCAGGGCGCTCGGCGCCAGCTCGGTGATCCGGACGTCGTCGAAGGAGACCGTGGAGCCGTTGACGAAGAGCGCCTGTCCGGCCGTACCGGACCGGCGCAGGCTGCTGGTCCGGAGCAGCTCCCGACCCTCGAAGGACCACCGGGCCTGGCTGCCGTGCACCTCGATGGCGACCCGGACGTCCCGGCCGGTGCCGGCGGCGGTCGGCGCGGCGGCGGTCTCCGTCACGTTCCACGAGGGAGCGGTGGTGCGCTCGGCGAACTCCAGCCCGTTGGCCGCGGTGGTGCCGCTGCGCATGGTGGCGATCCACCACGGGGTGGCCCCGCTCGCCGGTACGTCGAGGCCGAACGCGGCCCACCGGGTGCTCGCGTTCACCGACTCGAAGCGTACGGTCGCCTCGAACCGGAAGTGCGCCAGGTACGCACCAAAGGTGATCTTGTTGTTCTGGGTGGAACCGGTCGAGGTGCCGTAGAGCCGGCCGTTCTGTACCCGCCAGTTGCCGTCGATCGCACGCCAGCCGGTCGGCAGCGTGCCGGCGTCGAAGTTCTCCGACACGTGCACCCGGCCCGGTTCGGCGGCGGCCGGTACCGGGTCGGTGGTGGCGGCGGCTCCGGCGCCGACGGTGGCGGCCAGCAGCAGGGCGGTCACGAGCGCCGGGACACGCCGGCTCCGATGGGTTCCGCGTCCCGCCGGAACCGGCGTGTTGTTCCGGTCCGGTGACGGATTGAGGGTCATCATGGCGCATGAGGTTAGCGGGACGGCGGGGAACGGAACGTCAAGATCTGATTAAGGTGCCGCAAACCAGCCGTGTCCAGTCGAGTTCGGGACGAACTCGGCGGAGCGCCGGCCGTCGTCGCCGCGCCGCGTGGCACGGTGTCGTACCAGTGAGGCAGGATGCGACTCGTGTGTCTTGACCAGATCCCCACCCCGACCCGGGCGACACCGGCCGGATGGACACCGGCCGCATCGACACCGGCCGGGTCGGCACCCACCGGGACGACACCCACCGGAGTGGCGCCGTGACCGAGAGCCCGCCGGAGGGACCGGGCGCGGCGGTCGGCCGGGTGCTGGGCACCGCCGACGCCACCCCGTTGCAGTTCTGGACGGCCGTCACCCCGGGCAGCTACCTCCAACTCGACGACGTGGTGGTGACCCGGCGCGAGCTGCCCGACCGGGAGCCGGTCACCATCGCCGGGGTGGTCACCCAGGTCCGGGCCCGGCACGAGGGGGCGCAGTTCGACTCCGACGTCTTCGCCATCGCCGACGGCACCCTGCCGGCGATGGTGCAGGAGGCGGCCGAGATCACCACCACCCGGGTCGACCCGGAGTTCTACGTGCCGCCGTCGCCCGGCGCGGTGGTCTACCGGGCCGAGGGCGAGGCCCGGTCGGCGGCGCTGCACTTCGACCGGATGGAACGCCGGGTGCCGATGGGGATCGGCCGGGACGGCGTGCCGGTCTTCCTCAACGCCGACTTCCTGGACGGCAGCCGGGGCGCCCACGTCTCGATCTCCGGCATCTCCGGGGTGGCCACCAAGACCAGCTTCGCCACCTTCCTGCTCTACTCGGTGTTCCGCTCCGGGGTGCTCGGCGGCGACGCGGTGAACGCCAAGGCACTGATCTTCAACGTCAAGGGTGAGGACCTGCTCTTCCTCGACCACCCCAACAGCCGGCTCGACGCGGCCACCACCGAGACCTACGCGAAGCTGGGGCTTTCGGCCGGGGCGTTCCCGGACGTGCGGGTCTACGCCCCGCCCCGGGCCGGCGACTCCTCCGGCACCCCGGACGTGAGCAGCCGGCTCGCCGGGGTGGACAGCTTCTACTGGACGTTGACCGAGTTCTGTGCCGACCGCCTCCTGCCGTACGTCTTCGCCGACGCCGACGACGAGCGTCAGCAATACACCATGGTCGTGCACTCCGTCGCCGCCCACCTGCACCGGTACGCCCAGCCCGCCGACGGCGGGGTCAGCGTCGACGGGGTACGGATCAACTCCTACCCCGACCTGGTCGACCACATCGTCGAGCAGCTCACCGATGACGAGACCCGCTCGGAGTGGGCCGGCAGCGCGGTCAACATGGGCACGGTCAACGCCTTCGCCCGGCGGCTGATCGGCAGCAAGAAGGACCTGGCCCGGTTGATCCGGGGTGACCTGGCCACCCGCCGCCCGCACAGCGTGAACACCGCCGAGAGCGCCCAGGTGACCGTCGTCGACCTGCACAACCTGCCGGACCGGGCGCAGCGGTTCGTGGTCGGGGTGACCCTGAAGACCGAGTTCGAGCGCAAGGAGAAGGCCGGCACCGCCAAGCCGCTGCTCTTCGTCGTCCTCGACGAGCTGAACAAGTACGCCCCGCGGGAGGGCTCCTCGCCGATCAAGGAGGTGCTGCTGGACATCGCGGAGCGCGGCCGGTCGCTCGGGGTGATCCTGATCGGCGCCCAGCAGACCGCCAGCGAGGTGGAGCGGCGGATCGTCACCAACTCGGCGATCCGGGTGGTCGGCCGGCTCGACCCGGCCGAGGCATCCCGCCCGGAGTACGGCTTCCTCCCCGCCGCACAGCGGCAGCGGGCGCTGCTGGCCAAGCCGGGCACGATGTTCGTCAACCAGCCGGACATCCCGGTGCCGCTCTGCCTGGACTTCCCCTTCCCCGCCTGGGCGACCCGGGTCTCCGAGGCCGGCACCGCGCCGACCGGGACACTGCGCTCGATCACCCAGGCCGCCGACCCGTTCGCGGTCGTCGGCTCCCGGTCGGGCGTGCTCTCCGACGACGACATCCCCTTCTAGGTTTCCCGTGAGCGCGAGGAGTGAGCCGGTTTTGCGAGCCCCGCAGTCGCGAACGAACGGCAACGAGGTTGGGCGACCGTGAAGATCCTGCACACCTCCGACTGGCACGTCGGAAAGGTCCTCAAGGGACAGTCCCGGATCGGCGAGCACCGGGACGCCCTCGCCCAACTGGTCGAGGTCGCCCGGGCCGAGTCCCCCGACCTGGTGATCGTCGCCGGAGACCTCTACGACACCGCCGCGCCGACCCCGGAGGCGACCCGGCTGGTCACCCGGGCGCTCTCCGCGCTGCGCAGGACCGGGGCCCAGGTCGTCGCGATCGGCGGCAACCACGACAACGGCCCGGCCCTGGACGCGCTGCGCCCGTGGGCCGAGGCCGCCGGGGTGGCGCTGCGGGGCAGCGTCCGGGACAACCCGGCCGAGCATGTCATCGACGGCACCACCGGCGGCGGCGAGGCGTGGCGGTTGGTCGCGCTGCCGTTCCTCTCCCAGCGGTACGCGGTCCGGGCCGTCGAGATGTACGAGCTGACCGCCGCCGAGGCGGTGCAGACGTACGCCGACCACATCGGGCGGGTGCTCGGACGGCTGACCGAGAGCTTCGACTCCCCCGACCGGGTGCACCTGGTCACCGGTCACCTGACCGTGGTTGGCGCCCGGGCCGGCGGCGGCGAGCGGGAGGCGCACACCGTGCTCAACTACGCCGTACCGGCCTCGGTCTTCCCGAGCGGTGCGCACTACGTGGCCCTGGGCCACCTGCACCGGGCACAGCAGGTGCTCGGGCCCTGCCACATCCGCTACAGCGGCAGCCCGTTGGCGATCGACTTCGGCGAGGAGGAGAACCGCCCCTCGGTCAGCATCGTCGAGGTGAGCACCCGCACCGCCGCCCGGGTCCGGGAAGTGCCGATCACCGCGGCGGCGCCGCTGCGCACCGTACGCGGCACCCTCGCCGAGCTCGCCAAGGTCGACGACCGTACGGCGTGGCTGCGGGTCTACGTCCGGGAGGCACCCCGGGCCGGGCTGCGCGAGGAGGTGCAGGAGCTGCTCCCCCGGGCTCTGGAGGTGCGGATCGACCCGGAGATGCTGCCGGCCGCCGGCGCGACCCGGGCCGCGCGGCGCGCCGGGCGCTCCCCGCGAGAGCTGTTCGGCGACTACCTGGCCAGCCGGGGCCAGGCCGACGACGGGGTGCGCGAACTCTTCGACGAACTCTACGAGGAGGCGACCAGCTAGTGCGTCCGCTCCGGCTCGACCTGGCCGGCTTCACCGCCTTCCGGGACGCCACCACCGTCGACTTCACCGACGCGGACTTCTTCGCCCTGGTCGGACCGACCGGTTCGGGCAAGTCCAGCGTGCTCGACGCGATCTGTTTCGCGCTCTACGGCACGGTGCCGCGCTGGGGCGGCGCCCGGGGCATCGCGAACGCGCTGGCGCCGTCGGCGAACGAGGCCCGGGTCCGGCTGGTCTTCGAGTCGGCCGGCGCGCGCTACGTCGCGACCCGGGTGGTCCGGCGGGACGGCCGGGGCAACGTGAAGACCGGCAACGCCGGGCTGCAACTGATGCCGCCCGGCTTCGACGTGACGAAGTTCGACACCGGGCTGAGCCCGGACGACCTCGGCGAGGTGATCGCCGGCACCCCGGCCGAGATGGACGCCGCGGTGCTGGAGGCGGTCGGGCTGCCGTACGAGCAGTTCACCAGCTGCGTGCTGCTGCCGCAGGGGCAGTTCGCCGACTTCCTGCACGCCAAGCCGGCGACCCGGCAGCAGATCCTGGTCAACCTGCTCGGCCTCGGCGTCTACGAGGAGGTGCAGAAGCGGGCGACCGCGCGGGCGACCCGGGCCGACGCCGCGCTGGAGGCCGTCGACCGGATGCTCGACGGGCTCACCGGGATCGACGACGAGGCGCTGGCGACCGCCGCCGGCCGGGTGGAGGCGATGCGGGAGCTGGCCGACGGGGTCGACGCCGCCGTACCCGAGCTGCGGGTCGCCCGTACCGCCGCGACCGAGGCGGAGCGCGCGCTCGCCGCACTCGACGCCGAACTCGCCGAGCTGGATCGGGTCCGGCCGCCCCGGGACCTCGCGGTGGTCGCCGAGGCGGTCGCGGCGGCCCGGGAAACGGTGACCGAGGCGTCGGCGGCGGTAACCGTGGCCGAGGAACGCGAGGAGAAGCTCCGCGGCGAGCTGGCCGGTGCCGGCGACCCGGCGGCGCTGCGGCTGCTCCAACAGGCGCACACCGAACGCGAGCAGGTGGCCGGCGAGGCGGCGACGCTGGCCGGCGCGCTGGCGGCGGCCGGCGACGACCACGACGCGGCGGTGGCCGCGCTGGCGGCGGCCCGGGCCGGTGCGGAGCGGGCCTCCGCCGAGCTGGAGGCGGCCCGGGTGGCCTACCAGGAGGCGCAGACCGCCGACCGGGCGGCGGCGCTCCGGGCCCACCTGCACGCCGGGGCGCCCTGCCCGGTCTGCACCCAGCCGGTGACCCAGGTGCCACCACTGCCGGCGGGCTCGGCGGTCGCCACCGCGAAAAAGGCCGGCGAGGCCGCCCGGGCCGCCGCGGATGCCGCCGACCGGCTGGTCGCCGAGCGGGATCGGGCCGCCCGGGACCTGGAGCGCACCCTCGACCAGGCACGGGCCCGGCACGAACAGCTCACCGCCCGGCTGGCCGACCTGGACGCCCGGCTGGTCGACTCCCCCGGCCCGGCCGCGCTGCGCGAGCGGCTCGACCTGCTCGCCGGGCTCCGGCGGGACCTGGAGGCGGCCGGCGGCGCGGTACGCGCGGCCCGGGAGGCGGCCCGGCGGGCCCGGGCCGGGGTGGAGGCGGCCGAGGAGCGGCTGCGGGGTGCCTGGCACGCCTTCGACACGGTGCGGGACGGGGTGGCCCGGCTCGGCCCGCCGGCCGCCGACCGGGCGGACGTGACCGCCGCCTGGGCCGGGCTCGCCGACTGGGCGACCCGGGCCGGTGCGGAGCGGCGGGCCCGGCGGGCCGACGCCGCCTCGGCGGTGACCGAGGCGCACGACGGCGTCGACGCGGTGGTCGAACGGATCGCCGCGCTCTTCACCGCCGTCGGGCTGGACCGGCCGGCAGCCGACGCCGACCCGGTCCGGCTGGCGGTGGTGGCGCTCGAACGGGCCGAGGCCGAGCACCGCCGGCTGGTCGAGCGCCGGGAACAGGCCCGGGAGCTGACCGAACAGCGGGCCGGGCACGAGCGGGAGTCCCGGGTCGCCAAGGCGCTCGCCGGGCACCTGCGGGCCAACAACTTCGAACGCTGGCTGCTGGCCGAGGCGCTCGACATGCTGGTCGACGGGGCCTCCCGGATCCTGCGTGAACTCACCGACGGGCAGTACGACCTGACACACGACAAGGGCGAGTTCTTCGTCCTCGACCACCACGACGCCGGGCTGCGCCGGGCGGTCCGGACCCTCTCCGGCGGCGAGACCTTCCAGGCCTCGCTGGCGCTGGCACTGGCGCTGGCCGAGCAGCTCGCCGGGCTCTCGACCACCACCGCCAGCCTGGAGTCGATCGTGCTCGACGAGGGCTTCGGCACCCTGGACGCGGCCACCCTGGAGACCGTCGCCGCCACCCTGGAGAATCTGGCCGCCCGGGGCGACCGGATGGTCGGGGTGGTCACCCACGTACCGGCGCTGGCGGAACGGATTCCGGTCCGGTTCGAGGTACGCAAGGACGCCCGCAGTTCCCGGGTGGAACGGACTGGCCGGTGAGCACCCGGCTCTTCGTCGACGCCTGGGACCCGGCCTACGGTGCGTCGTTCGAAGCGGCCGGCGGCCCGGCGGCGCCGAGCAGCGCCCAGGTGCAGACCGACGTCGAGCTGCCCGCCGACGAGTGGCGCCCGCTCGCCGCCCCGGACACGATCGCGCCGCCGGACGTGGTGCTGCTGGTCGACGGGGTACGCCGGATCGACGCCAGCGTCTGGACCGAGGAGCCGGACGGCAGTTCCTTCCCCGGGCTGGCCGCCTCGTACGCCGCCGGGGTGGTCCGGTGCGACCTGCGCCGGGGCGCCGCCGAGCTGGCCGGTGCGGAGGTGGAGCGGGGACTCTTCACCGCCAGCCCGTCGGCCCAGGACGTGGTCGCCGGGCAGATCCGGTACGCCGTACACCGGCTCAGCGGGACCGGGGAGCTGAGCAAGCTGCCGGCGGCGGTCCAGGCGCCGCTGACCGCGCTTGAGGTGAAGGTCTCCGGCGCGGTCCGGGACGATGGCGACCTGCTGGTGGTGGACGGCCCGCTGCGCAGTCGGCGGCAGCTGCCGCGCACCCTCGGCTACATCAAGACGCAGCACAGCCAATACCTGGACGCTCGGCACACCGCGCTGGTCACCGGGCTGGCCGCCCGGGAACGCTCCCCGGTCTTCCGGCTCGGTACTGCCTGGGGCGGCTACTCGTGGTATCTGCGGCTGCCCGGCTCGGGGCGCGGCCCCTGGGCCGGGATCGTCCGGGTCGAGTGCTCGGCCGAGCTGGCCGAGCAGCAGGCGGTCGAGTTGGCGAACCTCTCCCTGGTCACGCTGCCGAAGTTCGCCTCCACGCCGTACAAGGACCCCCGGGCGCCGCAGAACCTGATCCCGATCGCCGGGCTGGAACGCCGGCTGCGGGCCCGGCTCGGCGACGGCCGGCTGCTGCACCGCGCCCTGACCCTGGCCACCACCCGGGCCGCCGGGGCCGCACACACCCGCTGAGCCGGACCGCCGGCCCCTACCAGCGCCCGATCCGCCGACCGGGCGCGGTGTGCCGAAGGGCTCCTTCCGGCGGCCCCCGCCGGGACCGGTGAGCCGGCCGGCGATACTTCACCCGTGGGGCGGAAACGGCGGGCCGACGCGGTCGCGGTGAGGGTGGCGAGCGGCCTGGCGGAGCTGCGCCCGGACCCGGACCGGTCAGGCTCGTACACCCTGCTGGTCGACGGGGCACCGCAGTCGCACGTCGACCTCGCCGACCCGACCCACCTGGAGTTCGAGTACGTCCGCCGGATCGCCATCGTGCTCGACCTCGTCGCGCCGGCCGGCGAGCCGCTGCGGGTACTGCACCTGGGCGGTGGGGCGCTGACCCTGCCCCGGTACCTCTCGACCACCCGGCCCGGCTCGACGCAGCGGGTCGTCGAGATCGACCCGGCCCTGGTCGACCTGGTCCGCGAGAAGCTGCCCTGGCCGACCGATCCCCGGCTGCGGGTCCGGGTGGGCGACGCCCGGGAGGTGCTCGGTACCGTCCGGGACGGCAGCTACGACGTGGTGGTGGCCGACGTCTTCGCCGGTGCCCGCACCCCGGCGCACCTCTCCTCGGTGGAGTTCGCGGCCGAGGCGGCCCGGGTGTTGCGCCCCGGCGGCGTGCACCTGGTCAACGTCGCCGACGGCCCGCCGCTGCGGTACGCCCGCGCCCAGGTCGCCACCGTCCGGGCCGTGCTCCCGGAGGCCTGCCTGATCGCCGACTCGGCGGTACTGCGCGGCCGCCGGTATGGCAACCTGGTGCTGGCCGGCAGCCGGGTCGCACTGCCGGTGCCCGAACTGGTCCGGCGCGCCGCCGGAGACTGGTTTCCCGGCCGGGTGCTGGCCGGCGCCGAGCTGGATCGCTTCACCGACGGCGCCCGGGTGGTCGCCGACACCGCCGCCCGACCCTCCATGGCACCTCCGCCGGGCAGTTTCACCATCACCCGCTAGCCGGACACATCGGACAGACGGCCGCCGGGGCGCAGGTCCGGCGCAACTTCTTCGACGTCGATTGATCCGGCCCGGGCCGGGATCCGTACTTCCCGGCGGCGAATCGACCGGACCCCGGGCGCGGCGGATCGACCGGCCCCACGGCGGGGCCCGGCTCGCGCGCCTTCGACGCGGAGGTATGGGTGGGATGCAGGCGGTAGCCGGTGGATGGTATGCCGACACGGTCATGCCGGGGCGAATGTGCGCCACCTCGCAACGCCGGGCAATTCGGCACCGGAAAGGTCTCGACGCGCCGCCAACCGGACGGAATGATGGGCCGGTGACATCGCGACCGGCTGCCGGCCGCCACAACTCGACCCCCGCCGAGACGAGGCACTCCGACGAGCTCGTTCGAGTGCTCTACGAGGAACACGCCAAACCACTGCTGATGTTCGTCCTGCGGCTGACCGGTGGCGACCGCCAGCGCGCCGAGGACGTGGTGCAGGAGACGCTGTTACGTGCCTGGCGCAACGCGCACCGGCTCGGCACCCACGGCCAGTCGTCGCTACGCCCCTGGCTGGTCACCGTCGCCCGGCGGATCGTGATCGACGACCACCGCAGCGAGCAGGCCCGCCCCGCCGAGACCTACGACCGGGATCTCGAGGGGTTCTCCGAATCGGACGACACGGACCGGGTGCTCCGGATGATGACGATCACGGACGCCCTGCGCACCCTGAGCCAGCCGCACCGGGAGGTGCTGGTGGCGACGTACTTCCGGGGGCGCACCGTGCCGGAGGCGGCCGAGGAGTTGGGGCTGCCGCTCGGCACCGCGAAGTCGCGGGTCTACTACGCGCTGCGGGCACTCCGGGCGGCCCTGCTGGAGCGGGGGGTGACCGAGTGAACGCCGAGATCCACCGGGACGTCGCGTCGTACGCGCTCGGTGTCCTGGACGAGCGCGACACCCTGCGCTTCGAGGAGCACCTGGCGAGCTGCGCGCAGTGCGGGCGGGAGTTGGAGTCGCTGCTGCCGGTGGTGGACCTGCTGGGCGATGTCGACGGGCACGACCTGATGGTGGCCGAGCGCGCCGATTCCGACGGTCAGCTCTTCGACCGGGTCGTGGCGGCGGTCGGCGCGGACCGGCGGCGGGCCCGGAGCCGGCGGTTCTACAGCCTGGCGGCCGGTGTGGTCCTGGTGGCGATGCTGACCGGTCTGGCGCTGTTCACCGGGACCCGGATCGCCGATCCCGGGACGACCGCGCAGCCGCCCGGAACCGGCACGGCCACCGGCGGTCCGGGCGCCACCGGACGGCCCGCGCCGACCGGAAAGCGGTTCACCGCCACCGACCCGGACAGCGGGGTGACCATGGAGGTGGTCCTGGGTTCGACGCCCTGGGGCACCCGGATCTCCTACTCGCTGCGCGGGCTCTCCGGCCCGAAGGAGTGCCGGCTGGTGCTGATCCACCGGAGCGGGAAGACCGAGGCGCTCTCAAGCTGGAAGGTGCCGGCCGCCGGCTACGGGACGAAGGCCCAGCCCAACCCACTCATGCTGGAGGCCGCCACCTCCAGCGGCTCGGACGACATCGACGGGTTCCAGGTGCAGGTGCTCGGGGACGACGGGTCGATGGCCCCGCTGGTGACCGTGCCGACCTGACCGGACCGGTCCACTCCCCGCCCGTCGCAGGTGCGGGCGGCGGTTTCCGGCGCGCAGGTCCGGAAACGGCGTTCGCGGCCCTCGACGTGACGGCGATACACGCATCGTCCCGGCGACACCACTCCCCGGATAATTGCGCACCCAGAATCGGATCGCCGGCCGTCCCAAGTTCGCCGAGCAGCCGGAAAGCACGCACCAGCGGTGCTTGATTTGTACGTACCGCACCGGGCAAGAGTTCAACCTTTCACTGTGAAATTGTCCACGGCGAATAGCTCATCCGGGCGGCCGGAACGGCCGTACCTTCCGGCAACCGGTCCAGCGGAGGAGGGGACGTGGCACCGACGAAGCGGACCGACGCGGTACCGGCTGGCGCCGTCCTGGCCGACGTGGCGCCCGCGGCGTCGACGGACTGCGCACCGGCGGGAACCACTCCGGACACCGACCCCGCTGCCACGCGTGGCCGGCGGCGAAGGTGGTCGCCGAGCCTGCGGCCC
This sequence comes from Plantactinospora sp. B6F1, assembly GCF_040120695.1. NCBI lineage: Bacteria > Bacillati > Actinomycetota > Actinomycetes > Micromonosporales > Micromonosporaceae > Plantactinospora > Plantactinospora sp. B6F1. The sequence continues at coordinate 16,400 of NZ_JBEEAC010000042.1, read as the reverse complement.
CGAAGCCGGCCACCCCGCCGCCGGCACGGCCGGAGGAGAACGGCGGCTGTTGAACCATCGGTACGGCCTCACGGACCCGGCGGCCGACCGTTGCCAGGGTAGGCGCGGTCGGTCGCCGCCACGATCCCGGACGCGGCGCGCGGCAACCGCCGATGTCCGGCTGCGACGCCGGCCCGGACGGGCCGGCGTCGCGGCCCGTCCGGGACCGCTTTCGACCGGCCACTGCGGCCAGTCCCCGCCGACCGCGGGCGACGACCCCCGACGGGGCTGCCGATGGTTCGCCCACCGAAACATAAGTTCCTTTTAAGTGGACCTCAAGAGATCCCTATCTTCTCTACCACGGTTTGACTCTCAGCCAGCGCATTCCGTACGGTTTTTTCGCACCGTTACCGGCTGAATATTTCGGAAAGGCGGGAAGATGGAGGCGATATACGGGTTGCCACCCGGCGACCGCCGATCGTCCTTCGCTTCGCCGATCTCCGTGGCCAGCGCCGCGCCCGGTGACCCCCGCCGGGTCGACAGCGCGCCGATCGCCAGATTCCGGGTCCGCCTCGTCGACGGCCCGCCCAGCATCCCGCACTCGGCCGACGGCCTCCTGGCCGTCGGCACCACCAGCCTGGTCCCGCTGAACTCCGACCTCGCTGACCGAACCCTCTAAGGAAGAGGTGGCACCACGTGAAGAACACCCCCGTCCGCTCCTCACGGCGGCGCTCGAACCGACCACCACGCAACAAGCGCCTGATCGCCGTACTGGCCACACTGGGCGTGTTCGGCGCGATCGTCACGGTGACCCAGGTCTCGAACGCCGGCACGTGGAACCGGTGGGGTCGGCCGCCGGCGGCCAAGCCCTGCCCGACCGCTCCGGCGCCGGCGACCTCCGCGCCGTCGACCAGCGCCCCGGGCACGCCGGCCCCGTCCTCCTCGGCGGTCGCCGAGGGCCCGGGCACGGCGGCGCAGCCGCAGACCCGGTCGTACCACGACCATGGCGCCATCCAGCACCCCGGTGACGGGCAGGAGCCGGGCACCCTGGCCCAGCGTGGTCGGCCCGGCCGCGGCGACGCCAACTGCACGCCCAGCTCGGGCACCGGCGGCACCCCCGCGCCGGGCAACCCGGCCGCGCTCGAGCCGCTGGGCGCGGACTGTGCGGACAGCGACCTCCAGACGCACGACGGCTTCCAGAACGGCCCGCGCTGCGTGGGAACCGCGTTCGGTGAGGTCGGCGCCCCCGAGCAGAACCCGTCCCTGCTGATCACCCGGGCGCCGAACTCGGTCCGGGTCAACCAGCAGTTCACGCTCCAGGTCAGCACCCGCAACCTGGTCCGGGACCGGTTCCTCGCGGCCGGGCAGGGCGGCTACTACAAGGAGAGCTCCTTCCTCACCGAGGAGGGCCTGGTCCGTGGCCACTTCCACTCCGCCTGCCGGATGCTGACCAGCAGCCGCACCGCGCCGGACCCGGCGCCGGTACCGGCGTTCTTCGTGGCGACCGAGGACGGTCAGGGCGGTGCCCGGCCGGACACCGTCACGGTGACCGTGCCGGGGCTCACCCAGCGGGGTACCGCGCAGTGCGCGGTGTGGGCCGGTGACGGCTCGCACCGGGTCCCGATGATGACCCGCGCCAACCAGGTGCCGGCCTTCGACGTAGTGCGGATCACCGTCAGGTGATTCCGGCCGGCTCGGGCCGGCCGGCGGCCGCAGCGGTGAAACGCTCCCGCCACATCCCGCACCACCGGCGGTGACCGGTCCCCAACCCCGCCGCCACCAGGAAAGTCCGATGACGAGAGACCGAGAGGAGGAGGACCGGATCGGACCCACCTGACACCGCTTGAGGCCGGACGGCACCGGAACGCGCACGGGCGTTCCGGTGCCGTCCCGTCGTGGGCCCGTTCCGGTGCCGTCCCGTCGTGGGCCCGTTCCGGTGCCGTCCCGTCGTGGACCCGTTCCGGTGCCGTCCCGTCGTGGACCCGTTCCGGTGCCGTCCCGTCGTGGCCCGGTCCCTCGTGGCAGAGTGTCCGGGTGACCGACACCGGGCCGACCGCGAGCCGGCTGCTGCGGCCGCCGGAGTGCTACCACCTCGCCGGCTCGGTCGGGTCGCTGGCGATGGGGACGCACGACCCCTGCGCCCGGTTCGTCGACGGCACGTTCTGGTGGGCCACCCGTACCCCGGACGGGCCGGGGACGCTGGCGCTGCGCCGGGTCGGCGGTGACCTGGTCGCCGACGGCTACGGGCCGGGCGGCGGCTGGGTGGTGGACCGGGCCGACGCCGTGGCCGGGTTCCGCGACGACCTGACCGGCTTCGACCGGCTCGCCGCCGCACACCCGCTGGTGGCGCGACTGGCCAGCACCCACCGAGGGCTGCGGCTGCCGGCCACCGGGCAGATCTTCCCCCGGCTGCTGCGGGCGATCCTGGAGCAGAAGGTCACCGGCAGGGAGGCGTTCCGGGCGTACTCGGCGACGGTGCGCCGGTTCGGGGTACCCGCCCCCGGCCCGCTGCCCCGGCTCTGGGTCCCGCCGGAGCCGGCGGTGATCGCCGGAGCGCCGTACTGGGTGTTCCACCCGTTCGGGGTGGAGCGGCGGCGGGCGGAGACGCTGCGCCGGGCGGCGGCCGGGGCGGACCGGCTGGAACGCTGTGCCGACCCGGTCGAGGCGACCCGCCGGCTCACCGCCATCGTCGGGATCGGACCGTGGACGGCCGCCGAGGTGGTCCGGATCGCCTTCGGGGACCCGGACGCGGTGAGCGTCGGCGACTACCACTTCCCGAACATGGTCGCCTGGGCGCTTGCCGGCGAGGCGCGCGGCGACGACGCTCGGATGCTGGCCCTGCTGGAGCCGTTCCGGGGCCACCGTGGTCGGGTCTGCCGGCTGTTGGAGGCCGGTGGCCACCACGCGCCCCGGTTCGGTCCCCGGATGCCGATCCGCTCCTTCGCCCGGTTCTGATCGCGACGTTTCGCCGCCGCTGGCCCCGCCCGGCTGCGGTTCAGCCGGCGGCGAGCCGGCGGAGCACCGACGCGCAGCGCCAGGCGTACCCGCGCTGGAAGAGCGGCAGCAGCGGCCCGGCGGCCCGGGCCAGCGGACCGGCCGGCCGGCTGAACGCGGTGACGGTGAACCGGACCTCGCCGTCGTCGAGGCGCTGCACCAGGAACGCCTCCTCGCCGCGGACCGGATGCCCGGGCAGGGTGCCGTAGCCGAAGCCGGCCCGGTGCTCGTCGCGTACCGCCCAGACCACCTCGCAGGGGGCGGCCAGCCGCAGCCGGCCCAGCCCGAGCCCGGCGGTGACCGTGCAGCCCGGCTCGGCCCGGGGCGCGCTGGCGTCGATCCGCACCCCCATGGCCCGGTGCATCCGCCAGGTGAGCACCGCCTCGCCGGCCAGATCGAACGCGCCCGGAGGCAGGGCGGCCCGGTAGCGCAGGTGCCGGTATCCGGGCGGCAGCCGGCCGGTGCGGGTCGCGCCGACCTCCGGATAGGTCAGTCCGGGCATCGCCTGGCGCCTCCTCGCAGAGCTACCCGCCGGGGTGGGCACGGCCACGGCGTCGATTCCGTCGGCAGCCTAACCGCTGGGACAGCCGTCGTCCGGTGCGGCCGGGACCGGGACGGACCTGCTTGCCCCCGAGGCGCAGCGCTAGGCAGATCCGGGTACCGCACCTGCCCGGAGGGCTGAGCGGCCCGCGGCGTGGCGGCGGGCGACCTCAGCCGGCCACCGAGAGCAGTGCCTCGGCGACGGTGGTGCGGCTGTTCAGCACGGTCCGGCCGGTCCGGTGCGTGGCCACCAGCCCGGCGGCCCGGAGCACGGCGAGGTGCTGCGAGACGCCCCCGGCCGAGAGCCCGGTACGCCGGGCCAGCTCGGTGGTGGAGACCGGTGACCGCATCTCGGCGAGTACCCGGGCCCGGCCCCTGCCGAGTACCGCGGCCAGGCTGCCGGGTGCCTGCCGGGGCGTCTCCCAGAGCGTGGCGATGCCCCGGGCCGGGTACGCGAGCTGTGGCGCCGGGCGGGCCGGGACGCTCGCCACCGACGGCCAGACGAAGACCGACGGGATCAGCACCAGGCCGTTCCCGTCCGGCAGGTCGGCGGCGGTGCAGTGCTGCTGGGCGATGGCCAGCGTCTCCCCCTCCCAGCGGACCTGCCGGTGCAGGTCGTTGAGGAGTCCGGCGGCGCCGTCGGCGGCGAGCCGCCGGGCCCGGTGGTGCACCTCCGCGTCGAGCAGCAGCCGGATCCGGGCCCAGTCCGGTGCGAGCGCGATCCGCCAGTACCGGACGATCTCGTCGGCGAGCCGGCGCAGCCCGTCGGCCGGGTCGGCGTACAGGTGGCGCACTTCCGGGGCGTCCCGGCCGGGATAGTCGTCGAGGTCCGCCCGGACCGCTTCGGCCGGGGTGGCCAGCAGCGTCGCGAGTTCGGTGTCGAGGTCCGGGGTGAGTCCCTCGGGTGCCGGGGTGAGGAAGTCGGGCAGGTAGTGCGGCCGGGCCGGGATCAGCTGCCAGAGCAGCCCGCCCCGGGCCGTCCCGGCACCAGCCGGTCCGAGGGGCGCGGTCCGGGCGGGGATCAGGCCGGCGTCGACGAGCCGGGGGCGTACCCGGGTCGCCCAGGGCAGGTGCACGGCGTGGTCGCCGGCGTCGCGCAGCACCCGGACGCTGGTCGCGACCTCCCACAGGCAGGAGACCGCGAACCGGATCCGGGCGACGGCGCCGCCCGGCAGACCGATGGAGACCACGTCGACCTCTCGTTTTAGGCAGAGCTGAAAGAATACGGCCTGCCGCGCGGGCGGCGGAGACTACCGACCATGAGTGAGCAACGTCTTCGCGCCGAGCTGTTCCGTTCCCTGCACGTCCCCGCCGACCCGGTCGTCCTGGTCAACGCCTGGGACGCGGCGAGTGCCCGGATCGTGGCGGCGGCCGGCGCGCGGGCCGTCGCGACGACCAGCGCCGGGGTGGCGTGGAGCCTCGGTGCCCCGGACGGCGACGTCCTCGGCCGGGAGCCGGCCACCGAACTCGTCGGGCGGGTCGCGGCGGCGGTCTCGGTGCCGGTGAGCGCCGACATCGAGACGGGTTTCGGGGCGACCCCGGATCAGGTCGGCGAGACCGTCCGCGCGGTGCTGGCCGCCGGTGCGGTAGGGGTGAACCTGGAGGACGCGGCACCGGACGGCGGGCCGGGGCTGCGCGACGTCGCCGACCAGTCGGCCCGGCTGGCCGCCACCCGGGCCGTCGCGGACGCGGTCGGGATTCCGCTGTACGTCAACGCGCGGATCGACACCTTCCTGCGGGGTACCGGCGGGGTGCCGGAGACCCTCGACCGGGCGGCCCACTATCTCCTGGCCGGCGCCGACGGGATCTTCGTGCCCGGGGTGGTCGACCCGGAGACGGTGGCGGCACTGGTCGCCGGCATCCCGGCACCGCTGAACATCCTCGCCGGTCCCGGCGCGCCGGCCGTACCCGAGCTGGCCCGGCTCGGGGTGGCCCGGGTCAGCCTCGGCTCGTCGGTGGCCACGGCGGCGTACGCGGTGGTCCGGCGGGCCGCCGAGGAGGTGTACGGGTCGGGCGGTTACGACGCCCTCGCCGGCGCCCTGGACTACGGGGCGGTCAACGAGCTGATGCGTCGCTGACTGCCGCGCCGACGCCCGGTGTGCCGGGCCCGACCCGGATTCGGACCGCCCGGCGGTGGTTCCGGCGGAAGTTTGGGGAACGATAGCGCAATGGCGAACACCACAGAGGGCAACAGCACCGAGGGCAGCTACGTCAACCCGGGCGAGGAGTTCACCCGGGACCAGCGCTACATCGCCACCCGGATCACCGCCGACGGGCGGGACGGCTATCCGGTGGAGCCGGGCCGGTACCGGCTGGTGGTGAGCCGGGCCTGTCCGTGGGCCAACCGGGTGATCATCGTCCGCCGGCTGCTCGGGCTGGAGGACGTGCTGTCGATGGGGGTCGCCGGGCCGACCCACGACGCCCGGAGCTGGACGTTCGACCTCGACCCCGGCGGCCGGGACCCGGTGCTCGGCATCGAGCGGCTCCAGGAGGCGTTCTTCGCCCGGTTCCCGGGATACGAGCGCGGGATCACGGTGCCGGCGATCGTGGACGTCCCGACCGGGCAGGTGGTGACGAACGACTTCGCCCAGATGACCATCGACCTGTCGACGCAGTGGCGGGCGTACCACCGATCCGGTGCGCCCGACCTCTATCCGGAGCCGCTGCGGGACGAGATCGACGAGGTGAACGCGGTCGTCTTCGCCGATGTCAACAACGGGGTGTACCGGTGCGGGTTCGCCGGCAGCCAGGAGGCGTACGAGAAGGCGTACCGGCGGCTCTTCGACCGACTGGACTGGCTGTCGGCCCGGCTGGAGGGGCGACGCTACCTGGTCGGGGAGAGCATCACCGAGGCCGACGTGCGGCTCTTCACCACCCTGGTCCGGTTCGACGCGGTCTACCACGGGCACTTCAAGTGCAACCGGCAGAAGCTGACCGAGCAGCCGGTGCTGTGGGCGTACGCCCGGGACCTGTTCGGTACGCCCGGGTTCGGTGACACCGTCGACTTCGACCACATCAAGCGGCACTACTACGAGGTGCACCGGGACATCAACCCGACCGGGATCGTGCCGCTCGGACCGGACCTGCGGAACTGGCTGGAGCCGCACGGCCGGGAGGCGCTCGGCGGCCGCCCGTTCGGGGACGGCACCCCGCCGCCACCGCCACGCGCCGACGAGACCGTGCCGGCCGGGCACATCCCGCTGGCGGGCTGACCGTCGACGCAGGGCCGCTGTCGGCGTCATCAGCGCGGAGAGGCGGCGGGCGACGGTGGCCGGGCTGAGCGGGCGGCCACTGCGGAGCGCCAGCCGGACCGGAAGCGGCCCTGCGACCGGTCGGCCCTGCGACCGGTCAGGCGTTGTCGCCGGTATCCGGGCCGCCGGGCGCCGGGGAGCCGGTGGCGGCCATCGCGAAGAGTACGGTCCGGACGGCCTGGTAGAGGTCCTGCCGGCTCTGTTCGCTCCCCGGAACCGGCGCGTCGAGCGAGCCGGCGCCGACGAGACGGTCGAAGAGCAGCCCGTCCAGGCAGGCGACGAGGTGCTTGCCGCTCCGCTCGGGATCTGCCGCTCCGGCCTGCCCGAGTAGCGCACGGGCCTGGGTCCGGGAGGCGATGCCGTACGACAGAATCTCCCGTAGCTCGGGGTGGTGGGTGGCCTCCAGCAGGCAGGCGTACCGGGCCAGTGTCCGGATACGTCCTGCGGTCAGCCAGCGGTCGAGCAGGCCGGCTATCCGGTTGGCGAGCTGGTCGAGTTCCCGGGGTCCGAGTGGCCCGCTCCCACCGGGCGGGACCGCCGGTCCGGTGGCCGCCTCGACGGGCAGGTCGGTGGCTTCGAGGTCGGCACGGTCGAGGTCGGCGAGGCGGCGTACGACCGCCTCGATGAGCGCCTTCCGGGTCCGGAAGTACGCCGAGGTGGAGCCGAGCGGCAGGCCGGCGCGGCCGTCCACGGCCCGGTGGGTCAGCCCGCGCATGCCCAGCTCCGCCACCAGTTCGATCGCGGCGTCGGTGATGACGGCGAACCGGTCCCGCCGAGCGGTCACCCGTACTCCCTCCACCCGCTCTTCTACGCCTGTAGTATGCCTTTCTACAGGCGTAGAAGGACCGCTTACCGGAGGTGCACGTTGGGCACGTTGGATCGGAGCGCGGTGGTGGTCGGCGCCGGCATCGGCGGCCTCTGCGCCGCCCTGGCGCTGCGTCGGCAGGGCTGGCGGGTGACGGTGCTGGAACGGGCGCCCGCGTTCGGCACGGCCGGCGCCGGGATCACGCTGATGTCGAACGCGCTGGCCGGGCTGGCGGCGCTCGGCCTCGGGGAGCGGATCCGGGCGGCCGGTCGGGTGGAGGCGGCCGGTGGCAGCCGTACCGCGGACGGCCGCTGGCTGGCCCGGATGGCCGCCGCCGACCTGGTCGACCAGCTCGGCACGGAGTCGCTGGGCATCCACCGGGCGAGGCTGCACGAGATCCTGCACGCCGCGCTGCCCGAGGGCACGACCGTGGTCACCGGGGCGGAGGTGGTCGAGGTGGTCGCCGGCCCGCCGGCCGAGGTCAGCTACGTCTGCGAGGGCGCCCGGCGGACGCTCCGGGCCGAGCTGGTGGTCGGGGCCGACGGGCTGCGCAGCGTCGTACGCCGGCGGTTGTGGCCGGAGACCCCGGCCCCGGCGTACGTCGGCAGCACCGCCTGGCGGGGCGTGACGGACCGACCCTGGACCGGCGAACTGCTGGTGGCGATCACCTGGGCGCCGGGCGCCGAGTTCGGGATGGTGCCGCTCGGCGACGGCCGGGTCTACTGGTTCGGCGCGGTCACCGCCCCGGAGGGGCAGCGCGACGCCGACGAGCTGGCGGCGGTGCGGGAGCGCTTCGGGTCGTGGCACCCGCCGATCCCGCGATTGCTGGACGCGACCAGCCCGTCCGGGGTGCTCCGAAACGACCTCTACCATCTCGGCACCCCGCTGGGCAGCTACGTCAGGGGCGCCGTCGCGCTGCTCGGCGACGCCGCGCACGCGATGACCCCGAATCTGGGCCAGGGCGCGGCCCAGGCAATCGAGGACGCGGTGGTGCTCGGCTCGTGCCTCCCCGAGGGGGTCGGGGTGCCGGCCGGCCTGGCCCGGTACGACGCGGAGCGCCGCCCGCGCAGCCAGCGGGTCGCCCGGGCCTCGTACCAGATTGGCCGGTTCGGCCAGCAGCTGCGCAACCCGCTGGCGGTCGGATTACGGAACGTGATGATGCGCCTGACCCCGCCCCGGGTCGCACTCCGCTCGATGGCCCGGTACGCGGACTGGCACCCCCCGGCCGAGCCCCGCGCCTGAACCTGCGCCGATGCGCGGCCCTTACCAGAAATCCCCGCGGGTCAGGCGCGAGATGAATCGGCCATTCACCTACATTCACGCCACCACGTTGCTGTGATCCGTGCCCGAACGTCCTGATTGGCCGCATAATGCAACACAGACCGCTAGGGCATCCGGCCCGAAGCGGCATAAAAGGAGTGAAAGGCCCGATCGTGAAGCTCACTTTCATTCGCAAGACCGCGCAGTCCCAGATCAACAACTGCCCGTCGCTGTACCGCACGGACCGTGACACCTTCATCGTGCAGGGCTGGCGCGTCTCCGACCCGGAGGCACTGGCCCAGCTCGACATCCCGGCGCACGAGACCGCGGTCGAGGTCCCGGCCGACGTGCTGGCCGAGATCGCGAAGGCGCTGTAGTAACGCGCGACGAGCCGACACACGCAGCTCGGTTACGAGGCCCTGCCGGCCGGACGTTCACGGAGGTCGGCCAGGGTCACCGGGGTACGGATCCGCAGCAGTCGCTCCAGCGCCGCCACCGACCCCACCTCCCCGAGTACGTCAACCCCGCCCACCTCCGGGTGATAGCGGTACGCCAGCCGGTAGAGGTACCTCCCGGCGATCCGCTCGACACTCACCTGCCACCGGCCGCAGCAGACGCACACCCAGCCCCGCATCCGGCGAAGATAGCTCTGAGCTGCGTAAACACGTCACGCGCGGTGGCCGACGCGAAACTCCTGCGCCCGGTGGTGCCGATGGGACGACCGGTACGGCCAGGGGGACCCCGGCCCGTCGCCCATCTGGTTGACTTGGCCGGGTGGAACTGCCGATCAACCCGCCGGTCGAGCCGATGCTGGCGAAGAGCGTGCCGAAGATCCCCACCGGCCCGGGGATGAGTTACGAGCCGAAGTGGGACGGCTTCCGGTGCATCGTCTTCCGCGACGGTGACGAGGTCGAGCTGGCCAGCCGGGGCGGCAAGACGATGACCCGCTACTTCCCGGAGGTGGTGGCGCAGGCCCGGGCCCAGCTGCCGACCCGCTGCGCGGTCGACGGCGAGCTGATCGTCATCCGCCGGGACGGCCCGGACGGCGCTCCCAGACTCGACTTCGAGCTGCTCAGCCAGCGCATCCATCCGGCGGCGTCCCGGGTCAACATGCTGGCCGAGACCACCCCGGCCGACCTGGTCGCCTTCGACCTGCTCGCCATCGGTGACGAGTCGCTGGTCGACCAGCCCTACGAGCGGCGCCGCGGCCGGCTCGTCCAGGAGCTGCGCGGGGTCGTACCGCCGGTGCACGTCACCCAGACCACCACCGACCCGGAGACGGCGGCCCGGTGGTTCGAGATCTTCGAGGGGGCCGGGCTGGACGGGCTGGTCGCCAAGCCTGCCGACATCCCCTACCAGCCGGGCAAGCGGCTGATGTTCAAGGTCAAGCACACCCGTACCGCCGACGTGGTGGTCGCCGGGTTCCGCTGGCACAAGTCCGGCCCGGTGGTCGGTTCCCTGCTGCTCGGCCTGCACGACGAGGGGGGCACCCTGCACCACGTCGGCGTGTCGGCGTCGTTCAGCGCCGCCCGCCGCGCCGAGCTCCTCGACGAGCTGGCGCCGTACCGCGAGGGCGTCGAGGAGCACCCGTGGGTGCACGGCGACCACACCAGCGGGCAGCGCATCCCCGGCGGCCCCAGTCGGTGGTCCGGCACCAAGAGCCTGGAATGGGAGCCGCTCCGGCCGGAACTGGTGGCCGAGGTCGGCTACGACGCGATGGAGGGGGACCGGTTCCGGCACACCGCCCAGTTCGTCCGCTGGCGGCCCGACCGGGAGCCGGCCTCCTGCGGGTACGACCAACTCGACCGTCCGATCCGGTTCGACGTCGACCAGGTGCTCCGCGGCGACCCGCTCGCCCCAGGCGCGTAGCCTGACGGTCGCAACGATCACGGAGGATCTCTTGGCCCGCTCGTACCCTCGCCGGCTGCCCCTGGCCGGTCTCCTGGCCGTCGTGTTGCTCGTCGCCGGCTGCACCATCCCGATGTTCCGGCCCGACGACGAGAAGGAGCGCGCCGGCTCGGCGGCCGGGCCGAGCGGCACCGGTACCGCGAAGTGGAAATCCTGTCCGGAGGTGCCGCGCAAGCTCGTCGGCCGGGGCGCGCCCAACATGCGGTACGACTGCGCCACCATCTCCGTACCCGCGGACTGGAACGCGGCCGGCGGTGCCGGCACCGACAAGCTGGAGATCTCGCTGCTGCGGATCCGGTCGGCCAAGCAGCAGGACCGGATCGGTTCGCTGCTGATCAACCCGGGCGGCCCCGGTGGGTCCGGCGTCGACTCGGCGGTCTACCTGTCGTTCGGAGCCAGCTTCGGCGGGCTGCCGGACGAGGTGACCCGGCGCTTCGACATCATCGGCTTCGACCCTCGGGGCGTGGCCCGCTCCTCCCCCGTCAAGTGCGTCTCCGACGCCGACCTGGACCGCAGCTTCGGCTTCGAGCCGGACCCGGCGAGCCAGGCGGAGTTCGACGAGTTGGTGGCGCTGAACCGGCGGATCGGCGACACCTGCGGCGCCAGGTACGGCGAGCGGCTGCGGCTCTACTCCACGGAGCAGGCCGCGCACGACATGGACGCGATCCGGGCCGCGGTCGGCGACGAGAAGCTGAGCTACCTCGGGTACTCCTACGGCACCCTGCTCGGCGCGACGTACGCCCAGCTCTTCCCGCGTAACGTCCGGGCGCTGGTGCTCGACGGCGCGGTCGACCCGGAGCAGGACATCGTGGCCGGCTCGGAGAGCCAGGCCAAGGGCTTCGAGCGGGCCTTCACCAACTTCACCAACTGGTGCCGGGACACTCCGGGCCGGTGCCCGATCGCCCCGGACGCCCGGGGCGCGGTGACGGACGCGCTGGAGAAGGCCCGGGTCTCTCCGGTACGCGGCGAGGGCGGCCGGGAGGCCACCGCCGGCTGGGTCTTCTACGCGGTGATCTCCTCGCTCTACACCGAGGCCGGCTGGCAGAAGCTCGCCGCCGCGATCGACTCGCTCGCCGACGGCGACCCGAAGGAGGTCTTCGCACTCGCCGACTCGTACGCCGAACGGAGCGAGGACGGCAGCTACACGAACCTCTTCGACGCCAACCTCTCGGTGAACTGCGCCGACGAGGAGGACCGGGTCGGCGTCGATCGGATCCGGTCGTTGCAGTCGCAGTGGCGCGAGAAGTACCCGCTGTTCGGCGCCCCGTTGGCGGTGGGGATGCTGAGCTGCGAGTTCTGGCCCGGCCAGCGGGACCCGTACCCGACCGGCCCGGCGACCGGCGCCCCGCCGATCGTCGTCGTCGGCACCACCGGCGACCCGGCCACGCCCTACGAGCAGACGCCGAAGCTGGCCGAGATGCTCGACGTCGGCGTGGTGCTGACCTGGCAGGGCGAGGGGCACACCGCCTACCCGCAGACCCGCTGCATCACCAACGCGGTCGACGACTACCTGATCGACCTGAAGCCGCCGAGCGCCGGCACCACCTGCCCGGCCCGCTGACGCCCCTGCGGTCTCCGACCGGGGCTCGGGCCGGGAGGGCCGGCCGGCCGTCGCGGCCGACCGGCTGCCGAGTCGACCGCGTCGAGCAGAGTCGATGTGCCAGGCTGAGGGCATGCGTGAGCTGATCTTCCGGACCGCCAGCCGGGACGACGTACCGGCGATCGTCGCGATGCTGCTCGACGACGAGGTGGCCGCGAGCCGGGAGCCGGCGGAGCCGACCGGCGAGGACATCGACGCCGCCTACTGGGCCGGCTTCGAGGCGGTCGACGCCGACCCGCGCAACGAGCTGATCGTCGTCGAACTCGACGGCGAACCGGTCGGCACGATGCAGCTCACCTTCATCCCCGGGGTGAGCCGGCGCGGCGCCGAACGGATGCAGATCGAGGCGGTCCGGGTCCGACGCGACCTGCGCGGCGAGGGAATCGGTCGGCGAATGATGGACTGGGCGGTGGATCAGGCCCGGGAACGCGGCTGCCGGCTGGTCCAGCTGACCACCGACAAGCAGCGTACGGACGCACACCGGTTCTATGCCGCACTGGGCTTCCGGGCCAGCCACGAAGGCATGAAACTGTCGTTGTGACGCCATCCATCGTCGATGACGGCGACATCGCCGCCATTGCATAGCGGATCGTGAGGAAGATAGCAACGCCCCGCCTTGCTCGATCATGGGCGACCACCGGCAGGGGCCATCCTGACCTTCGCGCCCGACTCGTGGCGAGCCTTCGTGACGAAGGTCGTCAGTCCCTGAACCACCGGGAGGGTTCCGCCAACGATCTCCCGGATGGAGCAGTCCCGCAGAGGCCTTCCAGGGGCCGACCGTAGCGCCCGACGTCCCGGGGGCCGCTCACTCCTTGCGGTCGCGGTCCCGGGACGGCTGGACCCGCTTCGGCTCGCCCGGCATCTTCGGGTGGTCCGGCGGATAGGGCAGGTCGCCGGAGCCGTCCCGGTCGTCCCGGTCGGCCCACTCCAGTAGCGGGCTGATGTCCCACGGGGCGTCGTCGATGCCGGCGTGCGGGTCACCGATCTTCGCCACCCGCTCCGGCACGGTCCTGAGGTCGAAGTCGTCCGGTTCCACGTCCGGCAGTTCGTCCCAGGTGACCGGGGTGGAGACGGTGGCCCGGGCGTTGGCCCGCAGCGAGTAGGCGCAGGCGATCGTCCGGTCCCGGGCCATCTGGTTGTAGTCGATGAAGACCTTCTCGCCGCGCTGCTCCTTCCACCAGGCGGTGGTGACCAGGTCGGGGCGACGCCGCTCCACCTCGCGGGCAAACGCGATCACCGCCCGGCGTACCTCGGTGAAGGTCCAGCGCGGCTCGATCCGCAGGTAGACGTGCACGCCCCGGCCGCCGGAGGTCTTCGGCCAGCCGGTCGCGCCGAGTTCGTCCAGCAGTCCGCGCACCTCGCCGGCCGCCTCCACCGCGTCGGCGAAGTCGGTGCCCGGCTGCGGGTCGAGGTCGATGCGCAACTCGTCGGGGCGGTCGACGTCGCCGCCCCGGACCGGCCACGGGTGGAAGACGACGGTCCCCATCTGGGCCGCCCAGGCCACGTGCGCCAGGTCGGCCGGGCATAGCTCGTCGGCGCTCCGGCCGCTCGGAAACTGGATCTTCGCGGTCCGGATCCACGGCGGTACGCCCCGGGCCGGCACCCGCTTCTGGTAGAACATCTCCCCCTCGATGCCCTCGGGGAAGCGCTGCAGCGCCGTCGGGCGGTTACGCAGCGCACGCATGATCCCGTCACCGACCGCGAGGTAGTAGTCGAACATGTCCTTCTTGGTGAACCCGCGACGGGGGAAGTAGACCCGGTCCGGGCTGCTCAGCCGTACCGTGTGCCCGGCCACCTCGACCTCGACGGGCTTCGCCTTCGCGCTGCCACCAGCCATGCGCCGACCCTATGCCACCGGTCCGACGTCGGTGGCCGGACACGGAGACGCCGACCGTCGGCCCGGCCTCACGGCCGGGAGCGCACCTCCGGCGTCCGGCTGCCGTGCCGGTGCGCCTCCCAGACCTGGCAGATGAGCACGAGCTTCTGCTCGAACCGCGGGTCCCGGTCGAGCAGCCCACCGTCGTACGGGGCGTAGAGCCGCATCGGCCGGTCGTCGCCGAGGTAGACGGCGACGACGGTACGGCCCCGACGGCGCTCCGCCCGGACGTCGACCACCCGGTGCCAGGCAACGAAGGCGTACGCCCCGTACGCCCGGCCCCGCAGCCCCGCCTCCTCCAGCCGGCTCCGGGCCCGAAGCCGGTCGACGCCGCCGCAGAGCACCCCGAGTGGCAGCGGAGCCAGCACGGCCACCCAGACCCACCCGGTCAGTTCCCGCTGCCCGGGCAGCGCACCGGCGATCACGATCACGGCACCGCTGCCCAGGCCACCCCAGCGCAGTCCCCGGACCACCGCCTGCCGCCAGGTCAGCCGGAACTCGGCCAGCACCAGCCGGTGCTCGCGTCGCCGTCTCTGCCCGCCCGGCCTGGTGGCCGCTCGCATGTCCTGTCAACGACCCGGTGACCGCCCGGTGATTAATCAGGTGTTTCTCGTTGTTTTCAGTCGATCGACGGGCGCTTGGGGCGAACCTCCGGCGCTTAGCCGCCGCACGATCTCCGCCGTACCGTTGGGGCATGGCTGACAACAGTGTCCGGGACAACCGGGGAGACAACCTGCCCCGCACCGAGGAGGAGTGGCGGGTCCGGCTCACGCCCGAGGAATTCAAGGTGCTCCGCCAGGCGGGCACGGAGCGCCCGTGGACCGGCGAGTATGTGGACACCAAGACCTCGGGTACCTACCGCTGCCGGGCCTGCGGGGCGGAACTCTTCTCCAGCGACACCAAGTTCGACTCGCACTGCGGCTGGCCGAGCTTCGACCGGGCCCTGCCCGGCGCCATCCGTTACCTGGAGGACCGCTCGCTCGGCATGGTCCGGATCGAGGTGCGCTGCGCCAACTGCGACTCGCACCTCGGGCACCGCTTCGACGGCGAGGGCCTCACCCCGGCGAACGCCCGGTACTGCATCAACTCGATCTCGATGCGCCTGGACCCGTCGACCACGTAGTATGGCCGCAGATGCGGTGATACGGGGGGATTCGACATGGCGACGACCTGCGAGGTCTGCGGCAACGACTACTGGCTGACGTTCGAGGTGCGCACGACGAGCGGGGACGTGCACACCTTCGATTCGTTCGAGTGCGCGGCGCACAAGCTCGCCCCGGTCTGCGAGCACTGCGGCATCCGGATCATCGGGCACGGCGTGGAGGTCTCCGGCCGCTTCTTCTGCTGCGGGCACTGCGCCCGGGCGGTCGAGGGCGAGCGTGGTGCGGAGATCCGCGACGCCGTCGGCGCCCGCCCAGCCTGACCTGCAAGGAAGGGGCCCTCATCACCGGATTCTGCTCTGGCAGCGCCCCCTCCTGACACCTCAGCGGTACGGGCCGCGGCCTAGCATCACGGGATGCACCCGTCGCAGACGCCACCGCTCCAGTCGGACTCCCAGGACCGGATCGAGCTCCGGATCGCGTCGTTCGCCGACCTCACCGCCCGGACCCTGCACGACCTGCTGAAGCTGCGGTCCGACGTGTTCGTGGTCGAGCAGGAGTGCGCCTATCCCGAACTCGACGGCCGGGACGTCGAGCCGGGCACCCGGCACCTCTGGCTGGCCAGCGATGACGTGCCGATCGCGTACCTGCGGCTGCTCGCCGAGCCGGGCGGGGTGCAGCGGATCGGCCGGGTGGTGGTGGCCCCCCGGGCCCGGGGCGGCGGACACGCCGGGCGGCTGATGAGCGAGGCGCTGGCCCTGGTCGGCTCCCGGCCCTGCGTACTCGACGCCCAGGCGTACCTGGTCGACTTCTACACCCGTTACGGCTTCACGGTGAGCGGCCCGGAGTACGTCGAGGACGGCATCGCACACGTGCCGATGCGCCGCGACCCGGTGTAGCCGCGCCGGCATCCGATTGCTGGACTCTGCCCGACGCCTGGCCACCGCGCGATGCCGCCATTAGGCCGTGTGTCATAAGTGGCTGATCCGGTTTGACGGGCCGGGCGTGTTGGTGATCGAGATGTGGCGAGGTCTCCGGTAGATGGGTTATCGACCAAGACAACCATCTGCACGGAGACCTCGTGGCC
>NZ_JBEEAC010000041.1:0-57986 GCF_040120695.1 Plantactinospora sp. B6F1 | reverse complement strand
TGATCGCGGTCGGTACCAGCCTGCAGGAGTCGAAGCTGGAGAACCTGGGTCACCTGGGTGCCCGTAACGACCACGACTCGCAGGGCCTGTTCCAGCAGCGCCCGTCCTCGGGCTGGGGCTCGGTGGAGCAGATCACCGATCCGGAGTACTCCACCACCGCGTTCCTCAAGGGACTGAAGCAGGTTGACGGCTGGCAGAACCTGCCGCTGACCGTGGCCGCGCAGAAGGTACAGGTCTCGGCGTACCCCGACGCGTACGCACAGTGGGAGGACCAGGCCGCCGACCTGGTAGCCGACGCCTGGACCAACAGCTGACACACCACCCAACACCAACCCGCTGGCCGGGTCCCCACCACCGGGGACCCGGCCAGCGGCGTCTCCGGGGCGGATCGCACCCGTCATCCCACGACAGCGTGGTCCGGCTCAGGCAGGTCGCGCAGCCTCGGAATGGCGGTGGGCAGCACCCAGAGCAGCCCGGCGACCGCCCCGACGGTGGCGATCCAGAGCGTCGGGCGTACCCCGAGGGCGGCACCCAGGCTGCCACCCAGCACGGCGCCGACCGGCCTGATGCCGAAGTTGACGGTCCGCTTCGCCCCGGTGACCCGGGCGAGCAGCCGTTCCGGGGTGACCGCGACCTGTAGTGACCCGACGGTGATGTCCAGCATCATCACGCCGAGTCCGGAGAGGAACTCCGCGACGACGAGCGCGCCCAGCACCGCCGGGGTCGGCCCGCCGGCCAGCGGCACCAGCACCAGCGGGGCCGGGAAGAGTACGAAGCTGGCCAGCACGGTCCGGCCGATGCCGAACCGGCGCACGAGTCGACCGGTGAGCACCGCGCCGAGCAGCGCACCGACCGAACCGACCCCGATCACCAGCCCCAGCAGGCCGGGGGAGAGTCCCAGTTCGGTGCTGACGTAGAGCACGAACAGCGCGCTGAACATGTAGTTGAAGAGGTTCAGCGTGGTCGTGCCGAGCAGCAGCGAGCGGAGGATCGGGGAGCGGACGACGAACCGCAGCCCCTGCCCGATGCCAAGCCCGGTGCCGTCGTCGGCCGGGGCCGGCTCCGTGGGCCGGGTCGGCCCGATCCGGGCCAGGAAGAGCGCCGAGACCAGGTACGACACCGCGTCGGCGAGCAGCGCCACGGGAGCGGAGAGGGTCTGCACCAGAACTCCACCCGCGCTCGGCCCGGCGACGTACGACATCGCCCGGCTGCCGTTGGTCAGCGCGTTCGCGTCGACGTAGTCCCTGCGGGGCACCAGCGAGACGAAGAGGGCGCTGTGCGCGACCTCGAAGAGCACCGCCAGGGTGCCGGTCAGGAAGGCCACCGCGTAGAGCTGGTTGAGGGAGAGCGCCCCGAACAGGTACGCCACCGGCACGGCAGCGAGCAGCACCGCCCGGCCGAGGTCGGCGAGGACCATCACCCGGCGCTTGTGCGGGTAGCGGTCGATCCAGGCGCCGAGGAGCAGCGAGAAGAGCAGGTTCGGGATCAGCGCGGCGGCGGTCAGGTAGCCCATCTCGGCAGGTCCGGCGTCGGTGCCGAGCACCGCCAGCAGGGGCAGGGCGAGCGCGGAGATCTGGTCGCCGAAGAGTGACACGGTCTGGGCCGACCAGTACCGCCGGAACGGTGCCTGGCGGAGCAGGTGCGGCACCCGGTGCCGGCGGCGGTGCGCCGCCACCGGTGGGGTGAGGGTGCCGGTCATCGTCCCGGCTCGCCGGCCGGCTTCGGTGGCGGATCGCTGGGCACGACCAGTTGGATGAGGCCGATCGCCCGGGAGCCCTCGGGCCGGGTCGACGGGTCGGTCAGCCGTTCGTCGTACTCGGCGAGCAGGGCTTCGATCCGTCGGGTCAGTTCGGCCAGTTCCGCCGCGGTGACGTGCACGAGCGCGTCGCCGAAGCCGAGCACCGCACGCCAGTCCGCCGGTTCGTAGGCCCGTCGGGCCAGGTGCGCCCGGGCCCGGGCGACGTAGTGGTCCAGGATCATCGCGTTGAGGTGGTTGGCCGCTGCCCGGGTCTCCGGATCGTCGGAGAGGTCGTCCCAGGAGGTGCTGAGCGCGGTCGCCTGCCAGGGTCGCTCCCGGGCGTCTGCGCCCTCGGACCGTTCGGCGAGACCGTACTTGGCGAGCTGGCGCAGGTGGTAGGAGCAGTTCGGCACGCTCTCGTCGAGCCGGTCGGCGGCCTGGGTCGCGGTCAGTGGGCCCTCCCGGCGGAGCAGCCCGAGCAGGGCTATCCGGAGCGGGTGCGCGTACCCCCGCAGGGCTCGGGGGTCGGTGAGTTGGATCTCCGGCCTCGACATACCCTAAAGATATCTCTAGAAAGACTTCTCTAGCAAATGTCGGCGTTCACTCGCCCGGGCCCGGTGGCCGGGGAGATCCCGACGGCCGGGTAGATTACGTCTCCTACCTCGCCGGGTGGTCGACCCTCGCCGGACCCGCCCCCGGGCGGCGTACCGTCGATCCGGCAGGCGGGTATGGCTGGGGGTGGAACATGAGTGAGACTCGGCTGGTAGCCGACGAGTCGCCGACGGGCGCGGAAGACCAGAACAGGGAGTTCGGGGGAGAACCGGCATCGGACCTCGGGCGGCCGACGCGGGCCCGGTCCGCGGCGGAGGCGGCGGAACCGACCCGCTCGGACACCACCCTGGTGGTGGTTACCGGGGTCTCCGGCGGCGGCCGCAGCACCGTCGCCCGGGCACTGGAGAACGTCGGCTTCTACGTGGTGGATAACCTGCCCCAGGCGTTGATGATCGACATGGCCGAGTTGGCGTTCCGGGCCGGTGGTGCGGCCCGGAAGACCGCCATGGTGCTCGACGTACGCAGCCGGGCGTTCTCCACCGACCTCGCCGGGGCGATCCGGGCGCTCAAGGACCGCGGCTTCCAGCCCCGGGTGGTCTTCGTGGACGCCGACGACGAGGTGCTGATCCGGCGCTTCGAGAGCGTTCGGCGCTCGCACCCGCTCCAGGCCGACGGCCGGCTGGCCGACGGCATCGCGATAGAGCGTGGCCTGCTGGAGGAGGCTCGCGACCAGGCCGATGTGATCATCGACACCTCGCACCTGAACGTGAACCAGCTCCGCCGCCGGGTCGAGGAGCTGTTCGGCGGCGAGGACGCCCGCCGGCTCCGGGTGACCGTGCTCTCCTTCGGCTTCAAGTACGGCCTTCCCCCGGACGCCGACTTCGTGCTCGACGCCCGCTTCCTGCCCAACCCGTACTGGGTACCGGAGTTGCGCGAGCACACCGGCCGGGAGGAGGACGTCAGCCGGTACGTGCTCGGCCAGCGCGGCGCGGTGACCTTCGTCGAGACGTACGCCCGGTTGATCAACGCGACCGCGCCCGGCTTCGAGCGGGAGGGGAAGCGCTACCTGACCGTGGCGGTCGGCTGCACCGGCGGCAAGCACCGCAGCGTGGCGATCGCCGAGGAACTGGCCGCCCGGCTGCGCCAGGCCCGGATCTCGGCCACGGCGCACCACCGTGATCTGGGGCGCGAGTGAACCTTTCCCGACCTGATCGGCGACAGCGGGTGGTCGCCTTCGGCGGCGGCCACGGCCTGGCGGCGTCGCTGCGGGCGCTGCGCCGCTGCGCTCCCGAGTTGGACCTCGACATCACCGCGGTGGTGACCGTCGGCGACGACGGCGGTTCCAGCGGGCGACTGCGGCTCGAACGCGGCGCGCTGCCCCCCGGTGACCTGCGGCAGGCGCTGGTCGCGCTGGCCGCCGAGGAACCCGGCACCCGGCGCAGCGCCGCGCTGTTCCAGCACCGGTTCGTCGGCAGCGGCCCGCGTCCCGACCCGCTGGCCGGGCACGCCGTCGGCAACCTGGTGCTCTGTGGGCTGATGGAGCTGCTCGGCGACCCGGTGGCCGCCCTCGACCACGCCGCCGCCATGCTCGGCGCGATCGGTCGGGTGCTGCCGATGGCCTGCCAGCCGGTCGGCATCGAGGCCCGGGTCCGCGGCGCCGACCCGCGCCGGCCCAGCGCGGTGCAGACGGTACGCGGACAGCACGCGGTGGCGGTGACCGACGGCCGGGTCGAGTCGGTCCGGCTCACCCCGGAGGGGCCGATCGCCTGCCCGCAGGCGGTGGCGGCGGTTCGCGAGGCCGACTGGCTGATCTTCGGCCCGGGAAGCTGGTACACCAGCGTCATCCCGCACCTGCTGGTGCCGGAGCTGGCCGCGGCGATGGTGGCCAGCCCGGCCCGCCGGCTGGTGACGCTCAACCTCGCCAACGAGGCGGAGACGCTCGGCCTCTCCCTCGCCGACCACCTGGCGGCGCTCGGCTGGTACCTGCCCGGGCTCACCGTCGACGTGGTACTGGCGGACGGAAAGGCGGTGGGTGACCCCGAACCGGTACATCGTGCGGCAGAATCCCTGGGTGCGCGGCTCGTGCTCGCCCCGGTGGCCGTACCGGACGGCGGGCCCCAGCACGATCCGGCAGCGCTGGGCGCCGCGCTGGTGCCTCTCCTGGGCGCCGATCGTTAAGCACCTACGAATCAACAACCAAGCACCTACGAATCACCGGCACCCGCCGGGACCGGCCCACGAGGTGACGACAAGATGGCGATGACGGCTGCGGTCAAGGACGAGCTGAGCCGGGTGGACGTACCCAAGCCCTGCTGTCGGCGGGCGGAGATGGCCGCCCTGCTGCGCTTCGCGGGCGGACTGCACATCGTCTCCGGACGGGTGGTGGTCGAGGCGGAGCTCGACACCGGCGCGGTGGCCCGCCGGCTGCGTCGGGAGATCGCCGAGGTCTACGGATATCCGAGCGAGATCCACGTACTCGCCTCCGGTGGGCTGCGCAAGGGCAGCCACTACATCGTCCGGGTGGTCAAGGACGGCGAGGCGCTGGCCCGGCAGACCGGCCTGCTCGACGTACGCGGCCGGCCGGTACGCGGGCTGCCCCCGCACGTGGTGGCGGCGAACGTCTGCTGCGCGGTCTCGGCCTGGCGGGGTGCCTTCATGGCGCACGGCTCGCTGACCGAACCGGGCCGCTCCTGCGCGCTGGAGATCACCTGTCCCGGTCCGGAGACCGCGCTCGCCCTGGTCGGGGCGGCCCGGCGGATCGGCATCACCGCGAAGTACCGCGAGGTGCGCGGGGTGGACCGGGTGGTGGTCAAGGACGGCGACGCGATCGCCGCGCTGCTGACCAGGATCGGCGCGCACTCCAGCGTGCTCTCCTGGGAGGAGCGCCGGGTACGCCGCGAGGTGCGGGCCACCGCCAACCGGCTGGCCAACTTCGACGACGCCAACCTGCGCCGCTCGGCCCGGGCCGCGGTCGCCGCCGCCGCCCGGGTGACCCGGGCCCTGGAGATCCTCGCCGAGGACGCCCCGAACCACCTCACCTCGGCCGGCCGGTTGCGGCTGGAACACCGGCAGGCGTCCCTTGAGGAGTTGGGCGCCCTGGCCGACCCCCCACTGACCAAGGACGCGATCGCCGGGCGCATCCGCCGGCTGCTGGCCCTGGCCGACAAGCGCGCCCGTGACCTGGGAATCCCGGACACCGAGGCGGCGGTCACCCCGGACATGCTGGCGGTCTGACGCTCTCCGGCGCGGTACCGTACCGCCGTCGGTGGAGTCGATTGGCCGGATTGTGCCCCGACGCAACGCGCAGCGGCGCGCTCGGATAAGGTCGCAGCGTACGGCGACGGGGCCGGTACCGGCCTTCTCCGCCGTGCTGACCGCCCAGAGGTCGCGGTGAGACGGCCGGGGTGACATCCAGCGGCCGGCTCCAACGGTCGGCGCGCCCACCTTCGCCGCCGCGCGCTCTCACCGGCGGTGAACCGAAACACACGAGGAGATGGACCCAGTGACCATCCGGGTTGGCATCAACGGATTCGGCCGGATCGGCCGCAACTTCTTCCGCGCGGTGCTCGCGTCGGGCGCCGACGTCGAGGTGGTCGGCGCCAACGACCTGACCGACAACGCCACGCTGGCGCACCTGGTCAAGTACGACAGCATCCTCGGCCGGCTGCCGCAGGAGGTCAAGGCGAGCGCCGACGAGATCAGCGTCGGCGGGCACACCATGAAGGTCTTCGCCGAGAAGGACCCGGGCAAGCTGCCCTGGGGCGACCTCGGCGCCGACGTGGTGATCGAGTCGACCGGCTTCTTCACCGACGCCACCAAGGCGAAGGCGCACATCGACGGCGGCGCCAAGAAGGTGATCATCTCGGCGCCGGCCAAGAACGAGGACGTCACGGTCGTGATGGGGGTCAACCACCAGAAGTACGACCCGGCCAAGCACAACATCATCTCCAACGCCTCCTGCACCACCAACTGCCTCGCGCCGATGGCGAAGGTGCTGCAGGACACGGTGGGCATCGAGAAGGGGCTGATGACCACCATCCACGCGTACACCCAGGACCAGAACCTCCAGGACGGCCCGCACAAGGACCTCCGCCGGGCCCGGGCCGCCGCGCTGAACATCGTGCCGACCTCGACCGGTGCCGCCAAGGCGATCGGCCTGGTGCTGCCGGACCTCAAGGGCAGGCTGGACGGCTTCGCGCTGCGGGTGCCGATCCCGACCGGCTCGGCTACCGACCTGACGATCGAGGCCGGCCGGGACACCTCGGTCGAGGAGATCAACGCCGCGATGAAGGCCGCCGCCGAGGGTCAGCTGAAGGGCATCCTCACCTACACCGAGGACGAGATCGTCTCCGCCGACATCGTCACCGACCCGGCCTCGTGCATCTTCGACTCCGGGCTGACCAAGGTGATCGGCAACCAGGTCAAGGTCGTCGGCTGGTACGACAACGAGTGGGGCTACTCCAACCGCCTCGTCGACCTGGTCAAACTGGTGGGTACTGGGCTGTGAGCATCCGCAACCTCGACGATCTGCTCGCCGAGGGGGTCTCGGGTCGGCGCGTGCTGGTGCGCGCCGACCTGAACGTGCCCCTCGACAAGCAGACCGGGCAGATCACCGACGACGGCCGGATCCGGGCCGTGCTGCCGACGCTGACCGCGCTGCGGGACGCCGGGGCCGCCGTCGTCGTCTGTTCCCACCTGGGCCGCCCCAAGGGGGCGCCCGACCCGAAGTACAGCCTCGCCCCGGTCGCGGCCCGGCTCGGCGAGCTGCTCGGCACCGAGGTCGCGTTCGCCACCGACACGGTCGGCGAGTCGGCCCGCAAGGCGGTCGAGGGGCTCGGCGACGGCCAGGTCGCGCTGCTGGAGAACCTGCGCTTCAACGCCGGCGAGACCAGCAAGGACGCCGACGAGCGGGGCGCCTTCGCCGACCAGCTCGCCGCGTTCGCCTCGGCGTACGTCGACGACGCGTTCGGCGCCGTGCACCGCAGGCACGCCAGCGTCTACGACGTACCGGCCCGGCTGCCGCACTTCGCCGGCCGGCTGGTGCTGCGCGAGGTCGAGGTGCTGGCCCGGCTGCGGCACGAGCCGGACCGCCCCTACGTGGTGGTGCTCGGCGGCTCCAAGGTCTCCGACAAGCTCGCCGTGATCGAGGCGCTGCTGCCCACCGTCGACCGGCTGCTGATCGGCGGCGGCATGTGCTTCACCTTCCTGCGTGCCCAGGGGCACGAGGTGGGGAAGTCGCTGCTCGAGGAGGAGATGCTCGACACCTGCCGGGACCTGCTGGAGCGGGGCGCCGACCGGATCGTGCTCCCGGTCGACGTGGTGGCGGCGAGCGAGTTCAGCGCCGACGCCGACCACGACACCGTGCCGGTGAACGCGATCCCGGCCGACCGGCTCGGCCTGGACATCGGCCCCCGGACCGTCGCGGAGTTCGCCGACATCGCCGGTACGGCCCGGATGGTCTTCTGGAACGGCCCGATGGGCGTCTTCGAACTGGCCCCGTTCGCCGCCGGTACCCGTGGGGTCGCCGAGGCGATCATCTCGGTCAAGGGCTTCACGGTGGTCGGTGGCGGTGACTCCGCCGCGGCCGTCCGCGCGCTCGGTCTGGACGAGTCGTCGTTCGGGCACATCTCGACCGGCGGGGGAGCCTCGCTGGAGTACCTGGAGGGCAAGGCCCTCCCCGGCATCGTCGCTCTGGAGCAGTAGTGGCCACCCCCGCACCCACCCGCCGCCCCCTGATGGCCGGCAACTGGAAGATGAACCTCAACCACCGGGAAGCCAACCTGCTGATCCAGAAGCTCGCCGCGAGCCTCAACGAGAAGCAGCTGACCGACGTGGAGACGGTGGTGCTGCCGCCGTACACCGACCTGCGGACGGTGCAGACCCTGGTCGACGGCGACAAGCTGCTGATCGGGTACGGCGCGCAGGACATCTCGCCGCACAAGGGCGGGGCGTACACCGGGGAGATCTCGGGTGCGCTGCTGGCCGCGCTGGGCTGCACGTACGTGGTGGTCGGGCACTCGGAGCGGCGGACGTACCACCACGAGGACGACGCGCTGGTCAACGCCAAGGTGAAGGCCGCACTGGCCAGCGAGCTGACCCCGATCGTCTGCGTCGGTGAGGGCCTGGACATCCGCGAGCAGGACGGGCAGGTGGCGTACGTGCGCGGCCAGCTCGACGGTTCGCTGGCCGGGTTGACCGCCGAGCAGGTGAGCAAGCTGGTCGTCGCGTACGAGCCGGTCTGGGCGATCGGCACCGGCAAGACCGCCACTCCGGAGAACGCCCAGGAGGTGTGCGGCGCGATCCGGCAGCGGATCGCCGAGGTGCACGGTCAGCAGACCGCCGACCAGGTCCGGGTGCTCTACGGCGGGTCGGTGAAGGCGGCCAACATCGCCGCGATCATGGCGCAGCCGGACGTGGACGGCGCACTGGTCGGTGGGGCGAGCCTGGACGCCGAGGAGTTCGCACAGATCTGCCGGTTCCCGGAGCACATCGCGCGCTGACGGTCGCTATCCTTGACGAGCCCCGCGTAGCTGAGAGGACTGACCCCTACCATGCCGATCTGGTTCGCATACACGTTGGTCGTGTTGCTGGTGATCACGAGCGTGCTGCTCACCTTGCTGATCCTGCTGCACCGGGGCAAGGGTGGCGGGATGTCGAGCATGTTCGGCGGAGGGGTCAGCTCCAGCCTGGCCGGCTCCTCGGTGGCCGAGAAGAACCTCGACCGATACACCGTTCTGGTGGGCCTTGTCTGGTTCGCCTGCATCGTCGGACTGGGTCTCTGGCTGCGTCTCGCCGAGACGACCTGACGACCCGGGCGTACAAACTGCGCGCGGTCCGCTAACGTGGGCCGCGCGCAGTTTGTCATACCCCGCAGGGGACCCCCTCTGACGAACGGAGCGAGCAGTCGTGCCCAGTGGCAGTGCCATCCGTGGCAGCCGAGTCGGTGCCGGCCCAGCCCGGCCGACCGAGCGATGCGAACCGGCCCCCCGCCGTGCGGTCACCTACTGGTGCGGCAGCGGACACATCCTGGAGATCCTGTTGGCGGCCGAGGCCGAGACGCCGGAGACCTGGGACTGTCCGCACTGCGGGCAGCCGGCCGGACAGGACGTGCAGAATCCACCTGGGCGGCAGCGGGCGGAGCCGTACAAGTCGCACCTGGCGTACGTGAAGGAGCGGCGCAGCGAGGCGGACGCCGAGGCGCTCCTCGCCGAGGCGTTGGCGGCGCTGCGGGCCCGGCGCGGCGAAGCCTGACCGGACCCGGGGCTGCCTGGCCTGACCGGGCCCGCAGGGTCGCGAGCCGTCCGCTCGCTCGCGGTGGCTGCTGCGCTCGCGGTGGCTGCCGCGGTCAGCGAAGGCTGCGGAAGCTCGGTCTCACCTCGGCCGCCGCCGCCCGGTCCAGCAGCCAGCGGGTCCGCTGCACCCCGGCGACCCCGGCCGCCGGCACCTGCACCGGCCCGGCGCCGTGCAGCGCCATCCCGACCGCGCGGGCCTTGCCGCCGCCGCTGGCGATCAGCCACACGTCCTCGGCGGTGTTGATGGCGCTCCGGGTCAGCGTGATCCGCACCGGCGGCGGCTTCGGGCTGCCCCGTACCGCGCTCACCGGCCGGCTCTCGTAGCCGACCGGGTGCTCCGGGAAGATCGAGGCGACGTGGCCGTCCTCGCCCACCCCGAGCATCAGTACGTCGAAGTAGGGCAGGGCGGCCGTACCCGGGCCGGCGGCCGCAGCGAGCTCGGCCGCGTACCGGGCCGCCGCCGCCTCCGGATCGGCACCGTCCGGGCCGTCCGAGGCGGGCATCGGGTGCACCCGGGCCTGCGGCAGCGCGTCGAGCAGCGCCTCCCGGGCCTGGGTCTCGTTGCGCTCCGGGTGCCCGGCCGGCAGGAAGCGTTCGTCACCCCACCAGACGTCGACCCGGGACCAGTCGACCGCGTCCCTGGCCGGCAGGTCGCGTACCGCCCGGTGCACCGCCGCCGCGATCCGCCCGCCGGTCAGCACGACGCTCGCCTCGCCCCGTTCCGCCTGGGCGTCGATGATCCTGACCAGCAGCCGGGCCGCGACCGCCTGGGCGAGCAGTTCGGGGTCGGCGTGCACCACCACCGTGGTCTCGGTCATGCCACCCCCTGCGGCTGCTTCGTCGGGTCCTTCCAGACGTGCACCCGCTGGGCCGGCCGGCGATCCAGCCCGGCGATCCCGGCGGCGGCACCCAACGCCTCGGCGTAGATCTGGTCCGGGTCGAGCCGGCGCAGTTCCTCGGCGAGTTCGTCGCCGAGCGGGCGGCGTACCAGCGGCAGATGCCGGTCGGCCTGCCCGCTACGCCGGAACGTCGCCTGGTTGTCGTCCCGGGTCAGCACCAGTTCGTCACCGTTGGCGCAGCGCAGCTCCACCGAGCGCATCCGGGGGAACTCGCTGGTGTGCTCCCAGTGTGGGTGCAGCCCCAGCCGGGCCTTCAGCCAGCCGATCATCAGGGCCGCGGTCGGGTCGGTGTGCGGCGCGACCACGGTGGCCGAGGTGATCCGGTTGCCCTCGGTGGTGTCGAACGCCCCGGCGACCAGGGTGCGCCACGGGGTGATCCGGGTCCAGGCGAGGTCGGTGTCGCCGGGTGCGTAGTCCCGGGCTCGCTGGCGCAGCGCCTCCACCGGATCGGCCGCCTGCGCCGAGTCGGTGATCCGGCGGTCCGCCACCACACCGAGGAAGTCGTTGGCGATCTCGGCCGGCGGTTCGCCGTGCCACCAGGTCACTACCGGTACGTCCGGAACCAGCAGCGGCATCACCACCGACTCGGCGTGCAGGGCGAGCCGGCCGTACATCCGGGTCACCACCGCCTCGCCCGGGCCGAGCCGGCCACCGACCACGATCTCGGCGTCCAGCCGGTTGCGGTCGCGTTCGATGTCGGAGCGGACGACCACCACCATCCGGCACGGGTGCGCGGCCGAGGCGATCGTCACCGCCGCCTCGGCCTCCCGGACCCGCGGCTCGTCGACGACGACGATCAGGGTCAGCGCCATCCCGCTGGCCACGCCGCCCGCGCTGCGCCGTTCGGCGGCCAGGGCCTTCACCACCTCGTTACCGGTGGTGTCCCACAAGCCGATCAACGGTGCCTCCTGGTTGTTGTCGTTGCGATCCTCGGCGGGTCACGCTCGCCGCCACGCCCGGCCCTCCCGGGCCAGCAGCTCGTCCGCGGCGCGGGGACCCCACTCGCCGGCCCGGTACGGCTCCGGCTTGCCGCCCTCCCATGCCTCCTCCAGCGGGTCGATGACCTGCCAGCTCTGCTCGACCTCGGCGGCGTCCGGGAAGAGCGTCCGGTCACCGATCAGCACGTCGAGCACCAGCCGCTCGTACGCCTCGGGACTGGCCTCGGTGAACGCCTCGCCGTACTGGAAGTCCATCGCGATGTCCCGGACCTCCATGGTGGTACCGGGAACCTTGGAGCCGAACTTGAGCACCACGCCCTCGTCGGGCTGGACCCGGATCACGAGCTGGTTGTTGCCGAGCATCTCCATGTCGGCGGGGTTGAAGGGCAGGTGCGGCGCCTTCTTGAACATGATGGCGACCTCGGTCACCCGGCGCGGCAACCGCTTGCCGGCCCGGATGTAGAACGGCACCCCGGCCCAGCGCCGGTTCTGGATGCCGAGCCGGACCGCCACGTACGTCTCGGTGGTCGACTCCGGCGGCACACCCTCCTCGTCGAGGTAGCCGACCGCCCGCTTGCCGGCCACCCAGCCGGGCAGGTACTGCCCGCGTACCGTGCCGGTGTGCACGTCCTCGGGCAGGGTGATCGCGCGCAGCACCTTCAGCTTCTCGGCCCGGATCTCGCTGGCGTCGAAGCTGGTCGGCTCCTCCATCGCCACCAGGGCGAGCAGTTGCAGGAGGTGGTTCTGCAGCACGTCCCGGGCGGTGCCGGTGGCGTCGTAGAAGCCGGCCCGGGTGCCGATCCCGACATCCTCGGCCATGGTGATCTGCACCGAGTCGACGTACTTCGAGTTCCACAGCGGCTCGAAGAGGCTGTTGGCGAAGCGCAGCGCGAGGATGTTCTGGACGGTCTCCTTGCCCAGGTAGTGGTCGATCCGGAACACGTCGTCCCGGGTGAAGACGTCGTCGACGAGGTCGTTGAGCGCCTTCGCCGAGGGCAGGTCGTGCCCGAACGGCTTCTCCACCACCACCCGCCGCCAGCCGCCGCACTTCTCGTTGTCGGCCATGCCGGTCCGGGCGAGCTGCTTGAGCACGGTCGGGAAGGCGGCCGGCGGGATGGAGAAGTAGAAGGCGGCGTTGCCGGCGATGCCGTGGCTGTCCCGCAGCTCGTCCAGGCAGTTCGCCACCTTGTCGAAGGCGTCGTCGTCGTCGAACGCGCCGCCGACGAACTTCATGTTGCCGGCGAGCCGGCCCCAGACCTCCTCGCGCCAGGGTGTCCGGGAGTGCGCCTGTGCGGCCTCCCGGGCCATCGTCTCGAAGTCGCCGTCGCCCCAGTCTCGCCGGGCGAACCCGAGCACCACGAAGCCCGGCGGCAGCAGTCCCCGGTTGGCCAGGTCGTAGACCGCCGGTAGCAGCTTCTTGCGGGCCAGGTCCCCGGTGACGCCGAAGATCACCAGTGCGCACGGCTCCGGGATCCGTGGCAACCGCCGGTCCTGCGGGTCGCGCAGCGGATTCACGTATCCCCCTCCTCGCTCAGTCGGTCAGTGTCAGCATGCCCGGTCCTCGTCAACTCCGCAGGCCCCGTACCGCGTCGAGCAGGTGTGGGAGTCCGGCGCCCCGGTCGGTCAGGTGCAGCCGGAGCACCGGCCGGCCCCGCTGGGCGAGAGCCTCGCGGTCACCCGCGGCCTGCGCGGCCTGCAACTGCCCGAACGAGTACGGCTTGCCGGGCACCGCCAGGTCGTCGGCGACATCCCCGGTGATCTGGAGGTACGACCCGAGCTGCGGACCACCCTTGTGGTACTGCCCGGTCGAGTGCAGGAACCGGGGTCCCCAGCCGAAGGTGACCGGCCGACCGGAGGCGGCGGCGAGTCCGGGGCGGACCTGCGCGGTCTTGGCATCGGCGAACCGGTCCAGGTACGCCATCACGGCCAGGTAGCCGCCCTCGCCGAGCCCGTCCAGCAGCAGCCGCAGCGCCCCGGTCAGGTCGCCGGGGAGCGGGTCGGTCCCCTGCGGCTCGCCCGGGAACCAGTACCCCTCGATCCCGCCGTCGACGAAGGTCGGCGTCTCGATCGGCAGCCCGGTGTCGAGCAGCCGGTTGGTGTTCTCCTTGGACTCGGTCACGTTCGGCTGGTTGAACGGGTCGATCCCGAGTACCACCCCGGCGACGGCGGTGGCGTACTCCCAGGCCAGGAACTGTGCGCCCAGCGGGCCGTTCACCGCCAGGTCGGGCCGGAGCCCGCCGCCGGGCACCGCACCGGCGGCGAGTCCGCCGCCGTAGGTGACGGTGAGTACGTCCGGCCCGGTCGCACCGGGGCTGCTCGGGTCCTCGACCACCACCGGCAGGATCCCGACGCCGTTCTTACCGGTCGACTCGGCGATCAACTGCTCGGCCCAGTCCCCGAGGCCGTCGATGCCGGTGCCGTCCGAGACCAGCGCGACCTTGTCCCGGCCAGTGGTGGCGGCGGCACCGAGCGCGGCGCCGAGCGCCAGCCCGGGGTTGTCCCGCGGCCCGCCGAGTGACCCGGCCAGCTCTTCGGCCTGGTCCAGCAGCTCGGCCACCTCGACCCCGGCCAGCGCCGACGGGACCAGTCCGAACGCGGTCAGCGCAGAGTAGCGCCCGCCGACGTCCGGATCGGCGAGCACCACGAAGGCGCCCATCTCGGCGGCGGTGTCGGCCAGCGGCGAGCCGGGGTCGGTGACAATCACGAAGCGCCGGCCGGCCTCCGCCTCGGTCAGCCCGGCGTCGAGGAACGCCTGCCAGTACGCCCGGCGGTGGCTGTCGGTCTCCACGGTCGAGCCGGACTTGCTGGCCACCACGACGACGGTCCGGTCCAGCCGGTCGGCGATCGCCGCCCGCACCTGCCCGGGGTCGGTGGTGTCCAGCACGGTCAGCGACCTGCCGAGGGTACGGGTGATCACCTCGGGGGCCAGCGACGAGCCGCCCATCCCGGCCAGTACCACGTGGTCGAGGTCGGCCAGCTCGGACTTCAGCTCGGCGAGTTGGGGAAGCAGTTCCCGGCTGCGCCGGAAGGTGTCCACCCAGCCGAGCCGGATCGCCGCCTCGGCCCGCGCGTCCGGTCCCCACAGCGTGGGGTCCTTGCCGACCAACCGGGCCGGTACGTCCGCGGCGAGCAGGGCGGCCCGGGCCGAGGCCGGGGCGGCGGCGTCGACCGCCTCCGCACCGTAGACGGCGAGTCCGGCCGCCCCTTCGCACCCGCCGTCGAGCAGATCCTCACTCATGCCGGCACTCCGCTTCGCTCCGTGCCGTCATGAGGCACATCGGCACTGAGCTGGCTGATTCGCTCGCTACGCTCGCTCATGACAGCACTCCGCTTCGCTCCGTGCCGTCATGAGGCACATCGGCACCGTGCTGGCTTCGTCCGCTCACGCGTTGCCTCCTGCCCTGGCGGCCGCCTCGGCGTTCTCCCCGGCGGCGTGGTTCGGCTCCCCGGCGCCCTCCGCGGCGGCCTGCAGCGACTTGCGCATGCCGTCCAGCAGCTCCAGCCAGCTCGTCTCGAACTTCTCCACGCCCTCCCGCTCCAGGGTGGCGATCACGTCGTCGAAGTCGACGCCGGCCTCGGCCAGTCCGGTGAGGACCTCCCGGGCCTGCGAGTAGGCGCCGGTGACGGTGTCCGGGCGTACCTCGCCGTGCTCGGCGAAGGCGTCGATGACCGGCTCCGGCATGGTGTTGACGGTGCCGGGGGCGATCAGCTCCTCGACGTAGATCACATCGCGGTACTCCGGGTTCTTCGTGGAGGTGGAGGCCCAGAGCGGGCGCTGCGGGTGGGCGCCGGCGTCGGCCAGCGCCCGCCAGCGGTCCGAGGAGAAGACCTCGGAGTACCGCTCGTAGGCGAGCTGCGCGTTGGCGACCGCCGCCCTGCCCTTCAGCGCGGCCAGGTCCGGCCGGCCGAGCTTGTCGAGTCGCTTGTCCACCTCTGTGTCGACCCGGGAGACGAAGAACGAGGCCACCGAGGCGATCTTGCTCAGGTCGTGCCCGTTCGCCTTCGCCTGCTCCAGTCCGGCCAGGAACGCCTCCATCACCTGCGAGTAGCGCTCCAACCCGAAGATCAGCGTGACGTTCACGCTGATCCCGGCGGCCAGGGTCGCGGTGATGGCCGGCAGCCCGGCCTCGGTCGCCGGGATCTTGATGAACAGGTTCGGCCGGTCGATCAGCCACCACAGGGCCTTCGCCTCGGCCACCGTCGGCTCGGTCCGGTACGCCAGCCGCGGGTCCACCTCGATCGAGACCCGACCGTCCACCGCGGCGCTGCTGTCGTACGCCGGACGCATCACGTCACAGGCCCACCGCACGTCGTACGTGGTCAGCGCGCGAACCGCCTCCTCGACGCTGACCCCGCGCACCGCCAGGTCGCGCAGCTGCCAGTTGTACTCGTCCGCGTCACTGAGCGCCTTGGCGAAGATGGTCGGGTTGGTGGTCACCCCGACCAGATGCTTCTCCCGGCGCAGCTGGTCCAGGTTGCCAGAACTCAACCGAACCCTTGAAAGATCGTCGAGCCAGACCGCCACTCCCGCGGCGCTGAGCTCACCCAACCGGTCAGTCATGTCTGCAACGCTCCCTCAGTTGCCGGTGGTCTCACCGGTGATCTGGCCGACCCGGGTCAGCGACGCGTGTGCGGCCGCGACGATCCGGTCGGCGGTGAATCCGAACTGTTCGAAGAGCACGCTGTGCGGTGCGCTCGCGCCGTAGTGCTCCAGGCTGACCGCCTCGCCGGCGTCGCCGATCACGTCCCGCCAGGACATCGCGATGCCGGCCTCGACGCTGACCCGGGCCCGCACGTCGCGGGGGAGTACGGCGTCCTGGTAGGCCGAGTCCTGCTCCCGGAACCACTCCTGGCAGGGCATCGAGACCACCCGGGTCGGGGTGCCCTCGGCCTCCAGCCGTTCCCGGGCGGTCAGGCAGAGCTGCACCTCGGAGCCGGTGCCGATCAGGATCACCGCCGGCTGCGCGTTCGACGCCTCGGCCAGCACGTAGCCGCCCTTGACGGTCTGGTCGGCGCCGGCCAGCTCGGCGCGGTCCAGGGTCGGCAGCGGTTGCCGGCTCAGCGCCAGCGCGGACGGCCGGTCGGTGTTCTCCAGCGCCCGCCGCCAGGCCCAGGCGGTCTCGTTGGCGTCGGCCGGCCGGATCACGTCCAGGCCGGGGATGGCACGCAGCGCGGTCAGGTGCTCGACCGGCTGGTGGGTCGGGCCGTCCTCGCCGAGACCGATCGAGTCGTGCGTCCAGACGTAGACCACCGGCAGTTTCATCAGCGCGGCGAGCCGGACCGCCGGGCGCATGTAGTCGCTGAACACCAGGAAGGTGCCGCCGTACGGGCGGGTGCCGCCGTGCAGCGCGATGCCGTTCAGGATCGCGCCCATCGCGTGCTCGCGGATGCCGAAGTGCAGCGTGCGGCCGTACTCGTTGCCGGGGAACGCCTTGGTGGCGTACTCGCTGGGAACGAAGGACGGCTCGCCCTCCATGGTGGTGTTGTTGCTCTCGGCCAGGTCGGCCGAGCCGCCCCAGAGCTCCGGCAGCACCGGGGCCAGGGCGTTCAGGACCTTGCCGGAGGCGGCCCGGGTGGCGATCCCCTTCGCGTCCGCCGGGAACTCCGGCAGCGCGTCGGTCCAGCCCGCCGGCAGCGTACGGGTGGCGAGCCGGTCGTGCAGCGCCTTGCGCTCCGGGTTGGCGTCCGCCCACGCCTGGTACGCGGTCTCCCACTCGGCGTGCGCGGTTCGCCCCCGCTCCAGCACCTGCCGGGCGTGCGCCAGCACCGCGTCGTCGACCTCGAAGTGCCGTCCCGGGTCGAAACCGAGCAGCTTCTTGGTCTCGGCCACCTCCTCGGCGCCGAGCGCCGAGCCGTGGATCTTGCCGGTGTTCTGCTTGGTCGGCGCCGGCCAGCCGATGATGGTGCGCAGCGCGATGAACGACGGCCGGCCGGTCTCGGCCCTGGCGGCCAGCAGCGCGGCGTGCAGCGCCTCGACGTCCTCGTGGTAGTGGCCCTGGTCCGCGTCGCCGCTGCGCCAGTCGACGGTCTGCACGTGCCAGCCGTACGCCTCGTAGCGGGCGGACACGTCCTCGCTCTTGGCGATCCGGGTGTCGTCCTCGATCGAGATCTCGTTGTCGTCGTAGATCAGGATCAGGTTGCCCAGCCGCTGGTGCCCGGCGAGCGCGCTGGCCTCGTGGCTGATCCCCTCCTCGATGTCGCCGTCCGAGGCGATGCACCAGATGTGGTGGTCGAAGGGGGAGGCGCCGGGCGCGGCGTCCGGGTCCAGCAGGCCACGCTCGCGCCGCGCGGCCATCGCCATCCCGACCGCGTTGCCGAGCCCCTGCCCGAGCGGGCCGGTGGTGGTCTCCACGCCCCGGGTGTGCCCGTGCTCGGGGTGGCCGGGGGTGAGCGAACCCCATTGCCGCAGCGCCTTGAGGTCGCCCAGGCCGAGGCCGTAGCCGCTCAGGTAGAGCTGGATGTAGAGGGTGAGGCTGCTGTGCCCCGCCGACAGTACGAACCGGTCCCGACCGGTCCAGTCGGGGTGCGTCGGGTCGTGCCGCATGACCCGGTTGAACAGCAGGTAGGCGGCGGGCGCAAGGCTCATCGCCGTACCCGGATGGCCGTTGCCGGATTTCTCCACGGCGTCCATGGCCAGCACGCGGACGGTGTCGACGGCACGCTGGTCGAGATCGGACCAGGTCAGCGAGGTTTGCTCGGGTCGATTGTCAGCCACGATCGTGTGTGCTCCTCGGCGTGATGGGCGGAACCCTCCCTCATGACCCTAGCGACCGCTTCCGCGCGCCAACCCCCGGATCTCGTCCAGCGGCCACGCGGTTCGCCGGAAGTGTGATCGTTCGCACCGGGGAAGGGTCGCCCGGGCAGCGAAAACGACGACGCGTAGGCTGTCGGTCGGCGTGCAGGCCCGGTCGGCCGCCCGCCAACCGCGCTGCCTCCGCAGCCAATCACCGTGTGTCAACGCCGGAAGGTGGCAATCCGTGAGCATGATCACCGAGCGCCCCGTGACCGGCGATGCCCCGGCCGCGGGGGCCCAGGGCGAGGTCACCCGGCGACCGGACGTGCGCGCCCGGATCCGGGCCTACGTCGCGCTGACCAAGCCACGGATCGTCGAGCTACTGCTGATCTCCACGGTGCCGACGATGATGCTGGCCGCGGACGGGATTCCGTCGCTCTGGCTGGTCGGCGTGGTGCTGGTCGGCGGATCGCTGGCTGCGGGCGCGGCCAACGCGCTCAACTGCTACATCGACCGGGACATCGACCAGGTGATGAAGCGGACCAAGCGGCGCCCGCTGCCGACGCACATCGTGGCGCCCCGCAGTGCGCTGGTCTTCGGCCTGGTGCTGGCGGCGGTCTCGGTGACCCTGATGGCGGTCTTCACCAACTGGCTGGCCACCGCGCTGACCCTCGGTGCGATCGCCTACTACGACCTCGTCTACACCCTGTGGTTGAAGCGGACCACCTGGCAGAACACCTTCTGGGGCGGCATCTGCGGCTCGGCTCCGGTGCTGATCGGCTGGGCGGCGGTGACGGGCTCGCTCTCGGCGCAGGCCTGGGGGCTGTTCGCGGTGGTGTTCTTCTGGCAGCTGCCGCACTTCTACGCCCTGGCAATCAAGTTCAAGGACGACTATGCCCGGGCCGGCATCCCGATGCTGCCGGTGGTGGCCTCGGTCCGCCGGGTCACGACCGAGATCGTGGGCTACACCTGGTTGACCGTGGTGGCGTCGGTGCTGGTCTGGCCGCTGGGCATGGGCCCGGTCTACGGGGTCACCGCGCTGGCGGCGGGCGGGATGTTCGTCGTCGAGGCGCACCGGTTGAGCCAGCGGGCCGCCCGGGGCGAGTCAATCAAGCCGATGCGGTTGTTCCACTGGTCGATCACGTACCTGACGGTCCTCTTCGCCGCGGTCGCGGTCGACGCACTGCTGTAGCCTTTCGCGGCTTTTGCCCCTGTTCGTCCTGTTCACCCGTCATTGAACGTGAATAATGGTTTTGAATTAATCGCGTATACGCGGAAAAATCGCCCAAAGCTGGTGAGTGGTTCCGGTAAACGTCGTCGTAATTGGGATCACAAATTATCGGTAGCTGCCCCGCGCGGCCGGCGAAGTCTGCTTAGGCTTCGCGTTATGGCAGAAGGTTCCGATACGACGCCGACGGGCGAGCAGACCGTCGCGGGCCAGACACCCAACGGTCTGGTCGCCGGCATCCAGTCGTTCGCGGCTGGGCACGGTGGCGCGAAGGCGGTCATCGAGTACGTCGGCAAGCGGGGCGCACGCATTGTCCTGGTGGGGGAGGACGGCGTGTGGGCTGACCAGTTCGCGGAGAGTACCGACGTCGCGCGACTGGCCTGCGCCAAGGCGGGGGTCGCCGTGGAGAACGAATGGGAGCGGGAACTGATGGACCAGATGCGTCCGAGTAACGACCTATGGCGGTCGATGGCTCGACGTGCCCTGGCTCGTTGATAATTTTGTCCGATAACATCCGCGCGACCCGGGGCCAGCGGCCCCGGGTCGCTCTCGTTACCTGTGCCGAACTTCCTGGACTCGACCCCGATGACCGGCTCCTGCTGGAGCCGCTCGCCGAACGCGGCATCCGGGTCGAGCCGGCGGTATGGGACGACCCGGGCGTGGACTGGGCCGGCTACGCCCTGGCGGTGCTCCGCTCGCCGTGGGACTATCCGACCCGGCGCGCCGAGTTCGTCGCCTGGGCCGAGACCGTGCCCCGGCTGGCCAATCCGGCCGACCTGGTGCGCTGGAACACCGACAAGCGCTACCTGCGGGAACTCACCGAGGCCGACCTGCCGACCGTGCCGACGACCTGGCTCGGCCCGGACACCGCCTGGACCCTCCCGTCGGCGCCCGGCGAATACGTCGTCAAGCCCGTCGTCGGCGCCGGAAGCCTGGACACCGGCCGGTACGACCTGGCCGACGCGGAGCAGCGCGACCTTGCCGCCGCACACGTGCAGCGACTCCAGGCGGCGGGTCGGTGGGTGATGGTGCAGCCGTACCTGGCCGCCGTGGACACCGCCGGGGAGACCGCGCTGCTCTACGTCGCCGGCCCGGACGGGCTCCGGTTCAGTCACGCGGTCCGGAAGGGGGCGATCCTGGTCGGCCCGGACCACGGCGTCGAGGGGCTGTTCCGGCCGGAGGAGATCACCCCGCGTACCCCGGCCGAGCCGGAACTCGCGGTCGCCGAGCGGGTACTGGCGGCGTTGCCCGGCGGGCCGGAGCGGCCGCTCTACGCCCGGGTGGACCTGATTCCGGGCCCGGACGGCGCACCGGTGCTGGTCGAGCTGGAACTGACCGAGCCGTCGCTCTTCCTGGCCCACGAGCCGGGCGCGGCCGACCGGCTGGCCGACGCCATCGCCGCCCGCCTCGGCTGAGGGTGTGACGAAGGGCCCCCGCTACAACGGAAGACGACAGGAGGGGGCCCTTCCTCACACCCGTTCGAGTAGCCGGGGGTCGGTGGTGGGGGGTGGGGCGGCGGCCGGGGCGGTGCGTTGCCGGGTCGACCAGAGCACCGCGAGGGCGGCGAGCCAGACCAGGCAGGAGCCGAGCATGTGCGTGCCGACCAGCGTCACCGGCAGGCCGGTGAAGTACTGCACGAAGCCGATCAGGCCCTGGCCGAGTTCGGCGAGGACCAGCAGGCCGGCCGCCCGGACCGCGCCGGCCGGTGCGCCGACCGCGCGGAACGCGAACCAGATGGCGATGGAGAGACCGAGCAGCAGGAAGACCGAGTCGGCGTGCAC
This sequence comes from Plantactinospora sp. B6F1, assembly GCF_040120695.1. Lineage (NCBI taxonomy): Bacteria > Bacillati > Actinomycetota > Actinomycetes > Micromonosporales > Micromonosporaceae > Plantactinospora > Plantactinospora sp. B6F1. The sequence goes on along the minus strand of NZ_JBEEAC010000041.1, from coordinate 36,825 downwards.
CTGGGAGATGGACTCCGGATCCAGGCCGTTACGGGCCGCCCCGGAGTCGCCGGAGTGCGGGCCGCTGCCGGTCACCCAGGTGCCGACCACGAGTACCGCGGCGGCCACCCCGGCGGTCAGCCAGGCGAGTGCCCGCAGCGGTGCCGGTACGACGAGCCGGGCCGGCCCGTCTGGTTCGAGGGTCCGGCGCCAGAACGCGTACGCGGCCGCGATCACCGCCATCGAGGCGAGGAAGTGCAGCCCGACCACCCACGGGTTCAGGTCGGTGAGCACGGTGATCCCGCCGATCACCGCCTGCGCCGGGATCCCGAACGCGGCGCCGACGCTGAGCAGCCGGAGTTGCCGGCGGGCGGGGCGCTGCCGCCAGGCGGCGACGACTCCGGCGATGACCACGGCGGCGAGCACGAAGGTGAGCAGCCGGTTGCCGAACTCGATCACCCCGTGCACGCCCATCTCGGCGGTGGTCACGTACGAGGAGTCGGTGCAGCGGGGCCAGGTGGGGCAGCCGAGTCCGGACTTGGTCAACCGGACCGCACCGCCGGTCACGACGATCAGCACGTTCCCCACCACGGAGGCGAGGGCCAGCCGCGACAGGGTGGGTTTGCCAGAAAATTCGCCGAATCGGCTCACGGCGGCCATGGTACGTGCAAATGTGATCATGCTGGGCGGCGCGTCCGTCGTCCGGTGGTCTGGATCACCGGACCCCGGATTTGCAGACCAAGGACGAAATACGTAACGTTGGCGTAGTGAAAAACCTGGCGGCGTTCTCGGAGCAGGAGCGGGTGACCCATCCGGTCACCGGTTCCGCCGTGGCCGCCGCCGGTGGGGGCGCCGGTCCGGACGGCCGCCCCACCCGGGACCGGGTGACCCAGCTGCTGCTGGAGCACGGCGCGGCCACCGCCGCGCAGCTCGGCGCGGAGCTGGGGCTCAGTCCGGCGGCGATCCGCCGGCACCTGGACGCGATGCTCGCCGACGGCGACGTGATCGCCCGCGACCAGGTCGTGCGTGGCCAGCGCGGTCGGGGGCGTCCCGCCCGGATCTTCCGGCTCACCGATTCCGGTCGGCGTCGCTGCGGCACCCACACCTACGACGGGATGGCCACCGCCGCGCTGCGCTGGATCTCCCGGCACGGTGGGCCGGACGCGGTCGAGGCCTTCGCCGCCGAGCAGGTCGCGGCGCTGGAGGCGCGTTGCCGGGCCGCCATGGAGGGCGCCGGGGACGACCCGCTGGCCAGGGCCGAGGCACTCGCCGGGGCGCTGACCGCGGAGGGCTACGCTGCCAACGCGTCCACGATCGCCTCCGGCGGGCAGCTGTGCCAGCACCACTGCCCGGTGGCCCACGTGGCCGTCGAGTTTCCCCAGCTGTGCGAGGCCGAGACGGCGGTCATCTCCCGCCTGGTCGGCAGCCACGTGCAGCGCCTCGCCACCATCGCCCACGGCGACGAGGTGTGCACCACGCACATCCCGGCCCAGCCCAAACCTTCCGCCAGCAGTGTGAGGACAGATAGATGACCGAGCAGATCGTCCAGCCCATGACGCAGGAGGAGCAGCTCGCCGCTCTGGGTCGCTACGAGTACGGCTGGGCCGACTCCGACATCGCCGGTGCCGCCGCCCAGCGGGGCCTGAACGAGGCCGTGGTCCGGGACATCTCCGCCAAGAAGGACGAGCCCGCCTGGATGCTCGACCTGCGGCTGAAGGGGCTGCGGCTGTTCGGCCGCAAGCCGATGCCGAACTGGGGCGCCGACCTGGGCGGGATCGACTTCGACAACATCAAGTATTTCGTACGGTCCACCGAGAAGCAGGCCGCGAGCTGGGAGGACCTGCCCGAGGACATCAAGAACACCTACGACAGGCTTGGCATCCCGGAGGCCGAGAAGCAGCGGCTGGTCGCCGGTGTCGCCGCGCAGTACGAGTCCGAGGTGGTCTACCACAAGATCCGTGAGGACCTGGAGGAGCAGGGTGTCGTCTTCCTGGACACCGACACCGCGCTCAAGGAGCACGAGGACCTCTTCAAGGAGTACTTCGGCACGGTGATCCCGGTCGGCGACAACAAGTTCGCCGCGCTGAACACCTCGGTCTGGTCCGGCGGCTCCTTCATCTACGTGCCGAAGGGCGTGCACGTGGAGATCCCGCTCCAGGCGTACTTCCGGATCAACACCGAGAACATGGGGCAGTTCGAGCGGACCCTGATCATCGTCGACGAGGGCGCGTACGTGCACTACGTCGAGGGCTGCACCGCGCCGATCTACTCCTCCGACTCGCTGCACAGCGCGGTCGTCGAGATCATCGTCAAGAAGAACGCGCGCTGCCGCTACACGACCATCCAGAACTGGTCGAACAACGTCTACAACCTGGTCACCAAGCGGGCGGTCTGCCACGAGGGCGCGACCATGGAGTGGGTCGACGGGAACATCGGCTCCAAGGTGACCATGAAGTACCCGGCGGTCTTCATGACCGGCGAGCACGCCAAGGGCGAGGTGCTCTCGGTGGCGATGGCCGGTGAGGGCCAGCACCAGGACGCCGGTGCCAAGATGGTGCACGCCGCGCCGCACACCTCCAGCACGATCGTCTCCAAGTCGATCGCCCGGGGTGGTGGCCGGACCTCCTACCGGGGCCTGGTGCAGGTGCTGGAGGGCTCGCACCACAGCAAGAGCACCGTCAAGTGCGACGCGCTGCTGGTCGACACCATCTCCCGGTCGGACACCTACCCGTACGTCGACATCCGCGAGGACGACGTGGCGATGGGGCACGAGGCGACCGTCTCCAAGGTCAGCGAGGACCAGCTCTTCTACCTGATGAGCCGGGGCCTGAGCGAGGACGAGGCGATGGCGATGATCGTGCGCGGCTTCATCGAGCCGATCGCCAAGGAACTCCCGATGGAGTACGCACTGGAGCTCAACCGGCTGATCGAGCTGCAGATGGAGGGTGCGGTCGGCTGACGCCCGCACCGCCCGTCGATCCGCCTTGCGACCTCGTCGAGACAAGACCAAGGAAGAGATGACTACCGAAGCATTCGCGCCCGCGCCGGTCGCGCAGACCAAGGCGCAGACACTCCGCTCGTACGACGTCCGCGACTTCCCGGCCCTGACCGGCCTGGAGGAGGAGTGGCGGTTCACCCCGCTGAAGCGGCTGCGTGGTCTGGCCGACGACACCTTCACCCCGGTCGACGGCCGGCTGCGCTACGAGGTCACCGCGCTGCCGGACGGGGTGACGTTCGGCGGCGTGCCCCAGGGTGACGCCCGGATCGGCAGCGTGCTGACCCCGTTCGACCGGATCAGCGCGCTGGCGCACGGCCGGGCCGGCGAGGCGGTGGTCGTCGCGGTGGCCCCGGAGACCCGGCCGGCCGAGCCGGTGACCGTGCGGCTGGTCGGGCAGGGCGCCGATGGTGCCTCCTTCGGGCACACCTTCCTCGACGTCGGCCGGTTCGCCGAGGTCACCCTGGTGCTGGAGCAGACCGGTTCGGTGACCCTGGCCGACAACGTCGAGGTCGCGGTCGGCGAGGGCGCGAAACTGACCCTGGTCACCGTCGCCGACTGGGCGCCGGACGCGGTGCAGGCCCAGCACCTCAAGGTCCGGCTCGGCCGCGACGCCGAGGTGACGCACATCCAGGTGAGCCTGGGCGGGGACCTGGTCCGGCAGTACACCAGCGTGGAGTACACCGGCCGGGGCGGCGAGGCCGAACTCTACGGCCTCTACTTCGCCGACGCCGGTCAGCACCTGGAGCACCGCCAGATGGTCGACCACAGCGTGCCGGACTGCCGCAGCTACGTCGGCTACCGGGGCGCGTTGCAGGGCGCGGACGCGCACACCGTCTGGGTCGGCGACGTGCTGATCCGGGCCGCCGCCACCGGCACCGACACGTACGAGATCAACCGCAACCTGGTGCTGACCGACGGCGCCCGCGCCGACTCGGTACCCAACCTGGAGATCGAGACCGGTGAGGTGGCCGGCGCCGGGCACGCCAGCGCGACCGGGCGTTTCGACGACGAGCAGCTCTTCTACCTGATGTCCCGGGGCATTCCCGAGGACGAGGCACGCAAGCTGGTGGTCCGGGGCTTCTTCGGCGAACTGCTGAACAAGATCCCGGCCGAGGAACTGCGCGACCGGCTGGGCGAGCAGATCGAGACCAGGCTGATGAAGGCCGGGGCCGGCGGTTCATGATGATCCGGATCTGTTCGACCGAGGACGTGCCGAAGGGCAGCGTCATCTCCGCGGACGTGGACGGGACGGAGATCGCCGTCGTGCACGCCGAGGACGGCAACTTCTACGCCATCTACGACGAGTGCTCGCACGCCGCCGTCCCGCTCTCCGAGGGCGAGGTCGACGGCTGCACCCTGGAGTGCTGGCTGCACGGCTCCCGCTTCGACCTGCGTACCGGCGAGCCGACCGGACTGCCGGCGACCGAACCCGTACCCGTATACCCCGTCGAGATCCGCGACGGCGACATCTACCTGAGTCTCACACCGAGCAATGGAGTTACCGCACCATGAGCGTTCTGGAGATCCGTGACCTGCAGGTGTCGGTCCGGCTGCCCGAGGGCGAGCTGAAGCCGATCCTGGCCGGGGTCGACCTCACCGTGCGGGCGGGGGAGACCCACGCGATCATGGGCCCTAACGGGTCCGGCAAGTCGACGCTGGCGTACTCGATCGCCGGCCACCCGAAGTACGAGATCACCGGCGGCGAGGTGCTGCTGGACGGCCAGGACGTGCTGTCGATGGCCGTGGACGAGCGGGCCCGGGCCGGCCTCTTCCTGGCCATGCAGTACCCGGTCGAGGTGCCCGGGGTGTCGGTGGCGAACTTCCTGCGTACCGCGAAGACCGCGATCGACGGCGAGGCGCCGAAGCTGCGTACCTGGGCCGGCGAGCTGCGCGGCGCGATGGAGCGGCTCCAGATGGACCCGGCGTTCGGCCAGCGCAACGTGAACGAGGGCTTCTCCGGCGGCGAGAAGAAGCGGCACGAGATCGTCCAGCTCGAACTGCTCAGGCCGAAGGTGGCGATTCTCGACGAGACCGACTCCGGCCTCGACATCGACGCCCTGCGGGTGGTCAGCGAGGGAGTCAACCGGGTCCGGGAGACCGGCGAGACGGGCCTGCTGCTGATCACCCACTACACCCGGATCCTCCGCTACATCAGGCCGGACTTCGTGCACGTCTTCGTCGCCGGCCGGATCGTCGAGGAGGGCGGCCCGGAACTGGCCGAGAAGCTCGAGGCCGAGGGCTACGAGCGGTACGCCACCGGCGCCGGCACGGCCCGGGTCTGAGGGCCGGAAGGGCGCCGTCGAGATGACCACGATCGCGATCCCGCCGGGGATGCCACAGTACGACGACGCGCCGCGCTACGACGTCGAGGCGGTACGCGCCGACTTCCCGATCCTGCGGCGCGAGGTCAACGGCCACCCGATGGTCTACCTCGACAGCGCGAACACCTCGCAGAAGCCCCGGCAGGTGCTGGACGTGCTGCGCGAGCACTACGAGCGGCACAACGGCAACGTCTCCCGCTCGGTGCACACGGTCGGGACGGAGGCGACCGAGGCGTACGAGGCGGCCCGGGCGAAGGTGGCGACCTTCGTCAACGCGCCGAGTCCGGAGGAGGTGGTCTTCACCAAGAACTCCACCGAGGCGATCAACCTGGTCGCGTACGCCTTCTCCAACGCCTCGCTCGGCGGCGCGGCCGGCGACCCGAGGTTCCGGCTCGGGCCGGGCGACGAGATCGTGATCTCCGAGATGGAGCACCACTCGAACATCGTGCCGTGGCAACTGCTCTGCGAGCGGACCGGCGCCACGCTGCGCTGGTTCCCGGTCACCGACGGCGGCCGACTCGACGAGTCGGGGCTGGCGGAGCTGGTCAACGAGCGGACCAGGCTGGTCTCGATCGTCCACATGTCGAACATCCTCGGCACGATCAACGCCACCGCCCGGATCGCCGAGCGGGTCCGCCAGGTCGGCGCGCTGCTGCTGCTCGACTGCTCGCAGTCGGTGCCGCACCTGCCGGTGGACGTGGTCGACCTGGATGCCGACTTCATCGCGTTCACCGGGCACAAGATGTGCGCGCCGAGCGGGATCGGGGTGCTCTGGGGCCGGGGCGAGCTGCTGGCCGCGATGCCGCCGGTCTTCGGCGGCGGTTCGATGATCGAGACGGTGAGCATGTCCGGCTCGACGTACGCGCCGCCGCCGGCCCGGTTCGAGGCGGGTACACCGCCGATCGCCGAGGCGGTGGCGCTGGGTGCGGCGGTGGACTACCTGACCGGGATCGGCATGGAGGCGATCCAGTGGCACGAGAAGGAGCTGACGGCGTACGCGCTGGACGCCCTGGCGACGGTGCCCGGACTGCGGATCTTCGGCCCGGCGGTACCCGTCGGCCGGGGCGGGACGATCTCGTTCGCGCTGGACGACATCCACCCGCACGACGTGGGTCAGGTGCTGGACGCCGAGGGCATCGAGGTGCGGGTCGGTCATCACTGTGCGCGACCGATCTGCGTCCGGTTCGGCGTACCGGCGACGACCCGCGCCTCGTTCTACCTGTACACCACGACCAGCGAGGTCGACGCCCTGGTGCGCGGTCTGGAACAGGTACGGAAGGTGTTCGGGTAATGCAGGTGGACCAGCTCTACCAGGAGATCATCCTGGATCACTACAAGCATCCGCACGGGCGTGGGCTGCGCGAGCCGTACGCTGCCGAGGCGCACCACGTCAACCCCACCTGCGGGGACGAGGTGACCGTCCGGGTCGCGGTGGACGACGACACGCTCAGTGACGTCTCCTACGACGGTCTGGGCTGCTCGATCAGCCAGGCGTCGGCGAGCGTGCTGCACGAGCTGCTCAGCGGTAGGGACACCGGGGCGGCGTTGGCGGTGCACTCCGCGTTCGTCGAGCTGATGTCCGGGCGCGGGCGGGTGACCCCGGACGAGGAACTGCTCGGCGACGCGGTGGCGTTCGCCGGGGTGGCCCGCTATCCGGCGCGGGTGAAGTGCGCGCTGCTGCCCTGGATGGCGTTCAAGGACGCCGCGGCCCGGGCCGGCGTGGATGTCGAGGTGGCCGGCGACGAGAACGGTATCGAGCGGAGCGAGGTGAAGACGGCATGACTGATCAGGACACGACGACCGGGTCGGCCGCGTCGACGGGGTCGACCGGCAGGGCCGCGGTCGCCGACATCGAAGAGGCGATGAAGGACGTCGTCGACCCCGAGCTGGGCATCAACGTGGTCGACCTCGGTCTGGTCTACGGCGTACACGTCGACGACGAGAACGTCGCTACCCTGGACATGACGCTGACCTCGGCGGCCTGCCCGCTGACCGACGTGATCGAGGACCAGGCCCGGCAGGCGCTGACCACCGGCCCCGGCGGTGGCCTGGTCGACGACATCCGGATCAACTGGGTATGGCTCCCCCCGTGGGGGCCCGACAAGATCACCGACGAGGGCCGCGACCAGCTGCGGGCGCTCGGCTTCAACGTCTGAGGTACGGGGAGGGGCTCCTCCGCTCCCATCGCGGGCCGGCACCGGCCAGCCCACCCGGGTCGCCACGACCCGCGCCGACAGTTCGTGTGCGGGATCTGTGCGTCCGGGCGGCAGGCTGACCGATCGAGAAATGCCATCGATCGAGAAATGCCGTTGCCCGTTTCCGCGTGAGGAGCCTGGATTGGAACCGTTCGAACCCCGGTTGGTCCGACGACCGAGGTACCTGGCGTGGCTGCCGGTCGTCACGGTGGCGTCCGTGCTGGTCGGCGGCGCCCCGGCAGCCGGCGACACCGCCCGCCGCGCGCCGGCCGAGCTGCCGACCGGCGCCGTCTCCGCGTCGACCGACGTACGTGTGCCGGCCACCGTCGACACGTACGTGGTGCAGGAGGCGCCGACCACGGTGTACGGCTCCGCCACGAAACTGGCGGCGTCCAACTGGTCCACCCCCTGGCACTCCCAGATCTACCTTCGGTTCTCCCTGCCCGCCCCGCCGGCCGGTCAGCGCCTCTCCGCGGCCCGGTTGGAGCTGACCTTCCAGAAGCTGACGCAGCAGCCGTCCGCGCTGGAACTGCGGCAGGTGAGCAACTCGACCTGGTCCGAGGCGATCACCTACGCCACCCGGCCGGCCACCGGCGCCGTCCTGACGACGACGGCCATTCCCGGGTCGGGAGCGACCCAGCTCTCCGTGAACGTCCCGACCGCGGCCGCGACCACCGGTCCGGTGTCGTTCGCGTTGACCAACCCGACCGCCCAGTCCGCGGCCGTCTTCCACTCCCGTGAACACGGCGCCGACGGACCGGCCGTCGTGCTCTCGTACACCTCCGTCTCGGGAACGACGCTCTGCGGCGCGTCCTTCGCCCGGGAGAACGGCGAGAGCTGGGCGGGGGCACTCGCCCGGGAGGATTCCCTGTTCAACGGGTTGGAGGCGGTCCGGTTCTTCCACGGCAGCGTGCCGCCGGCCTGGCCGGGACCGCTCGACGTCGGTGACCGCACCTTCGTGGTGTCGTTCAAGGGCAACGCCCGCGACCACGCGGCCGGCGTGCACGACGCACACATGCGGCAGTGGTTCGCCAGCGCGCCACGGGACCGCGACATCTACTGGATCTACTACCACGAGCCGGAGGACAACATCCGGGACGGCGAGTTCACCGCGGCGGAGTACCGCGCGGCGTGGCGGCACATCAAGGCCCTCGCCGACGAGGCCGGCAACCCGCGACTGCACGCCACCCAGGTGCTGATGCAGTGGACGCTGGTAGCCGAGTCCGGGCGGAACTGGCGGGACTACTACCCCGGCGACGGCGTGCTCGACGTACTGGCCTGGGACGTCTACAACTACGACAGCACCGCCGCGAAGGGCCGCTATCTCGCCCCGGCGACCCTGCTCGACCCGGTGCTGGCGGCGAATGCCTCGGTGGGTCTGCCGTTCGGCGTCGCCGAGATGGGCAGCCACATCGCGGCCGGTGACAACGGCAGCGGACGGGCGGCCTGGGTGACCGCGATGAACGACTATCTGGCGGCGAACGGCTCGCTGTGGAATCTCTGGTTCGACCTCGACTGGTCGACCGGGGACTACCGGCTGCGTGACTCGGCCGGTGCGGCGGTCTGGCGCCAGTTCTGCTCCTAGCCGACCGGCAGCACCGCGCCGACAGGCGCCGGTCAGCGCGGTGGGCGTCGGCGGGATCCCCCGCCGGCGCCCACCGGCCGGTCCGGACCCGGCGGCCGGGTTCCGGTGGCCGACGTCGTACCGTTCGGGGATGAACAGCCGACCCGCCGCCGGCGGTGGCCGCTGGGTGGACGTGCCCCCGGCCCGGCTCGCCCGCTGGCTCGACGGTTTCGCCGAACGGCACGGCGGGCCGCCCGAGGTCGCCACCGGGCCGGACGGGCCGCGGCTGACCGCCCCGGACGGCACCCTCGCGGTGCTGCACCCGCCGCCGGGGGTGCCCGGCGACGGCGACCTGCCCGTCTTCCTGGCAGCCGTCACGGCGCCCCGGCGGCTGGGGCTGCTGCTGGCCCGCAAGGGAGCGGTGGCGGTCGGCGTCGCCCAGGGCGACCGCCTCGTCGTCTCGAAGGTGGACAGCCGGTACGTGCAGGGCCGCACGGCCGCCGGCGGCTGGTCCCAGCAGCGGTTCGCCCGGCGGCGGGACAACCAGGCGAGGGCCGCCGCCGCGGACGGCGCGGAGCTGGCCGTCCGGCTGTTGCTGCCCGAGGTCCGCCGGCTCGCCGCGGTGGTGGCCGGCGGTGACCGCCGGGCGGTGGAGATGATCCTGGCCGACCGCCGGCTGGCCCCGCTGGCGGCGCTGCGGGCCGAACGCCTGCTCGACATACCCGAACCCCGGCACGCCGTCCTGGTCGAGGCGATCCCCGCCGCCCGGGCGGTACGGGTGCTGGTCCGCGACCCGTAGCCCGGGCGGGCCGGCTCGGCTGGTCCGCGACCCGTAGACCGGGCGGGCCGGAGTGGCTCAGCGGGCGGTGCCGAAGGTGTCGCAGGAGGTCGGGTCGCCGCTGGCGTAGCCGGTGCCGAACCACTTCTGCCGGTCGGCCGAGCTGCCGTGGGTGAACTGCGACTCGTCGATCCGGCCGCCGGACCTGCGCTGGATCGCGTCGTCGCCGATCGCCGCCGCCGTGTCCAGGCCCTCCTGGATGTCCCGCTCGGTGAGGCTGGTGAAGATCTTCACGCCCCGGTCGTCGGCGGTGCCGGTGGCGTTGCGGGCCCAGGCCCCGGCGTAGCAGTCCGCCTGAAGCTCCAGCAGCACCGAGAGGCGGTTGGCCTCGTCGGGGTTGGCCTGCCGCCGGTCGCGTACCCGTTGCTCGGTGCCGAGCAGGTCCTGCACGTGGTGCCCGTACTCGTGCGCCAGCACGTACGGCTGGGCGAACTCGCCGGGGGCGCCGAGCTGCTCGGCGAGTACCCGGTAGAAGCTCAGGTCGATGTAGACCAGGTCGTCGAGCGGGCAGTAGAACGGCCCCATCCCCGAGTCGGCCCGGCCGCACGCACTGTTCACCGCCTGCTCGAAGAAGACCGTGTCGGATTCCTGGTACGGCTGGTCGAAGTGTTGCGGCATCGCCCGCTGCCAGTACGCCTGAATCGAGTTGACGTAGAGGGTGTTGCGGCAGTCCAGTTGGCGCAGCGCGTCGGTGGCGTCGCAGCGCTGTTCGAGCGCGGTGTTGTCGCCCTGCTCGGCGCCGCCGCCGCCGGTGAGCTGGCTGATGCCGAAGCCGCCGCCGACCAGGGTGACCAGGACGGCGATGATCAGGCCCACCACCCCGCCCCGGCCACCGCCGATCGGGATGGGGATCCCCCCGCCGCCGGACCCGCGCCGGTCCTCCACCTGACTGGTATCGATCCGTGCGTCCTCGTTGAGTTCCATCGCGTACCCCGATCGCCCGATCGTCGATGTTCGCTCGATGTCGTGCTCGCCGGCTGTCGCCCGACCCGCCGATGTCGCGGATGTGACCGCCGGATGTCGCGGACTGTCGATACCCGGTGATCTTGATCCGTAATCCGGCCCCGGTGCCGGCGGGCCGCCCGGTACAATCGCACCGTGCTGCTCTGCGAAGGCTGAACGCCCCGCGCCGACGGATCTGTGGTCCGCCGGCTCGTCCGTGTGCCCTGAGTCAGCCTTCGACCCCGAGAGCGAGTCCTCCGAAATGATCACTGCGAGCGGCCTGGAACTCCGTGCCGGCGCCCGGATCCTGCTGTCCGACACCACGCTGCGGGTCCAGCCCGGCGACCGGATCGGCCTGGTCGGCCGCAACGGCGCCGGCAAGACCACCACCCTCAAGGTGCTGGCCGGCGAGGGCCAGCCCTACGCCGGGCAGATCGACCGGCGTAGCCAGGTCGGCTACCTGCCGCAGGACCCGCGTACCGGCGACCTCGGGGTCACCGCCCGGGACCGGGTGCTCTCCGCCCGGGGCCTGGACGTGCTGATGGCCCAGATGAAGGAGATCGAGGAGCGTCTGGCCGACACCGCCGGCGACGACCGGCTGGTCCGCCGGTACGGCGCGCTGGAGGACCAGTTCGCCTCCCTCGGCGGCTACGCCGCCGAGGCGGAGGCGGCGCGGATCTGCGCCAACCTCGGCCTGCCGGACCGGGTTCTCGCGCAGACCATCGGCACCCTCTCCGGCGGCCAACGCCGCCGGGTCGAGCTGGCCCGGATCCTGTTCCGGGACGCGGCCGAGAACGGCGGCGGCATCCTGCTGCTCGACGAGCCGACCAACCACCTGGACGCCGACTCGATCACCTGGCTGCGCGGCTTCCTCGCCGCGCACAAGGGCGGCCTGATCGTGATCAGCCACGACGCCTCGCTGCTGGAGGCCGTGGTCAACAAGGTCTGGTTCCTGGACGCCACCCGCTCGGTGGTCGACGTCTACAACGTCGGCTGGCGGAAGTACCTGGAGCAGCGGGAGACCGACGAGCGGCGGCGCCGCCGGGAGCGGGCCAACGCCGAGAAGAAGGCCGGCGCGCTGATGGCCCAGGCCGACAAGATGCGGGCCAAGGCGACGAAGACGGTGGCGGCGCAGAACATGGCCCGGCGGGCCGAGAAGCTGCTCTCCGGGCTGGAGGAGGCCCGGGTCGCCGACAAGGTGGCCAAGGTGCGGTTCCCCAGCCCGGCGCCGTGCGGCAAGACGCCGCTGACCGCCAGCGGGCTGTCGAAGTCGTACGGTTCGTTGGAGATCTTCGCCGACGTCGACGTCGCCGTCGACCGGGGTTCCCGGGTCGCGATCCTCGGGCTCAACGGTGCCGGCAAGACCACCCTGCTGCGGATCCTCGGCGGGCTGCTGGAGCCGGACACCGGCGAGGTGCGGCCGGGCCACGGGCTGCGGCTGGGCTACTACGCGCAGGAGCACGAGACGCTCGACGTGGACCGCAGCGTGCTGGACCACATGCGCAGCGCCGCCAACGAGCAGTCCGACACCAACCTGCGGAAGATCCTCGGTGCGTTCCTCTTCTCCGGCGAGGACGTGGACAAGCCCGCGGGGGTGCTCTCCGGCGGTGAGAAGACCCGGCTGGCCCTGGCCACCCTGGTCTGCTCGGGCGCGAACGTGCTGCTCCTGGACGAGCCGACAAACAACCTCGACCCGGTGAGCCGGGAGCAGGTGCTCGACGCGATCGCCCGCTATCCCGGGGCGATCGTGCTGGTCACCCACGACCCGGGGGCGGTGTTGGCGCTCAAGCCGGACCGGGCGATCCTGCTGCCCGACGGTGACGAGGACGCCTGGAGCGACGACCTGCTCGAGTTGGTCGAGCTGGCCTAGCGGCGGTCCGGCCGCCGAGCGGGCCGGGGAATCCGCGTACTGACCGTCGACGATCTGCCGGATCGGCAACTTCCCGCCCCCGAAGAGCGGACGATGAGGACGGTCAGTACGACAATGTCTCGCGCTTGCCGGTGGCCGGCACAGACGAGACCGTGCGGACCGGAACTCCCATTTTGCGGATTCCCTCCCCGGGAATCCGAGCCGGGAACGGAACTCTCCGGTAGGCGAGCCGAAACTTGACGTCGGCGGAACGAAACTCGCCGGATGATGAGGCGAAGCTCCCGTGACGTGGAAGGAAACCCGACCAGGCGGCCGGAAACCATGTGAGTCAGCCTCACCTTTGGTGGGCTGCCACTCGAAATCCCTGCTGACGTGCGGTGCCGGTCCGGCAGGTGGGTGTGGACGGTGGCAGCGGCGCAATCACTGAATCGGGAAACTGACACTGCTGTGCGTGTCGGTTGGCGAAGAGTTGATATCTAGCGCATGATCGTTCGAGGCGGTCTAATAGGTGGGACCGTATCGAACCGCACAGTCTGGGACGTGAGGAATCAACATGGCAGCCACTGGCACAGCCACCAGCACTGAGAAGGGTCGCCGGATCGTCGGAGCCGAGCGCCAGACGCTCGCCAAGGACCTGGTCAAGCGGTATACCTCCGGCGAAAGCATCCGCGCCCTGGCGGCCTCGACCGGCCGTTCCTACGGGTTCATCCACCGGGTGCTCACCGAGTCTGGTGTACAGCTTCGTCAGCGTGGCGGAGCGCGTCGTCGGAAGAAGGCGTGATCCGTTCAGCAGCCTGGTCCGGACCCGTACGCCTGCGGACTTGTGCGTGACCGTCGGCGTACGACTCAACTGCGACGGGCCGGTCGCGACAGTGACGTTGTGCCGGCCCGACGTACTCAACGCACAGACCCCACAGATGTGGCGGGCGATGCGGGACTTCTCCCGGGACCTCCCGGGTGACGTACGCGTCGTGGTGGTACGGGGCGAGGGTCGAGCCTTCTCCGCCGGGCTCGACCTCTCAGTGGCGACAGATCGGTCGGGGGCGGAGAACTCGCTGGCCGAGATGGCCACGTTGCCGCCCGAGGAGTGTGCCGAGCGGATCGCCGGCTTCCAGGCCGCTTTCACCTGGCTGCACCGACCCGACCTGGTCTCGGTCGCGGCGGTGCAGGGTCACGCCATCGGGGCCGGTTTCCAACTCGGGCTCGCCTGCGACCTGCGGGTGCTGGCCTCCGACGCCACCTTCGCGATGGCCGAGGTCACCCTCGGCCTGGTCCCCGATCTCGCCGGCACCAAGCGGCTGGTGGACCTGGTCGGTTACGCCCGGGCCCTGGAGATCTGCGTGACCGGCCGGCGGATCGACGCGGCCGAGGCCGCACGGCTCGGCCTGGCCACCGTGGTCGTGCCGCCGGAGGACCTCGACGCGGCGGTCGGGGACCTGACCGCGGCGATCCTGAGTGGCAGCCGGGACGCGGTGGTGGAGATCAAGGCGTTGCTGGCCGGCGCATCCGGGCGCTCCCCGGCGGAGCAGCAGCGGGCCGAGCGCGAGGCACAGGTCCGGCGCATCCGTGATCTTGTCGGAGCCGGCGAATAGGCTGACCCGTCGACGGCGTGCTTGATCATCCGGCGCGGTGTGATCAACGGGCGATTCGGGAAGAATCGCGCCACCGCTCCGGTTGTCGTAGTCGTCGAGGACGGTCGTGGTCGTCTTCGACGGCGGTGGTCGTCGAGGACGACGGGGAGGTCGCGCGTGGTGAACCCGATGGGTGCCGGTGCCAGCATGGGCGGTTGGAACATGCTGCGCTCGTTGCGCAACCGCGACGAGGTGACCGCACACCGGGTGAGTCGGCGCAGCGTCCGGCGGGTGGTCGAGTTCGCCCGACCCTACCGGCGCGACATCGTGGTGTTCCTGGTCACGGTGATCTTCGCCGCGGTCATCGGGGTGGCGACCCCGGTCCTCGCCGGTGACGTGATCAACGCGATCTCGGGGGGCGGCGCCGACGCGGGCGGCGTGGTCGTCCGGCTGGCCCTGGTGATCGCCGGCCTGGCGGTGCTGGACGCACTGCTCTCGCTGGCCCAGCGCTGGTACTCGGCGCGGATCGGCGAGGGGATCATCCTCGACCTGCGGACCCGGGTCTACGACCACGTCCAGCGGATGCCGTTGCAGTTCTTCACCCGCACCCAGACCGGTGCGCTGGTCAGCCGGATCAACAACGACGTGACCGGCGCGCAGCGGGCCTTCACCAGCACCCTCTCCGGGGTGGTCAGCAACATCATCCAGCTCGTGCTGACCGCCGCGGTGATGTTCACGCTCTCCTGGCAGATCACCGCGCTCTCCCTGGTGCTGCTGCCGATCTTCATCATCCCGGCCCGCCGGGTCGGCCGCCGGCTGGCGGAGATCACCCGGGAGTCGTACGACCTCGACGCCAAGATGAACGCCACCATGACCGAGCGGTTCGGGGTGGCCGGCGCGCTGCTGGTCAAGCTCTTCGCCCGGCCGGAGGTCGAGGCACGGCGCTTCGGCGACCGGGCCGAGCGGGTCCGTGACATCGGCATCCAGTCCGCGATGTACTCCCGCACCTTCTTCGTGGCGATGCTGCTGGTGGCCGCGCTGGCCCAGGCCCTGACCTACGGGCTCGGCGGCTGGCTCGCCGTCCGGGGCGAGGTCAGCGCCGGCACGGTGGTGACGCTCGCGCTGCTGCTCACCCGCCTCTACGGACCGCTGACCGCACTGTCGAACGTCCGGGTGGACGTGATGAGCGCGCTGGTCTCCTTCGACCGGGTCTTCGAGGTGCTCGACCTGGCCCCGTCGATCGCCGAGAAGCCGGGCGCGGTCGAGATCCCGCGCGGCACCGGGCGGCTGGAGTTCTCCGACGTACGGTTCCGCTATCCGACCGCCGCCGAGGTGTCGCTCGCCTCGCTGGAGGAGGTCGCCACGCTGGACCGGACGGTCAACGAGCCCGTGCTGCGCGGCGTCTCGTTCACCGTCGAGCCGGGCCAGATGGTGGCGCTGGTCGGCCCCTCCGGTGCCGGCAAGTCCACCACCTCGATGCTGGTCTCCCGGATCTACGACGTGACCGACGGCGCGGTCCGGGTCGGCGGCATCGACGTCCGGGACGCCACCCTCGACTCGCTGCGCGACACCATCGGGGTGGTGACCCAGGACTCGCACCTGTTCCACGAGACGATCGCCGAGAACCTGCGCTACGCCAAGCCCGACGCGACCGACGAGGAACTCTGGGCGGCCCTGCGCGGCGCCCAGGTGGAGGAGTTGGTCCGCTCGCTGCCGGACGGGCTCGACACGATGGTCGGCGAGCGCGGCTACCGGTTCTCCGGCGGCGAGAAGCAGCGGATCGCCATCGCCCGTCTGCTGCTCAAGGCCCCGTCGATCGTGATCCTCGACGAGGCCACCGCACACCTCGACTCCGAGTCCGAGGCGGCGGTGCAGCGGGCGCTGTCGGTGGCGCTGAGCGGGCGTACGGCGCTGGTCATCGCGCACCGGCTCTCGACAGTTCGGGAGGCCGACCAGATCCTGGTACTCGACCGCGGACGGATCGTCGAACGGGGCCGGCACGACGAACTGGTCGCCGTCGGCGGCCTCTACGCCGAGTTGTACCGGACCCAGTTCGCCGTCGCCGACTCCCCGGCCCCGTACGCCGACGCGGTCGGCCCGGAGCCGGTGGTCACGATGCCGCGCCCCGACTACGACCCGGTCTGACCCACCTCCTGGCGGACCGCCGCCCGCAGCGCCGCGAACTCGGCGGCCAGCGCCGCACCGGTGAAGTGTGCGTTCAGCCCGCTCGGGTTCGGCAGCACCCACAGGTGTGCCCCGCCGAGCGTCTCCGGCTGCCGTCCGATCTTCGCCGTACGCCGTCCGAATGCCGTCCGGTACGCCGTCACCCCCAGCAGAGCCACCCAGCGCGGCCGGTACCGCCGGACCTTGCCGACCAGCAGCCGTCCGCCCTCGACCAGTTCGTCCCGGGTCAGCTCGTCGGCCCGGGCGCTGGCCCGGGCCGCCAGATTGGTGAGGCCCAGCCCGTAGCCGAGCAGTTCGGCCTGGTCGGCCGGATCGACCAGGCGTGACGTGAACCCGCCCCGGTACAGCGCGGGCCAGAACCGGTTGCCGGGTCGGGCGAAGTGCCAGCCGGTCGCGGCCGAGTAGAGACCCGGGTTGATGCCGCAGAAGAGTACGTCCAGGCCCGGGGCGATCAGGTCGGGGAGCAACCGGTCGGCCGCCGCAGCGACCTCGGCCGGGGTCGGCCGGGGCCTGGACCGCGGCGCCGCCGTCACGGCCGGCCGTTGTTCCGGGTCGCCAGGAGCACCACCACCAGCACGGCGACCAGCGCCAGGCAGCAGAGCCCGCCGACGGCGAGCACGATCATGCTGATGAGTCCGATGGCCCCCACCTCCATGACAACGGATGGCAACTCTATCCGGGCCAGCGCCCGAGCCGGGACGCCGGGAGCGGCCGAACAGCGTGCGCGGCCCGGCCCGGGACGCCGAGACCGGCTCAGAGGCTGCGCAGCGCGCCGCCGTCGACCGGCAGGGTGACCCCGGTCAGGTAGCTGGCGGCGGGGGAGAGCACGAAGGCGGCGACCCGGCCGAACTCGTCCGGGTCGCCGAGCCGGCGCAGCGGTATCGCCTCCTCCGCCTCGGCCCGGGCCCGCTCCGGGTCGCCACTGGCCGCGAAGAGGGCCCGGTTTCGGTCGGTGAGGATCCGGCCCGGCAGCAGGCTCAGCACCCGTACGCCGCGCGGGCCGTACTCGTCGGCCATGTCCTTGGCCACCCCGGCCAATCCCGGCCGGAGCCCGTTCGAGATGCCGAGCCCGGGGATCGGCGCCCGCACCGAGCTGGAGAGCACCAGGCCGAGCGCGCCACCGGCGGGCAGTGCCGCCGCGATCGTCCGGGCCACCCGGACCGTGCCGAGGAAGACGGTCTCGAAGGAATCCCGCCACTGCGCGTCGGTGGCCTGGGCGGCGCTGCCCGGTGGCGGTCCGCCGACCGAGACGAGCCCGCCGTCGAGCCGACCGAACCGCTGCACGGCGGTGTCGACCAGGCGGGTCGCGGTGTCCGGGGCGGCCAGGTCGGCGGCGAGCCCGACCACCCGGTCCTCCGGGCCGAGCAGTCCTGCCGCCTCGGCCACCTGGTCGCGATTCCGGGCCGAGATCACCACCCGGGCGCCGTCGGCCACCAGGGCGCGCGCGGTGGCGAGGCCGAGTCCCTTCGATGCGCCGGTGAGCACGTACACCCGATCGGCGAGTCCGAGGTCCATGGCCGAGATCCTATGACCCGGGCGGCGGCGAGCCGATCTTCGGGTTGGCGACGCCGGGGACGTTCCACATCCGTACCCGGCCGGCGACCTGTACCACCAGTACGGTCCCGGTCCGGCGTAGCGCCGGGCGCCGGCGCCGGCGCGGGGGCGTGCGGCCGTCGTACCGCCAGCCGGCCTCCCGGGCGGCGAGTTCCTCGGCGGCCCGCCACGGCAGCGCCCCGTCGGCGGCCAGGTGCCGGGCCAGATCCCAGCCGTCCCGGATCGAGCCGGAGGTCGGACGACCGGCCGCCCAGGCGGCGAAGACGGCCGGCCAGCGCCGGCCGTGCCCGGCGGCGAGCAGCGGCCAGTGCCGGGCGACCTCGCCGGCCCGCTTGTGCAGCAGCGCCGAGCGGGCCACCGCGACCAGCCGGGCGTCGAACCCCGGGGGCAGCGGTGCCCCGGCCACCAGGGCGGCCACCAGCGCGGCCTGCCGGTCAGCCAGCGTCCGGGCCGGGCCCGCCCCGGTCCGGATCTCGTCGGTCATCTCAGCTCACCGCCGTCCATCTCAGCTCACCGCCGGTCAGCCGGCGTCCCGGCCGGGCCCGGTCCGGATCGGTGTCCATCTCAGGTCACCGTCGGGTAGCCGGCGGCGGCGGCGATGGCGTCGAGTTCGGCGCGGAGCACGGCGGCCGGTGGGAAGTGCCCGTCGCGCTCCAGCAGCAGTGCCGGCGGCCGGTGCCGGGCACAGAGCTCGGCGACCAGGTCGAGTACCTCCGGCGGCACCGGGTCGGTGTGCGTGTCGTGGTAGATCCCGTCGTTGGCCGCTCCGCCGGCGACGTGCACGTAGCCGACCCGCTCCAGCGGCAGCCGGTCGAGCAGGTCGAGCGGGTCCGCGCCACGGTTGCGGGCGTTGGCGTAGACGTTGGCGACGTCCAGCAGCAGCAGTGCGCCGGTGCGGTCGAGGATCTCGGTGAGGAAATCCGCCTCGTCCAGCTCATCGTCCGGCCAGTCGAAGATGGCGGCGATCGGCTCCAGGGCCAGCGGTACGGAGAGTTCGGCGCGTACCCGGGCGACGTTGCCGACCACCGCGTCGACCGCCTCCCGGGTCCGCGGCAACGGGAGCAGGTGCCCCGCCTCGATCCCGCCAGCCCGGACGAAGGCGATGTGCTCACTGGCCAGCGGCGCGTCCAGCAACTCGGCGGCCCGGGCGAACTGGCGTACCCGGGCCGGCTCGACCGGATCGGCACCGCCGAGGGAGAGCCGTACCCCGTGCGGTATCACCGCCACGCCCCGGCGGCGCAACTCGGCGAGGCCCGGCGGCAGCCCGGCGGCCGGTATCGACTCGGCGATCACCTCGACGAAGCGCAGGCCGGGCAGCTCCGCGACGAAGCCGGCGATCTCGGGTCGCCAGCCGATCCCGACGCCGTATCCGCCCTGCTCCGGCCCTGGCACAGCGTCCGCGCTCGTCATCCGCCGCATCCGCCCCCGCATCCACCGCCGCATCCGCCCCCGGATCCGCCGCCGCAGCCCGAGCTGTCCGCGCCGCCGGAGCCGCCGCCGGACGACCAGCCGCTGCCGCCCACCGCCGATCCGCTCATCGCGCGCTGCACCTCCGCCTCGGCCGCGAACGCCGGGTCGAAGGCGACCAGCGCGGCCGTGCCGAACAGCGCGATCCCCAACGCGGCGCCGGCGGCGCCGTAGGTGGCGTAGGCCGGCGACTGCCGCGGTGCGAGGTGCTGGTGCTGCCGGCGCAGGTCGCGCAGCAGCGCGTTCGCGGCCCGGGTCCGGCGGGGGACCGCGCCCAGCAGCACCACGGCGGTAGGGCCGAGCACCAGCAGGCTCAGCCCCAGGTAGCCCACCGGCTGGCCGCCGGCCACTCCGGCGAAGAGCCGGACCAGGCCGACCGCCACCAGGGCCAGCAGCAGTACCGGGCCGAGCCGGGCGATCGACCGGGCCGACGGTGGCGGCGCCAGACCGCTCCGGACCAGGCCGTCCCGGAGGCCGGCGAGCGCCACGAGGACCTGCGGGTCGTTGCCGAGGCTCCGTCCGGGTACACCCTGTGCGGCCGCCTGGTGCACGGCGGCCTCCATCGGTGTGGCCGGCACCGGCAGCGGCCCGGTCCGATCCAGCCGGCGCTGTGGTGTCGCGCCGACGGCCCCGGCGGCGCGCAGCCCGCCGAGCGTGGCGTGCACGGCCAGCCGGTCACCGCCGGCCAACCAGGCGAGCGGGATGGGATGCGGCGGCTCGGCCCCGGAGGGGCGGCGCCCGGCGAACCCGACCAGCCGGTGGAGCAGGGTGCCGAGCAGGACCAGCCCGGCGGTCGTGAGGTAGAGGGTGAGGAAGATCGGCCCGGGTACGCCCCAGGTCGCGGCCTGCGTCGTCAGCACATCCATCGGGGGTGACTCCTGGGGTACGGGAGTGGGACTGCCACCATTGTGGATCGGTTGCGCCAACCGGCTTCGTCGCGGTTCGGCAAACCTCCCACGGGCGACCCGCGACCGCACGGGCGCGACCGTTGGCCGTGCTCAGGCCGCCCGGCTGGCCGGGCTCAGGCCGCTTGGCTGGCCGCGCTCAGCCCGCTTGGTTGGCCGCGCTCAGCCGCCCGGGCGGCGGACCGCCTCCTCGACCAGGTCCAACACCGGGCCGAGGTCGTCGGCGGGCCGGGCCATCGCCAGCTGCACCACCAGACCGTCGTAGGCCAACTCCAGGAACCGGGCCAGCGTCTCGATCGGTACGTCGTCGCGCAGCACCCCGGCGTCCCGCTGCCGGGCCAGCCGCCCCCGGGTGGCCTCGGCGAGGCTGGCCGAACGCTCCGCCCAGCGTTTCGCGAACTCCGGGTCGGTGCGCAGTCGCCGGGACACCTCGAGCTGGCTGCCGAGCCAGCCGGTGGTGTCCGGTGAGGTGGCGTTGGCCAGCAGGTCGCGCATGACCTGCACCAGACCGTTGCGGGCCACCGTGGCGACCATGGCGGCGGCGTCGTCCTCGGCGACCGCCAGGAAGAGCGAGTCCTTGTCCCGGAAGTGGTGGAAGATCGCTCCCCGGGAGAGGCCGGTCGCCTCTTCGAGCCGGCGCACGGTGGCGCCCTCGTAGCCGTGCCGGGCGAAGCAGGCCCGTGCCGCGCCGAGAATCTCCTGTCGGCGGGCGTCGAGCTGGTCCTGACTTACCCTGGGCACCATCCGATGGTGCCAGGCGGCGACCCGGTATGCAATCCGTACGTACGTCTTGGGTCGCCACTCCGAGCCGGCGTGCCCGGGGCGGTCGGCGGCTATCATCGCGGCCGTGACGCAGACCATCGCCGGACCGCCGGCCGCTGCACTGCCGGTCGCCGCGATCCAGGCCGAACCGGAACCCGGGGACGTGGCCGGGAACGCGGCTTCGGCCGCCCGGCTGGTGGCGCGGGCCGCCGACGACGGTGCCCGGGTCGTCGTACTCCCGGAGCTGTTCCTGCCCGCGTACCATCCACCGACCCTGGCCGGCGACCCCGCCGGCACCGACGTGGCCGCCGACGACGGGGGACTGGTCGCGGACTCCCGGCTGAACCCGCTGCGTACGGTCGCCCGGGACCGCCGGGTGGTGATCGTGGTCGGCGCGGCGGTCCGGCACCCGGACGGCCGGCGAACCTGTTCGGCGCTGGTGGTCGACGGCGAGGGTCGGATCGACGCCGGATACGCCAAGCAGCACCTGTGGGGCCCGGACGAGAACGCGCTGTTCACGCCCGGAGGCTGCGGCGCGACCCTGCTGGTCGACGGTTGGCGGCTCGGTCTCGGGGTCTGCTACGACGGCTGCTTTCCCGAGCACGGTCGGGCGGCGGCGGCCGACGGGGCGCACGGCTACCTCTGCCCGAGCGCTTACCTGGTCGGCTCCGAACACCGCCGTGACCTCTACTACCGGGCCCGCGCCCTGGACAACACCATGTACGTGGTCTTCGCCAACGCGGTCGACGGCGCGGCGCCGTGGCGGTTCAACGGCGGCGCGGCGATCTACGACCCCGAGGGCGCGGTACTGCGCCGGGCCGGGGACCGCGGTGCGGCCGTCGTCGTCGCCCGGCTCGACCCGACCGAACTGCACCGGGTACGCGACGCGCACCGGATGCTCGCCGACCGGCTGCCCGGGCCGGGTGGGGTACGGGCCAGGTTGACCGGTTGAACGCCTGTCGTCAGCTCCGGCAACCGGGTTGTTTGCATGCTGGGACTGTTGTCCGACCGGGTGCGTCCCGTACTGTGCGCAAGTGCCGCTGTTGCTCCTCGATCTGGACAACACTCTGCTCGACCGGGCGGGTCCGTTCCGGACGTGGGCGCAGGGGTTCCTGGCCGAAATCGGAGCGCCCGAGAGCGACATCGACTGGCTCCTCTCGGTGGACGCCGACGGCCTGACGAACCGCTGGGACGTGGCCGACGCGATCCGTGACCGGTACCGCCTCCGGATCCCCTCCATCGACCTGGTCGAGGCGCTGCACGAGGGAGTTGTGGAATACACCAGGCTCGATCCGCTGATCGCCTGTGCGCTGCGTATCGCCGACGACGCCGGCTGGGTGCCGGTGGCGGTCACCAACGGCACCGAGCGGCTACAGGAGATGAAGATCAGGCGTACCGGCCTGGACCGCTACCTGGCCGACTGGGTGATCTCCGAGGAGGTCGGGGTGAGCAAGCCGAATCCCCGGATCTTCGCGCTCGCCGCCGAACGGGTCCGGATGCGGCTGCGTGGTGCCTGGATGATCGGGGACAGCCCGGAGGCCGACATCGGCGGCGCCGCCGCGGTCGGGCTGCCCAGCGTCTGGCTGCACCGGGGCCGCCGCTGGATGGAGCGCCGGTACGCCCCGACGAAAACCGTGGACGGGCTGATCGCCGCCGTCGCGGCGGTGCTCGCCTCCTGACCGGCGGCTGGGTCGCCGATCCTGACCGGCGGCACATTTGGCAAACCCGACCGGCGGCACGGTTGGCAAACCTGACCGGGGCACGACGGGCAAACCTGACCGGCGGCCCGGTCGGTAATTCGGTTGACCGCCGCTCCCGGGCCGGCGAGCATTGCGCGACGGAGGACCCTGCCTGGTCTCTCCGGGTCATATCGCATTCCGGGCGGTGCCCGGCCGAGTGGAAGGAGGGGTGACCGTGGCTGTCGTTGTGCTGCGTTTCCTGCCGTCTTCTTCCGACTCGACCAGAGGATTCCTCCAGTGCCACGCGATTATGACGACCACCCCGGTGCGGCCCGCTCCCGTGGCGGTCGCGCCACCCGCCGGTTCGACGACGACGAACCGCGCTTCCTGAAACGGAACCGGCACGCCACGGCGGCCGCGTTCGACACCAACGCCGACACCGACACCCCGGAGGTCGGTGACCGCTGGTCGACCTGGGACCAGGCGGTGCACGGACCGGAGCCGCACCCCGACTGGCTGGTCACCGAACTGGCCGCCGTCGACACCGAGCTGGGCGTGCTGAAGACCGGCAAGGAGGCGGACGTGCACCTGGTCCGCCGGGCCGTGCCGGGCGGTGACCGGAACTGCCTGCTCGCCGCCAAGCGCTACCGCGATCCAGAGCATCGACTCTTCCACCGGGACGCCGGCTATCTGGAGGGGCGGCGGGTACGCCGGTCCCGGGAGAACCGGGCGATGGAGGGACGCACCGCGTTCGGCCGGCAGATGATCGCCGGTCAGTGGGCCGCCGCCGAGTTCGCCGCGCTGACCCGGCTCTGGCAGGTGGGGCGGGAACTGGGCAACATCGCCGTGCCGTACCCGGTGCAGTTGATCGGGACGGAGCTGATGCTCGAGTTCGTCGGCGACCAGGCGCAGGGGCAGGCGGCGCCGCGGTTGGCCCAGCTCCGACCCGATCCGGTGCTGCTGCGCCGGCTCTGGGAGCAACTCGTCGACGCGCTGGTCGGGTTGGCCCGGGCCGGGCTGGCACACGGTGACCTCTCGCCGTACAACCTGCTGGTGCAGGCCGACCGGCTGGTGCTGATCGACCTGCCGCAGGTCGTGGACGTGGTGGCCAACCCGAGCGGACGGGAGTTCCTGGCCCGGGACGTACGGGTGGTGGCCGCCTGGTTCGCGGCGCGGGGACTCCCCGGTGAGCTGGTCGACCCGGGCGTACTGACCGAGCAACTGCTCCGGGAGGCGGGGGTGCGTTAGAGCCTCACTGCAGGTACTTCTCGACCTCGTTCACGCTGCGGGTTCCGGCGGTGTCCGGGTCGCTGCCGGCCTGCCGGGCGGCCCGGCGCCGACGTAGCAGGTCCCAGCACTGGTCGAGCGACTCCTCCAACTCCCGGAGCCGGTCCCGGTCCTCATCGGTCGAGTTCTCCACCTGCTGGGCGTGGTCGCGGAGCCGGCGCTCCTCGTCGACCAGCTCGGTGATCCGGCTCAGAATCGTCCTGTCGTCCATGACCAGGATCCTGACACAGCGTCGAAGGTGCCGCCCGGCATCCGGGTGGGTGAGCGGAGGGCTGCGGTGTCCGCACGGTGCGGCAGGGAGCACCGTGCGTCGTCGACCGGTGACGGCCGCTGCTATTTGGTCATTCGGCTCCGGCCGGGGTGTCCGTTTGATATGAACTACCAGACCCGGCGCCGGGATGCCCGCAGATCGGGGATCCTCGATGCCGGAAAGGTAGTCCTGTCCTCAGGGGACCAGACCCGGAACGGAAAGAGCCCGCATCATGGACCAAGCTACGTTGCCGACACCGCTTCGCGAGGCCGTCACGGTCACCACGGCCGGGGCCACCGGAGTTGCCCGGCTGGTGATCCAGGGTCTGCTCGACCTGGTCGACGATCCCGTCGCGGCGGCCGAGGCGACGGCGTTCCTGACCACCCGGCTGCCCGGCTACGCACCGATGTGGCACATCGCCAACGCCGTACGGTCGGCAGAGCCGGCCGAGGAGCTCCGCCGGATCCGGGCCGAACTGGACCACGCGGTGGAGAACACCGTCAAGGCGGCGGTCGCCTGGGTCGGCGAGCAGGGGGTGCCGGTCACCTACGCGCCGAGCAGTTCGATCGTGAAGGAGATCCTGGCCCAGCTGCCGGAGTCGCTGCGTACCGGCGAGCCGGCGGTCGCGCTGGCCGGCGCCGACGCGATCGGGCCGGACACCGTGCTCAACATCCGGGGCACCCGGGAACTGGCGGCGCAGTTTCCCACCCTGATCGTCACCACCGCGCTGAAGCTGGTTCCCGCGCCGGTCTTCGCCCGCCTCGGCGCGCCGGTCTTCGAGCACATCCCGCTGGACGGCTTCGTCGGCGTGGTCCTCGACGGTGAGTTGCTCAGCCCGGGAGAGGTCGGCAGGCGAGCCGCGGAACTGCGTGAGTGACCGGCGATGGCCACCCCCGGCGCCCAGGAGATCCCCGCCTTCCTGTCGACGCTTCCCCGGAAGCGATCCCTCTACGCGGTCGACACGTACTTCCGGGAGAGCTTCGAAGATCTGCTCGCCGTCGGCGGTGGCCGGATCGAGGAGTTCTGTCACGACCACGCACTGCTGCTGCTGAAGCCGGACGCCGTGGTCAGCCGCCGGCTCGGCCCGGTGCTGCACTGGGTGCTGGCGTACGGCTTCCGCATCGTCTGGGCGGCGACGGTGACCATCGACCGGCACGGCGTACGGGCGCTGTGGCAGTACGGTCTGAACGCCGCCAGTCGGGACCGGCGAGACGCCGCCGACCTCTACGTCACGGCGTGCGAGTGCCTGCTCCTGCTGCTGGCGCTGCCCGGCCGTTCCGAGCCGGCCTCGCTGGTGCTGAGCACCGCCAAGGGGCCGGCCGACCCGGTCCGCTGCCGCCCCGGTCAGCTCCGCTACGACGTCGGCAGCGTCAACTACCAGCTCAACCTGGTGCACGCAGCCGACGAGCCGGCCGACCTGCTCCGGGAACTGGCCGTGCTCTGCAACCACGACGTTCGGGCCGGCCTCTACCGGCACACCCTGGGCGGGTCGGCGGGCCGGGCCCCGGACGGTCGGTCGGAGGCGTTCGCCCTGGCCGACCGGCTGGAGGCGGCCACCCCGGAGGTGCACCTCGAACTGGACCGGACCCTTGCCGAGCTGGCCGACGGCGCCGAGGCACGCCGGCGGGCCGGCCCGGGTACGGCGGCCGCGGAGCTACTGTCGCTGCTCGGCCGGGTCCGGGCCCGCTGCTCCCGGGACTGGCGGGCGGTGGTGCGGCTGGCCGAGGCGAGCGGCGTACCGGTCAGCCGGTGGCAGCGGATCGTGCTCGCCACCCATCTGCTCGACCCCTACGTGCCCGGTGCGACCAGCCTGCTGCCGGACACCTCCACCACCGGCTGAACCGGAGGCGGGCGCTCACAGCACCCGGGTGACCCGTTCCGCCCGGCTGCGCCGCTCGATCGTGCCGGGGTCGAGATTGGCGCAGAGCACCACCGTGGCACCGGCGGCCAGCGGTGCCAGCAGCCACTTCGCCGGGTGCTCGTGCGCGGCCGCGTCGACCAGTACCCGGTCACCGGGGCGCAGGTCGAAGGTCTCCGTCGCCAGCGCCCAGGCCAGCCGGCCCCACTCGGCGTAGCTGGTCCCGTCGACGCTGGCCGCGTCGTCGGCCCGGAGCGGCACGTACGGCCGCGGGTCGGCGTCGTGCCGGCGCACCTCGGCGAGGTAGTCCCGGTAGCCGGTCGGCGGCTCGGTCAGCGGGGCGGCGTCGGGCGCGAACCCGAGCACGAACCGGTGCTCCGCCTCGGGCACGTGGTCGAGCCAGTCGTCGATCCGGCCCAGCGCGGCGTACGTGACGTCGAACGGCTCCTCGACGCCCGGGCCGAGCCGGGGCAGCCCGGCGGTGGCGGCGCCGTGGAAGCTCACCGCCACCCCGGCCGACCAGGTGCCGAGCAGTACGGCGGCGGTCTGCCAGTGCGGCGGAAGCAGCACCGCGGCCCGGGCTCCGATGCCCAGCCCGCACCCGTGGACCAGCAGGTTCGCCGTCCGGGCCACCCACTCGGTCAGCTCCTCGGCGGAGAGTTCGGCGCGTTCCCCGGTCGCGTCGTCGTAGTAGGTGAGCAGCGGCCGGGCCGGATCCGCCGCCAGTGCGGCGGCGAGCGGAGCCGGCACACTGCTCGGCCGGGTCGACATCTTCGGCATGGCGGGACCTCCAGTCGGGTGTCCGGTGGCGGCACGGACCGGAGCCGTCCCGCGCCGCACCGACGATACCGGTGACCGACCGACGGGACCGCCCGCCCGACCGTCACCGGAGCCGGGCCGGCCACCCCTCGCCGGTGACCGGCCCGGCCTCGCGGAGCTGAGCGCAGCGGTGTGCCGTGGCGTGCTGCGCCTGTTGTCAGGCGGCCAGCATCTTGCGCAGCACGTACTGCAGGATGCCACCGTGCCGGTAGTAGTCGGCCTCGCCGGGGGTGTCGATCCGGAGCACCGCGTCGAACTCGACCCCGGTGTCGGTGGTCACCCGGACGGTGCGCGGGATCTGGCCCTCGTTCAGCCCGGTCACCCCGCTGATCGAGAACGTCTCGGTGCCGGTCAGCCCCAGCGACTCCGCGTCGGTGCCGGCCGGGTACTGCAACGGCAGCACGCCCATCCCGATCAGGTTCGACCGGTGGATCCGCTCGAACGACTCGGCGAGTACCGCCCGTACCCCGAGCAACATGGTGCCCTTGGCCGCCCAGTCCCGGGACGAGCCGGAGCCGTACTCGGTGCCGGCCAGGATCACCAGCGGGATGCCCGCCTCCTGGTACGCCATCGAGGCGTCGTAGATCGAGGTCTGCTCGCCGGTCAGGTGGTTGACGGTGAAGCCGCCTTCGGGGAGCGCAGCCCCGCCCTCGCCCGGCAGACGCAGTTGATTGCGCAGCCGGATGTTGGCGAAGGTGCCCCGGATCATCACCTCGTGGTTGCCGCGCCGCGACCCGTACGAGTTGAACTCGTGCCGGGCCACGCCGTGCTCCGCCAGGTATCTGCCGGCGGGGGAGTCGGGCTTGATCGAGCCGGCCGGCGAGATGTGGTCGGTGGTGACCGAGTCGCCGAGCTTGGCCAGCACCCGGGCGCCGGAGATGTCCTGCACCGGCGCCGGTTCCCGGTCCATCCCCTCGAAGTACGGGGGCTTGCGCACGTACGTCGACTCTTCGTCCCAGGCGAAGGTGTCGCCCTCCGGGGTGGGGAGCGAGCGCCACTGCTCGTCTCCGGCGAAGACGTCGGCGTAGTCCTTGGTGAACATCTCGCTGCGCAGCGCGCTCGCGATGACCTCGTCGATCTCGGCGGCGCTCGGCCAGATGTCCCGCAGGTAGACCGGTGTTCCGTCGGCGCCGGTGTCGATCGGCTCGTTGGCCAGGTCGATGTCCATCGTGCCGGCGAGCGCGTACGCCACCACCAGCGGCGGGGACGCCAGGTAGTTCATCTTGACGTCCGGGTTGATCCGGCCCTCGAAGTTCCGGTTGCCGCTCAGCACCGAGACGACCGACAGGTCGTGCTCGTTCACCGCCGCGGAGACCTCGTCGGGCAGCGGGCCGGAGTTGCCGATGCAGGTGGTGCAGCCGTAGCCCACCAGGTGGAAGCCGAGCTTCTCCAGGTAGGGCGTGAGGCCGGCCCGCTCGTAGTAGTCCATCACCACCTTGGAGCCCGGGGCCAGGGTGGTCTTCACCCACGGCTTGCGGGACAGCCCCCGGTCGACGGCGTTCCGGGCCAGCAGCGCGGCGCCGATCATCACCTGCGGGTTGGAGGTGTTGGTGCAGGAGGTGATCGCGGCGATCACCACCGCGCCGTGGTCCAGCTCGTATTCGACACCGTCGTCGCCGGTGATCTGGACCGGGTTGCTGGCCCGGCCATTCGCCCCGGTGGCGGCGGAGACCAGGTCGCGGGGTGCGTCGGCGGGGTCGTTGACGTCGTTGGCCGGCGGGTCGCTGGCCGGGAAGGACTCCTCGCTCGCCTCGTCGGCCGGGCCGCGCTGGCCGTTACCGCCGTCGCCGACGTAGTCGACCAGCGCCGACCGGAACAGCGTCTTGGCGTTGCCCAGCGGCACCCGGTCCTGCGGGCGCTTCGGGCCGGCCAGTGACGGCTCGATGGTGGCGAGGTCGAGTTCGAGTCGCTCGCTGTAGTCGGGTTCGGCGGCCGGGTCGTGCCACAGGCCCTGTTCCTTGGCGTACGCCTCGACGAGTCTGACCTGCTGCTCGGAGCGGCCGGTGAGCCGCAGGTAGTGGACGGTCTCCTCGTCGATCGGGAAGATCGCGACCGTGGAGCCGTACTCCGGGGACATGTTGCCGATGGTGGCCCGGTTGGCCAGCGGCACGGCGCTGACGCCCGGACCGTAGAACTCGACGAACTTGCCGACCACGCCGTGCTGGCGCAGCATCTCGGTGATGGTCAGCACCAGGTCGGTGGCGGTGGTGCCGGCCGGCATCTCGCCGTGCAGCTTGAAGCCGACGACCCGGGGGATGAGCATGCTGACCGGCTGGCCGAGCATCGCGGCCTCGGCCTCGATGCCGCCGACGCCCCAGCCGAGTACGCCGAGCCCGTTGACCATGGTGGTGTGCGAGTCGGTGCCGACCACGGTGTCCGGGTACGCCTGGCCGTTGCGCTCCATGATCGTCCGAGCCAGGTACTCGATGTTGACCTGGTGCACGATGCCGGTGCCGGGCGGGACGACCCTGAACTCGTTGAACGCGGTCTGGCCCCAGCGGAGGAACTGGTAGCGCTCCCGGTTGCGGCCGTACTCCAGGTCGACGTTGCGGGCGAAGGCGTCCGGCCGGCCGAAGAGGTCGGCGATCACCGAGTGGTCGATCACCAGCTCGGCCGGGGCCAGCGGGTTGACCTTGGTCGGGTCGCCGCCCAGCTCGCGGATCGCCTCCCGCATGGTGGCCAGGTCGACCACGCAGGGCACGCCGGTGAAGTCCTGCATCAGCACCCGGGCCGGGGTGAACTGGATCTCCACGCTCGGATCGGCGCCGGGATCCCAGTCGCCGAGCTGCCGGATGTGTTCGGCGGTGATGTTCGCGCCGTCCTCGGTGCGGAGCAGGTTCTCCAGCAGGATCCGCAGGCTGTACGGCAGTCGCTCGTGCCCGGGTACCGTGTTGATCCTGAAAATCTCGTAGCTCGCGTCTGCGACGCGTAGCTGGCTCTTCGCACCGAAGGTGTCGAGGCTCGCCACGTCGTACTCCTTCACGCTGTCTTCGTCCCGGCCCATGCGGTCGGCGTCCGGGGGCGGGTCGGTCGGCCTCCCGGCCGGCGGGCGACCGGACGCAGTACCCAGCAGTCTTTCCTACCCAATACCTGCCGATCGGGCTCAGGTAACCCTTACCAAGGTTCTTTTCACCTAACAAAACCGTACGTCCGTCTTGTTATTTACGCAAGCCCGTCCGGATGGCGGGACGCCGGACTCCCTGGTCAGGGCCCGACCGCGCCGAAACCCTGGGCTCGGATCATCTCGTCGAGCTGGTAGAACGTCCGGCTGATGCCGTTGCGCGGAAAAGAGATCGTGTACGGCTGCGCGGCCTGGGGCACGAAGTCGCAACCCTCCTCGGCCAGCACCATCACCCGGTCGAAGCCGTGCCGCCCCTGGAAGAGCCCCACCTCGTGCACCACGTTCTGTCGGGCCAACCGTCGGCCGTCCCCGGTGAAATCCTCGGCGGTCAGGACACAGATCGCGAACCCGCACCGTTCGAGGTAGTCGGCGAGCGCCTCGGTCACCTGGCGCCCGCCCCACGACCCGCTCTCGAAGGAGTACACCGGCAGCTCGAACCGCTCCTCGATGAAGCGCTGCACCGCGAGCCACTCCGGATGCGCGCCGTGCGCGATGAAGACGCCGTTGGGCAGCCCCGCGGTGCGCCGCTCGCTGGCCAGCGAGCGGATGAACTCCTTGGTCACCTCGGCGAACTGCGCGTGACCGGCGCTGCCCACGTGCCGCAGCTTGTGCCGGGCCAGCCGCATGCCGAGCAGCGAACCGAGCTCGACCTGCAACCTGTCGCTGGTCAGCACGGTGAGCAGCCCCGCCGCGAAGACGTCGCCGGCACCCGTCGCGTCCTTGATGTCCACCGGCGCGACCTGCGTCTGGGCGTAGAAGTCGCTGACCAGCTTGCCGTCCTCCCGCTGGTACGACCAGATGCCGGTGGGCAGCTTGACCACCACCACGCCCTGCCCACCGGCGGTCCGGGCGACCAACCGGGCGGCGACCGTCTCGTCGGACTCGCCCTCGACGTGCCGGCCGAGCTCCCGGAACTCGCGGTAGTTGACCAGCAGATAGTCGCTCAGCCCCAGCAGCGCCTCGGTCTCCGCGCTCGCCGCCGCGCTCCAGACGTGCCCCGGGTCGAAGCAGATCGCGGTGCCGGAACCGGCCTTTTTGACCGCGCGTAGCACCCGGAGCAGCCGGGCCGGGGTCCGGTCGTCCAGGAACGAGGTGAGGTGCACCACCCGGGCCCCGGCCAGGTACGCGACCACCCGGTCGAACTCCCGGTCCAGATGGTCCGCGAGGTACTCGTTCGCGCCGGAGTGGGTGAGCAGGGTCCGGTCGCCCTCCTCGGCCAGCGACAGGCAGATCCCGCAGAGGTGCTCGCTGTCCTGGAAGACGAACCGGTGGTCGATGCCGAGCGCCTCGAACTGCGCCATCGTGGAGAGCCCGATCACCGGTACCCTGCCGGCCACCCCGACGTAGCCGAGTCGGAGATTGACCTGGGTCTGCGCGATCGCGAAGATCGCGTTGAAGGCCGATCCGCCGAGACTGAACGAGGTACCCCCGAGCAGGGTCTCCGGCCGGGCGAAGCCGGCGGCCTCGATGGCGGCGTGGATCGTCTCGGCGTCGACCGCTCGCTCGGTACCCGGTTCCATCGGTGGGCCGTTCCGTTCGACCAGCCGGGAGAGCCGTTCCGTCAGCGGCCGGGACGAGCCGGAGGCCGAAGCGGTGACGAGGTAGTCGAGATTCAGGGCACCCACCCCGACCACATCAAGGGCAAAACCGTCCAGGCTGGCACGATCGTCAATCCGAATTGGAGAATCTGTCACGTCTGCCATCCCATCGCCGCATCAGGCCCTCGCGCCGCAACATGCGTTCCAGTTCCAGGAACGTGCTGGTGATCCGGCCGGGAGGGAAGTCCATCCGGATCAGGCCCGCGATGTTCGAAAACGTATCGCAGCCCTCTTCGGCCAGTATCGCGACTCGCCCGAACCCGTAGCGACCCTGGAAGATGCCGGCCTGGTGAACGATGTTCTGGTCCGCCCGGCTCCGGCCGCCGGAACCGCCCTCCTTGGCACTGAGCAGACATACCGCGAAGCTGCACCGGGCCAGGGTCTGCCGCATGAGGTCGGCCAGGTTGTGTTCGTCGAGGTCGGAGGAGCTCAACTCGTACGTGGGCAGGCCACAGTTCTGTTCGATGAAACGTCGTACCACTCTCCACTGCGGATGTTCGTCGTGCGCGATGAAGACGCCCGGCGGCCCCGGTCCGCCCCCGCCGAGCCGCTCGGTCTTCTGCAGGAAGCCCTTGCTGAGGTCGGGCAGCCCGAGGTGGTCGCTGATCGTTCCCCGGTGGCGTTCCTTGTGTCGGGCGAGACTCAGCCCGACGAACGCACCGAGCTCGATCTGTAACCGGCGGGACGCCAGGGCGGAGAGCACACCCGCCGCGAAGACGTCGCCGGCCCCGGTGGCGTCCTCGAGCTCGGTCTCCCGCACCGGCCGCTGCAACTGGAACCGGGAGGCGAGCACGCCGGCGGGCACCGCACGGAACACCTCGATCACGTCATAGCGCTTGGTGACGAAGGCGGTGCAGCCCGGGCCACAGCGGGCCAGCGCCTTCCCGGCGATCAGGTCGTCCGGCTCGCCGTGGACGTAGCGGCCCAGTGCCTTGAACTCCCGGTAATTCACGAAGAGGAGGTTGGTGAGGCGCAGCACTCCCTCGACCGCCGAGCTGGGATGTTCGGCCCAGTCGAATCCGGGATCGAAGCTCAGGCAGAGTTTCGGATTCATTCGTTTGGCCTGGGTCAGCACCTCGAGGACCCGCGCCGGGGTCTTCTCGTCCAGAAATGACGTGACGTGCACGTATCGGGCGCTGGCCAAATAGCCGGCCAAGGCGTCGAGATTTTCCCGGATGAATTCGCACATCTCGAAGTTGGCGCCGGGATGGGTGAGCATGACCCGGTCGGTGTCGTCGATATAGGACAGGCAGAGCCCGCTGAGCCGGTCCGGCCGTTGGCTGACCCAGCGGCGGTCGATCTTCAACTCGTCCATCTGCCTGATGAACGAGAGTCCGGGGGCCTCCACCCGGCCTACCACGCCCACGTAGCCGAGCCGGAGGCTGACCCCCATCTGGGCCAGGGCGAAGATGGTGAGCCAGGCCGATCCACCCAGCGAATACCCGAGGGACGCGACCCCGAGGTGCGCGATCGCCTCGTTGATGACCTCCTCGTCGACCGGCCCCTCGCGGTTCCACTCGAACCGGGCGACGGATTCGGTGATCCGTTCCGCCATCCGTTGGGAGAGCCGCGACGCGCTTGCGATGTAGTCGACGTTCAGCGCGCCGAAGCCGACGATTTCGGGTGGGTCCGACGCGGGCGGGTGCCCGCCCGCCTGTTCCGCCCCGGGGCGCGGTCCCGCCATCTATCGATAATGTTGATTCGCTTTGCTCCCCGCAACCAGCCTGGCGGTGGGCGTACCTACTGTGCGGTTTGGGATTTGTTCGGGTCGGCGGTCGGGCCACTGCCGGTGGAAGTTGCACCATCGAGCGCCGCCACGTGCCGCTCCCGCAGCCGGTCGCGGATCTGTTCCGGCGTGTACGCCCGGCGGCGCCGCTCGGCCCGAGCCAGCACCACCCCGGTGGCGGCCACCCCGACGACACTCGCCACGCCGATTACCTTCCACCAACGCATCCGCCTAGGGTAGTCGGCATTGCCCGGGGCGGACGGGCGGACCGAGGTGGGAGCGATGGCCGAGGAGCGCAGCGAACTCAGCCTCGACGAGGCGGTCGAGCTGACCCGTACCGGCGACGTCTGGGTCTTCCGGGGGCGGAGCGTGCCGGATCGGGCGATCCAGTTCACCACGAACAGTCCGGTGAACCATGTCGGAATGTCCGTGGTCATCGAGGACCTGCCGCCGTTAATGTGGCACGCCGAACTCGGCCGGTCGCTGCCGGACATGTGGTCGGGCAACCACCACCGGGGCGTGCAGTTGCACGACCTGCGCGACGCCGTCCGGGTCTGGGGAATCCGGTACGGTCAGCGCGGCTGGCTGCGGCAACTCGAACCGGCGGCCGACGACGAGATGGAGAACGGGGTGCTGC
Source organism: Plantactinospora sp. B6F1 (assembly GCF_040120695.1). Lineage (NCBI taxonomy): Bacteria > Bacillati > Actinomycetota > Actinomycetes > Micromonosporales > Micromonosporaceae > Plantactinospora > Plantactinospora sp. B6F1. The sequence goes on along the minus strand of NZ_JBEEAC010000041.1, from coordinate 2,700 downwards.
GTACCATCGCCTGCCTGGACGGAACGCCTTTCCCGTCCACCGCCCAGCTCGCCTGGCGGTGGTTGCGCGGTCGGGCGCCCGCCGTGCGTCGCCGACCGAGTGACAGCACGCTGGAGACGGCGTACTGCGCCGAGGTGGTCGCGGCGACCTACCAGGCGATGGGGCTGCTCCCGGCCGGCCGCCGACCGAGCTGGTACGACCCCGGACGGTTCTGGAGCGGCGACGATCTCGAACTCTCCGCCGGCCGACGGCTCGGCGACGAGATCGCGGTGCGGGTCCCGACTTGCTGAACGTGCCCGAACCGACCCGGCCGCGGTTCCTCGCGGCGGCGCCGTGGATCGTCGTGCTGGCCGGCGTCCTGGTCATGACCGTGCTCTTCGTCTTCGCCACCGGATACCTCACCGGCGACCGGCGCACCGCCGGCGCACCCGAGCCGGCCTGGCCGTTCGCGCCGGGCTCGACCCCGGCACCGGAGGCCTCCGCTACCGACCCGGCGGGCGGTCCGTCGGCCGGTTCCCGCACCCCGACGCCGACCCCGGCGCGGCCGAACGGCGGCGGCAAGCCGGGGACGTCCCGGGCGGTGCCGACGCGTACCACCCCACCGCCTCCCCGGCCGACCGGCGCCGCACCGAAGTCGCCCGAGCCGCTGACCGGCCGCTATCGGGTACTCGCCGAGCACCGCGGCTCGTTCATCGCCGAGGTGCTGGTCCGCAACGAGTCCGGCTCGGCGCAGTCCTGGACCGTGGAGCTGCGGTTCGACAACCAGGTGAACGACCTGCGGTGGTTCTGGGTCGAGGGTGCACCCCGGCCGTCGGTGGACCGTGCCGACGGGCGATGGATCTTCCGGAGCGGGGCACCGCTGGCCGCCGGGCGCTCCGATCCGCTGCGGTTCCAGTTCGAACGCTGGGGTGACGACGAGCGGCCGATCAGCTGCACGGTGAACGGTCGGGCCTGCCAGCTCCGGTAGCCGCCCGGAGGACTTCGGCGGTCTCCCGGTGACCACCGCGGACCGCCCAGTCCAGGGCGGTGGCACCGGTACCGGAATCCTCCCGACGGCCCGGATCGGCGCCGTACGCCAGCAGGACACGCACCACCTCGGTGTGACCCCAGGCCGCCGCACCGGTCAACGGGAGGCCCTCGTCGCCCTGCCCGCTCTCGGTGTCCGGCGCCGCCCCGGCGGCCAGCAGCAGCCGGACGATGGGGGTCAGGCCCTGCACGGACGCCCGGTACAGCGGAGTGCTGCCGGCCGGGGTCGCCGCGTCCGGGTCGGCACCGGCGGCCAGCAGCGCGACCACCAGGGGCACGTCCTCCCCGAGCACCGCGTCGGCGAGCCGCTTGCCGAGCTTCTTGCGCCGCCGAGCCCCGAGCCTCGTCCGCCGTCGTGTCCGCACCGGCCCAGCCTAGGAACAACAGCCGCCGGGTGCCGCCGGATATTCGGCGCCACGGTCGGCCCGGGACCAGCGTGGCGTGGGGGAGCAGTGGCGCAGTAGCGCGGCGGCAGGCTCCGGTCGGGCCGTCTTCGCGGTTCAGACCCGGGTGGCCGGCAGGGTGCCGATGTGCTCCAGCACGGAGCGGAGGATCGCGAACGACTCGTCGTCGTCCTCGGTCCCGGTGTGCGGGGCCCGGAACCGGCTCGTCTCCTCGGCCACGTCGGCAAGGTGCCACCAGCTGCGATACAGCTCCAGCATCTCCGGCAGCGGCGTCACGCCGGTGGCCTCGGCATAGGCGGCGAGCACCGACCCGTCACCGGGCTCCATCAGCCAGAGGTCGCGCTCGGGCGGGGCGATCCGGACGGTGTCCCAGTCGATCAGCAGCCAGCCGCCCTCGCGGATCCGCATGGTGTTGCCGGGATGCGGCTCACCGTGGGTGAGCACCATCCGGGCCGGCCGGGCCCGGGCCGCCCGCACGAGTTCGCCGTGCCGGGCGAGCAGCCGGCGTACCGGTGCCGCGTACTCGACGAGCAGCCGGGCGGCGAGGCGGGCGTACGGGCCGGTGTCGGGGACCTTTCCGGTGCCAGCCAGGCCGAGCTCCAACTCGTCCCGGTGCGGGACGGTGAAGTCGTCGACCGAGGCACGGTCGCGGGCCGCCACCGGCGCCGCGTGCACCGCGATCACCCGATCGAGTACGCCCCGACGGTGCGCGGGGGAGGCCCACTCGCCCCACCGGAAGCTCTCCCCGGCGACGTACGGGTAGATCGCGACGGCGAACCGGTCCCCCGTCCGGACCACCGGCTCACCGTCGCGGGTCGGGATCGGCGCCACCACGAACCCGCAGCCCTGCTCCCGCAGTCGCCCGGCGGTGCCGAGCGCGGCCCGCAGCCGGGCGTACGCCGCGTCGAGCGGATCGTCCAGGCTGAGCCGCCTGGTGCCGAGGTCGTCGACGGAGACGAACCGCCGGCCGCCCTCGGGGAGGCTGACCTCCCAGTGGTGGCTGCCCCGCCCCACCGGGCGGTACTCCAGCGAGCCGATCCCCAGCCCCCACTCCCGAACCAGCACGGATCGGAGCACGTCCTCGGGAAGGTCGTCGGGCGGAGTCAGCATCCGCCCAGCCTGGAACCCCACGGGATCACCGGCAACCGGGTTTCGTCCCGGCCCCCCGCGTCGAGTGCGGGCGACGTCCCGGTCGGCCGGCAACGGGTGGCCCACGGGCGCACTCCTGGGCGGCGGGTCGGCGCGCCGCAATCGAGCCGACCCCCCCCGT